>JAUYSH010000143.1 GCA_030696455.1 Elusimicrobiota bacterium
AGGGCCAGACCGTTCCCTGATGATAGGCCTGATCCTTCTCGAGCGGAGGCTTCGAGGTGTCATAGCGCTCGCGGAAGCCGCTGTCGCGGTCGGACAGGGTGCGCGGGCCCTTGCGCGTGAGGAGATCGCGCGTCGCGGCGAGCACGACGGCGCGGCGGCGCTCGGGGGTCAGGAGGTCTCCGCCGCGGCTGACCGCGAACAGCATGTTCGGCCGGATCGCGTCGCCGTGAGGGTCGCCCTCGACGACGTCGCGCAGCGCCCCCCCCGTCTCTCCCCAGGCGCGGCGGTTGTCCTCGTTCGTGAACCAGAACTTCTCGTTGAACGAGGCCTTCACTTTGTCGGCCAGCGCGTCGCGGGAGGCGCCCGCCGCGGCGTCGCCCAGCCGGCGCTCGACTCCGGCCATGAAGCGCAGGTTCGAATACCAGAGGGCGTTGATCTCGACGGTCTTGCCGCGCCGCGGCGTCACCACCCAGTCCTGGACCTTGGCGTCCATCCACGTGAGCTGATAGCCTTCCTGGCCCTGGGTCACCAGGCCGTCGGCGTCGACGCGGATCCCGAACCGGGTCCCCTCGACGTGGCGCCGTACGACCTCGGCGAGACGCGGCGCCAGCGCCGCGACGGTGCCCCAGTCGCCCGAGTAGGCGTGGTAGCGGTCGAGCGCGTGGAAGAACCACAGCGTCGCGTCCGCGGCGTGGTAGAGGCCCTCCTGCTTTCCTTCCGGGAACAGGTTCGGGATGAGCCCGTCGCGCAGATGCCGCGCGAACATGCGCAGAATGCAGGCGGCCTCCCGGTGGCGGCCGGTGCAGAGCAGCAGGCCCTCTAGGCCGATCATCGTGTCCCGGCCCCAGTCGGTGAACCAGTGGTAGCCCGCGATCACGGAACGGATGTCCTCGCCGTGGGCGCGCGCCCGGGCGGCGTCGAGGACGCGGTTGTTGGGCGTGACGATGAAATGATCGGCGGCGAGGACGAGCTCCGCCGCGGTGCCGCGCCGCAGATGGGGGGGCGCGAGGGCGACGAGGCTCTCTCGGCGGCCCTCCTCGATCGGGAACGCGTCCGCCGGCTCCATCGCCCCGAAGATCTCCCACGGCTCCGTGGAGGCGCCGAGGCTCGCCTCCCCGCCGGGGCCCAGGTCGGCCTTGAGGTAGCCGGGGCTCCACAGCGAGCCGACGGCGTCGTAGCCGCGCATGCTCTCCACGCGGTAGAAGATGCTTCGCAGGCCGCCGCCGTCGAGGACGAGCGAGGCGCGCGGGCCGTGGGCGAGCAGCCTGAGCGGCGGCATGTCCGGACGTCCCCGGATCTCGTGCCGGGAGCCCATCGTGCGCAGGACGTATACGTCCGTCATCGGCGCGTCGACGCGCCCCTCGTGAGGACGGAAGTGGACGGAAGGGCGCACGCGCAGGCGGACCGGGCCCTTGCTCGAGAGGAGCCGGTAGCGGAGGAAGACCGTGTTCTGCAGGTGCGGCAGGACCAGGCTTTTCTCGAGCACGGCCCCGTCCATTTCGTAGCGCCAGACCGGCAGGCCGCTCTCCAGGCGGAAGCCGCTGAAGGCGCGCGTCCCGTCGAAATCGAAGGCGCCCTCGGAGCGCTCGTCGCCGCCTCCGAGACGCGCGATCCTTCCGTCGGCGAGGCGGACCTCCTCGGCCACGTGGTTGAGCATCATGACGCGCCCCAGCGGCGCGGGCAGGGACGCGATCAGGTAGCCGTGGAAGCGCCGGGTGCACACGCCCGCGATCGTCCCGGCCGCGTAGCCGCCGAGGCCGTTCGTGACGAGCCACTCGCGCTCGACGAGGCGCGGCCCGTCCGCGGGGTCGTCCTTGGCCCAGGCCATGCTGCTGACGATCGCTTCAGGCACGCGAGGCGCCTCGCAGCAGGCTGGCGCAGCGGCCCGGGAGCCGCCAGCGGCCCTCCTCGTCGACGGGAGAGGCTGCGCCCGCGCCGCCGTAGGCCGGCCTTTCGCTGGACCAGTGCAGCTCCCAGGCTCCGCCTCCCGGCGGAGCGAGCAGGGGCTCGGGCGCGGGCGAAAGGTCCAGGCCGGCGCCGAGATTGACGACGAGGAGCCGGTCGTCGCCGCGCGCGCCCGAAAACCGGAGCGCGAAAGCCGAGGCGCCGAGCACGGCTCCGGCGATGCCGCCGCCGCCCTGCGACCTGAAAGGCTCCTCGCGCCGCAGGCCGAGCAGGTCGCGGTGCAGGGCCAGCGCGGCGTGGTTCCGCGAGCGTTCCGCGTCGTCGAGCTTGCAGCGGTCGAACACGGCCGCGTCGCCGGGATCCTCCATCGCGGCCTGAGCCTCCGGCGACGCCATGCTCGGGAATTGGCCGAGGAAGATCCGACGCCCGCCTCGGACCGCCGCGCCGAGAGGCCCTTCATGGTCGGCGAAGTACTGAAAGGGAACGGAGGAGTCGTATTCCTGGCCCTGGAACAGCAGGGGGGTCTGGGGGCCGAGGAGCAGCAGCGCCGTCAGTGCGCGCCGGCAGGCGGGCTCGGCGAGCCGGCTCAAGCGGCGTCCAGCGAACGAGTTGGCGACCTGGTCATGGTTCTCGAGATAATGGATGAAGGCGCCGGGCGGCAGGTCCGCGGCGGGAGTCCCGCGGCGCTTGCCCTGCCATCGATAGAACTGCCCCTGATAAAGGAACCCTCGCGTCGCGCAGGAGATGAATTCCTGGGGCGAGCCGAGATAATCGGAGAAATACGCCTCGCGCCGGCCGGTCAGCGCCACGCGGGCCGCGTGATGGAAGTCGTCGTTCCACAGGGCGTCGAGGCCGTACCCCCCCGCGGCGGGGGAGCGCGCGAGCTTCGCCTCCTGCGTTTCGTTCTCCGCGAACAGGACGATGTCGCGGCGCCCGGCCGCGGCTCGCGCCGCGCGCGCCGCCTCGGCGAGCACGTGGACCGGGGAGGAGTCCTGGATCGATTGGGTCGCGTCGAGCCTCAGGCCGTCCAGGTGATATTCGGAGATCCAGTACGCGGCGTTCGACGTGAAGTAGCTCCGCACCGGCCCGGAATCCGGGCCGTCGAAGTTGATCGCGGGTCCCCATTCCGTCTGCTCCTTCTTGGCGTAGCTCGGGGAGAACCGCGGCAGGAAGTTGCCGTCGGGCCCGAAGTGGTTGTAGACCACGTCCAGGATGACCGCCAGGCCGCGCCCGTGCGCGCGGTCCACGAAGGCGCGGAAGTCGTCCGGCGCGCCGTAAAGGCGCGTCGGCGCGAACAGGTTCACCCCGTCGTAGCCCCAGCCGAAGCGGCCGGGAAAATCGGCGACGGGCATGATCTCGAGGATCGTCACGCCCAGCTCCGCGAGGCTCTCGAGACGGCGTCCGGCCGCCTCCCAGGTGCCTTCGCGGGTGAAGGTGCCGACGTGCAACTCGTAGAGAACGCGGCCCTCGCGGCGCGGCCCGCGCCACGCGGCGTCCCTCCAGGAGTATGCGGACGGATCCACGATCTGAGACGGCCCGTGCGGGCCGCGCGGCTGGAAGCGGGACGCCGGATCCGGAAAGGGCCCCTCCCCGTCGAGCCGGAAGCGATAGAGCGCCCCGGGGCGCGCGTCCGCCGACGCTCCCGCGAAGTATCCTCCGGGCTCCGGCTCGAGCTGGGGCCCCGGAGACTCGCGCCCGCCCGCGTCCTCGAAGACGACCTCGACGCGGCGCCGCCCCGGCGCCCAGACCCGGAAGTGCGTGCCCCGCCCGCGGACGTGCTCGGCGCCCACGGCGAGGCGGCGGGCCGGGCTCGTTTTAGTCGTCATGGCCGCCCACCAGCAAGGACGCTCCGAGCACGGCGAAGAGCTCGGAGGCCGGGATCACGAGGGCGCCGCCCCTGGAGGCCGGGCGCACGCGGCGATGGGTGTAGGCGTCGCGGAACGATCGCGCGCGGCAGGCTCTCGGCAGAACGACGGCCGTGCCTCGCCACGCGCCCGGCTCGCCCGGAAGGCGGCTGAAGAAGCGCCCGCCCGCCGCGATCAGGACGCGGCCCTCGGCCTCGCGCGCGAAGGCGACGACCTGGTCCGCGCGCGGGCCGAGCGCCTTCAGCGGCTCGTAGGCGCCTTTCAGAAAGAGCGCGGGCGCGCGGCCGCGCAGACGAAGGCCCTCGCGCAGCAGGAACATCTTGATGCGGCCGTCGTCCTTGCGCGCCGCGAGCTCCCGCACGACGCGGGCGCGCGGGCGGCCCTCGCCGAGCAGGCGGCGCAGAGAGGCGAGGGCCGCGACGCGCCGGTCGAAGTCCACGGGCCCGCGGTTGTCCGGGTCGGTCAGGCGGTAGTTCCAGAGCTCGTCGCCCTGGTAGATGTCGACGGGGCCCGGCGAGGCGAGCCTCAGTGTGAGGGCGGACAGGCCGTTGAGCTTGCCGAGCTCCGAGACCCGCCGCTGGAACGGGGAGAAGCGCCTCAGGAAGGCGTTGTCCTGGCCGCGGCTGAGGATGTTCCTCAGGAAGAGGTCCACCGCTTCCTCGTACTCTCCGTCCGGGCGGAGCCAGTCGGTCCGGCGCTTCGCCTCGCGCACCGACTTCTTCACGTAGGCCCGCAGGCGCTCCGTGAACTCGGCATGGCCCGCGCGCTCCGCGTCGTCGGGCCACGCGCCGAGCAGGGTCTGGTAGATGAAGTACTCGGTGTCGCGATCCGGCTCGAGCGCGTCGCCGAGCAAGGTCTTGTGCCGTTCGTTCAGGATCGCCCAGCGGGAGGCCTCGCTCCTCCACTCCGCCGGAAGCTCGCTGAGGGCGTCGATGCGCAGGCGCGCGTCCTCGCTGCGCTTGGTGTCGTGCGTGGATGCCGCGGCCAGCGAGCCGGGCCAGCGCCGGGCGCGCTCCCGGTTCAGACGGTGGAATCCCGCCGCGGACTCCCCGAAGCGGCCGGGATCGCCCCCGACCTCGTTCAAGGAAACCAGCCGGTGGTCGATGTAGAACGCGGTATCCTCCAGCCCTTTCGCCATGACCGGAGCCGTCAGCTGCTGGAAGCGCAGCACGAAATCCCGGTACGCGTCCCGCCGCTCCGCGTCGACGCGAGGCTCGATCTTCAGCAGGAGGATGTCCTCGAGCATGTCGAACACGCCGGGGCCGAGGTCCTCGGCGGACTGCCGGGCCCGGGCCAGCGCCGCGGAGATGTAGCGCCGGTCGTTCTCCGACGGGAAACGCGCCCGCGGCGAGATGTAGGTGCGATAGACCGGAAAGCAGGCGATGACCTCGCGCACCGCGGCGGTGAGGCTTCGCCTCGTGAAGTCGCGATAGGCGCGGCTCGTTTCCGCCAGTGCCGCGAGGCGATGTCCGAGGGCCTCGATCTCTCCGGCGAGGTAGGTCCTGAGGAAGAGCCGCTTGGCCTCGTACACCAGCGCTCCGACGTCCTTCTTGCGGCCGATGAAGTGCTCGTAGGCGGCGCCGACGGCCTTCTCGTTGGCCCGATCGACGAAGAGCCCGTTGAGCGAGTTCAGAAAATCGTAGCCGACGGTGCCGCTCACGCGCCAATCGTCGCGCAGCGGCTCGCGGCGGTCGAGGATCTTCTCGGCGACGACGAACACCGGGGCGGCGGCGCGAAACTCGTCCTCGGACAGGACCGCGGCGGCGTCCTCCTCCGGAATGCCGGCGCGCGCGAGGCGGCGGCGCAGCCAGCCGTCCTGGAGGCGCGCGAAGTAGCCGGGCGGGTCGTACAGGCCGTCGGGATGATCGATGCGCAGGCCCTGCACCTTGCCCTCCTCGAGCAGGCGGAAGACGAGGCGGTGGCAGAGCTCGAAGACTTCGGGCTTCTCGGCGCGCACGGCGGCCAGGTCGTTGAAATTGAAGAAGCGCCGGTAGTTGATCTCGTCGGAGGCGGCCCGCCAATGCGCCAGGCGGTAGATCTGCCGGTCGAGCAGGCCTTCCAGAAGATCGAAGCTCGCGGGCACGCCGGGCCGGCCGTTGAACGCGGCGAGGCAGCGGGGCGCGCGGCGGGCGAGGGGCAGCCCGGAGGCGCCGGCATGCTCGAACAGGAAGGTCAAGGACGAGGGCGCGACCGGGAAGCGCAGGCCGCGATACGCGACCGAGAATCGTCCTTCGGCGTGGATCAGGCGGATGAGGCCCGCCTCGAGGACCTTGCCGAAGAAATCCTCGAGCACCGGCAGGAGGACCCTGCCGCGCAGCGCCGCCTTCGGCGGGTCCCAGTCGATGTCGAAGAAGTCCGCGAAAGGGGACCGGCGGCCGTGCTCGAGGACGTCCCGCCAGTAGGGATTCTCGGCGATGCCCATATGGTTCGGGACGACGTCGGCCACGTGCCCAAGGCCCGCCGCCGACAGTCGCGCGCACATCGCGTCGAAGTCGCGCCGGCTTCCCAGGCCGGGATCGAGGGCCGTCGGATCCGTGACGGCGTAGCCGTTGGCGCTTCCCGCCGCGGTCTTGAAGTAGGGGGAGAAATAAAGCGCGTGGGCCCCGAGGTCCCGGAGGTACTCCGTCAGTTCCGCCGCCCGGCGAAAGCCCGTCCGCGGCGTCAGCTGCAGCCGGTACACCGAGGCCGGAACGTAGGCCGACGCCAGCTCGGCCCGGATGACGCGGCGCGCGGCCTCCCGGACCCCGGCGGAGGCTCCGACGCTCACGCGCGCGGCCCCTCGCCCAGGACGGCCAGGCGAAAGACGGCGAGCGAGCGTCCCTCCATGCGGTAGGGGTCCTGGGGAGAGGACGAGAGGGGCGCGGGCGGATCGATCGCGGTGTCGAGCACCCGCTCCCAGGCGCCGGGGCGCTCCGACGGCCTTTCCTGGAACTCGACGGCGACGGGGCCGGAGTTGATCAGGATGAGCAAGGTGTCGCCGGCCGCTCGCGTGCCCTCGTCGTCGACCTCGTCGATGCCGCCCTCGCCGAGCCGCACCCCGAGCGTGCGGATCGCCGGGTCGTCCCAGGCCTCGGGCGTCATCTCCTTGCCCGAAGGCTCGAACCAGAAGATGTCCTTGAGGCCGTGCAGCCCGCGTCCCGTGAAGAAGGTCCGGCGGCGCAGCACGGGCTGCGCGGCGCGCAGCTTGAGCAGGTCGCGCACGAAGGCGGCGAAGCGCTCCCCGGCCGCGTCGGGCGCCCAGTTCGTCCAGCTCAGCTCGCTGTCCTGGGCGTAGCCGTTGTTGTTGCCTTGCTGCGTGCGGCTGAGCTCGTCGCCGCCGAGGATCATCGGGACGCCTTGGGACAGGAGCAAGGTCGCCATCAGGTTGCGCTTCTGCCGCTCCCGCAGCGCGAGAACCGCCGCGTCCTTCGTGGGCCCCTCCGCGCCGCAGTTCCAGCTCTTATTGTCGTCGGTCCCGTCCTTGTCTCCGTCCTTGTTCGCCTCGTTGTGCTTATGGTCGTAGCTCACGAGATCCTGGAGGGTGAAGCCGTCGTGGGCCGTGATGAAGTTGACGCTCGCGCAGGGCTTGCGTCCGCTGTGCTCGTAGAGGTCGCTGCTTCCGGCGAGCCGCGAGGAGAATTCCGCCATGCGCGTCGAGCGGTCCTTCCAGAGGGCGCGGACGGCGTCCCGGTAGCGCCCGTTCCACTCCGCCCAGCCCAGGGGGAAGTTCCCGACCTGGTAGCCGCCCTCGCCGAGGTCCCAGGGCTCGGCGATGAGCTTCACGCGCGACAGCACCGGATCCTGGTGGATGATGTCGAAGAAGGCGCTCAGGTGGTCGACCTCGAACAGCTCCCGGGCGAGCGCGGAGGCCAGATCGAACCGGAAGCCGTCGACGTGCATCTCCGTCGTCCAGTAGCGCAGGCTGTCCATGATGAGCTGCAGGACGCGGGGCTCCCTCATGTTCAGCGAGTTGCCGCAGCCCGAGTAGTCCATGTAGAAGCGCTTGTCCTCGGCCAGGCGGTAGTAGGAGGCGTTGTCGACGCCGCGCAGGCACAAGGTGGGCCCCAGCTGGCTGCCCTCCGCGGTGTGGTTGTACACGACGTCGAGGATCACCTCGATGCCCGCGGCGTGCAGCGAGCGGACCATCTCCTTGAACTCGACGACCGCGTTGGACGGATCGACGGCGTAGGCGCCGTGCGGGGCGAAATAGCTCAGCGTGTTGTAGCCCCAGTAGTTCGTGAGCCCCTTCTCGAGCAGATGACGGTCGCGCAGGAAGTGATGCACGGGAAGAAGCTCGAGGGAGGTGACGCCCAGCGAACGGAGATGCTCGACGACCGGCTTCGAGCCGACGCCCGCGTACGTGCCCCGCACGGCCTCCGGCAGGCCGGGATGGAGCTTGGTCAGGCCCTTCACGTGCGCCTCGTAGATCACCGTCTTGTGCCAGGGGATGCGGGGGTGCGCGTCGCCGCGCCAGTCGAAGACGTCGTCGGTCACGGCGCTGAGCACCGCGTACGGCGCGGAGTCTCTCGGGTCGTGGGAGAGGTCGGCCTGGGGGTCGCCGATGCGGTAGCCGAACAGCGCGTCGTCCCACGACAGGTCCCGGCCCACCGCCTTGCCGTAGGGGTCGAAGAGGATCTTGCTCGGATTGAAGCGATGGCCGGCGGCCGGCTCGTAGGGGCCGTGCACTCGATAGCCGTACAGCTGCCCGGGCTTGAGCCCGCGGCGGTAGCCGTGCCACACCATGTCGGTCTGCTCGGGCAGCAGGAAGCACTCCGTTTCCTTTTTCGCGTCCGGCGAATCGAAGAGGCAGACCTCCACGCGCGTGGCGTTGCGGGAGAACAGCGCGAAATTGACCCCGGCGCCGTCGTAGGAGGCGCCGAGAGGGTAAGGCCTGCCCGGCGCGACCGGCTTCGGGCCGGCGCTCGGGCGCGGCGGCGCGGCGGTGTTGGTCATGGCGCGATTATAAGAACCGTTCGCGGGCCGGGCCATGTCGGGGACGAAAAGCCTTCATGACGGCGCTTTATGTAGAATCTACGTGTGAAGACATTCGAAGATCTGAAGCTGAGCGCCCCGTTGGCCCGCGCGATCGCGGAGCTGGGCTACAGCGCCCCGACCGAGATACAGCAGCAGGCGCTCCCCATCCTGCTCGGCGCCCCCACCGATTTCATCGGCCAGGCCGCCACCGGCACCGGCAAGACCGCGGCCTTCGGCATCCCGCTGCTCGAGCAGGTCGACGCCGCGAAAAAGCACGTCCAGGGCCTGATCCTGTGCCCGACCCGCGAGCTCGCCGTCCAGGTCTCGGGCCAGATCAACCTCTTCGGCAAGCACAAGGGCGTCAAGGCGGTCCCGATCTACGGCGGAACGAGCTACGCCGCGCAGCTCGACGGCCTCAAGCACGGAGCGGCGATCGTCGTCGGCACGCCGGGCCGCATCATCGATCTCATCGACCGCGGGGCGCTCAAGCTCGCCAATGTGAGGACCGTCGTCCTCGATGAGGCCGACGAGATGATCTCGATGGGCTTTAAAGAGGATTTGGAGAAAATCCTCAAGGCGACGCCGCGCGAGACCGGCCACATCTGGCTGTTCTCGGCGACGATGAGCCCGGGCGTGAGGCGCGTCGCCGACACCTATCTGCGCAAGCCCAAGCAGGTGCAGATCAACCGCGGCGAGATGCTGTCGACGACGGTGGAGCAGATTTATTACCTCGCGCGGGAGTCCGACAAGCCCGAGCTGCTGGTCAAGATCATCGAGTCCGCCGACGATTTCTACGGCCTCGTGTTCTGCCAGACCAAGGCCCTCGTGATGGACGTCGCGCAGGCCATGATCAATCGGGGCTATAAGGTCGACACTTTGCACGGCGACAAGACCCAGCACGACCGCGACCGCACGATGAACGCGTTCCGCGAGAAGAAGGTCAACCTCCTGATCTGCACGGACGTGGCCTCCCGCGGACTCGACGTCAAGGAGCTCACGCACGTCATCAACTACTCGATCCCGCGCGAGATGGACGTGTACGTCCATCGCATCGGCCGCACGGCGCGCAGCGGCAAGGCGGGCCTGGCGATCAGCCTCGTGAGCCCGACCAACCGGCACATGATCAGCCGCATCGAATATATGACCAAGAGCCGGATGAAGGAGGGGAAGATCCCCACCCGGCAGGAGGTCGGCGCCAAGAAGGTGGCCAAGATCCTGATCGCCTTCCAGGAGAAGGAGAAGTACTTCCGGGCCGCCGAGTTCCTCGGCCCCGACTGGGAGCTGGCCACCGACGAGATGGATCTCAAGGAGATCATCGCCCGCTTCCTTTGCCTGCTCACCCCAGAGACCTTCGAGGACGCCCCGAAGGCCGCCCCGCTTCCTTCTATAGCGGCCAAGCCGCCGTCCCCCTACCACCGCAAGCCCGACCACAAGGGCCATTATAAGAAGCGTCCCCATTAGACCGGCGTGAAGAAGAACCCGCTCGGCCGCTCCGGTCTTAAGGTCTCGGCGCTGTCGCTGGGCACGATGAACTTCGGCGCGGACTGGCACAAGGTCGGGGCCATCGACGATGGGACCGCCTCCTCCTTGATCGATCTGGCGCTGGAGCGGGGCGTCAACCTGATCGACACCGCCGACATCTACGGACGCGGCGCCGCCGAGGAGATGCTCGGCCGCATCCTCAAGAAGCGGCGCGGCCGCTTCCTGATCGCGACCAAGCTCCTCGGGCAGATGGACCTCGACGACCCGTCCACGGGCGGATTGTCGGCGAAATGGATCAAGCGCGCGCTGGACGCCAGCCTCAAGCGCCTGAGAACCGATCACGTGGACCTTTACATGCCGCACGGCTGGGACTTCGAGGTCCCGCTCGAGGAGACGCTCGGCGCGCTCGAGGCGGCCGTCAAGGCGGGCAAGGTCCGGGTCCTCGGCTGCTCGAATTTCTCCGGCGAGCAGCTCGCTTCCGCGCGCGGGCGCTTCGCCTTCGATCAGGTGCAGTACAGCCTCGCCGCCCGCTTCCCGGAGAACGACCTGGTGCCGGTCGCCGAGCGGGACGGCGTGAGCCTGCTCGCCTGGAGCCCGCTCGCGGGCGGCCTGCTCAGCGGGAAATACGCGGCGGCCGGGGCCGCCGGGCGCCGCGCCGGCCCCGACGCCTTTCCTTTCGTCGAGCCCCACCGCGGCGCGGCCTTGGTCAAGGTCCTTCAGGCCGTCTCGGCGCTCGAGCGTTCGACCTGCGCGCAGGCCGCGCTCGGCTGGCTCATGGGCAAGCCGTTCGTCTCGTCGGCCGTGCTCGGCGCGCGTACTCCGGCGCAGCTCGCCGAGCTGCTCGACGCCAAGCCCCTCTCGCCGCGCGCGGCGGCCCTTCTCGACCGCGCCTCGGAGATATGTTCTCGGCCCTGAGCCACCGCAACTTCCGGCTCTTCTTCTTCGGCCAGTTCGTCTCGCTGACCGGCTCCTGGATGCAGAACACCGCGCAGGCCTGGCTCGTCTACCGGCTGACGCGAGACCCGTTCATGCTCGGCCTCGTCGCCTTGGTCAGCCAATTGCCGGTGCTCGTGTTCGGGTTCTACGCGGGCTTCGCCGTGGACCACGCCGATCACCTGCGCCTCGTCAAGCGCACCCAGCTGCTCGCGATGGGACAGGCCGGGCTGCTGGCGCTTCTGACCTGGGGCGGGCAGATCGAGGTCTGGCACGTGTTCCTGCTCTCCTTCGGCCTCGGCGTGGTCAACGCCTTCGACATGCCCGCCCGCCAGGTGCTCATCGGCGAGCTGGTGCCCGTCGAGCACCGGCACAACGCGATCGCGCTCAATTCGACCGTCGTCAACGCCTCCCGCATCGTGGGCCCCGGCCTCGCGGGCCTGGCGATCGCCTACGCGGGAGAAGCGGGCTGCTTCGGGATCAACGCGCTGAGCTACGTGGCGGTCCTTTGCGCGTTGAAGGCGATGCGCGACGTGCGCCAACCGCCGCCCGCCGTGCCGCGGGGCGGGCCGTGGCAGGAGATCGGCGACGGGATGGCCTACGCCTTCGGCCATGAGCCGATCCGCCTCGTGCTCATGGCTCTGACCGTCATGGGGGTCGTGGGGCTTCCGGTCTACACCTTGATGCCGGTGTTCGCGGAGGACGTCCTGCATTCGGGCGCCAAGGGGCTCGGCATCCTCTCCTCCTTCTCGGGCGTCGGCGCGATGATCGGCGCCCTGGCCCTGGCCCGCCGTCGGGGCGCGGACGGGGTGGGGGCCGCGATCGTCTCGGGCTCCGCCGGCTTGGCCGTCGCGCTCGCCGGCATGGCCTGGTCCCGGCATTTCTGGCTGTCCTGCTTCTTCATGGCGCTGATCGGCTGGTTCGCGATCCGGGTGCTCGCGGGCGCGAACACGGCGCTGCAGGAGCTGTCGGACGATCGCCATCGCGGCCGCGTCATGAGCTTCTACTCGATGATCTTCATCGGACTCTCCCCGATCGGAAGCTTCATCGCGGGGGGCCTGGCCTCGCGGATAGGCGTGGCCTGGACGACCACCGGCATGGCCTTGGGCATGGCCGCGCTCGCCGCCGGCTATGGGCGGCGCATGAGGCGGATATAGGACCTTCGGCCTATTTACGCATAGGCCCCCGGGCCCTCCGCGGCGGGCCCCGTCGGCCCGTGCGCCGGACCCGGCCCGGGGCTACAATACTCACATGAGCTCCATGGAGATGTACATCAAGTTCATGTTCACCCTCTCGGTCGGCCTCGTGGGGGTCGGCATGGTGCTCAAGACCCTGCTCGAGACGATCCTCCACGAGTGGGACGCGGTCGGCGAGATCAGAGCGGGCTGGCGTTCTCTTTTCCACGCCCGGCCCTACGCGGATTCGGTGCGCGCCGAGGACATCCTGATGGAGATCGAGCGCGATCACGTCAAGAAGCGGATGCCCGCCCACGAATTGGACCGCCGCCGCGAGGCGCTGCGCGACCTTCGCGAGGCCGAAGACCGCCTCTCCTCGCCCGCCGTCCCCGTCTAGACGCGGCCTTTACTCCGCCGGCCTGGCGCGACGCCGCGCTGTTTCGGTACACTGCGGCATGAGCCTTGAAAGACGCGCGCGCGCGTGGCGCGCCCAAAGACGCCGGTCCCTCGCTCTCGAAGCGGCGGCCCGCGCCTTGGGCTGGGGCTTCGCCGTCGCGGGAGCCCTGGCGGCGGCGGACAGGTTCCTGACCTTGCCTCAGCCGTTCCGCGCGGCCGCGTGGCTCGCCGGCGCCGCCGGTCTGGCGGTGCACGCGTGGCGCGGGCTGATCGTCCCTTGGCGCGCGGGCGGGTGGGGCGCGATCTTTTCGGACGCCGCGCGCCGTTGGCCCGAGACGAAGGCGATGCTCGCGTCCGCCTGGGCGCTGCGCGACGAGAGCGGCGGACGCGACGTGTCCGCCGATCTGCGGCGGGAGCATCTCGTCCGCGCCGACGCCCTCGCCGCGGGGCTTCCCGGCGAGCCCCTCTATGCCTGGCGGCCGTCGCGCGCGGCCCGCTTCGGAGGCTTCGCCGCGGCGGCGGCGCTCGCGTTCGGGTTGGCCGGCGGGGCGCGCGGGGGTTCCTGGTCGCGCGTGCTGGCGCCGTGGCTCGACGCGCCGCTCGACCGTCTGGTCGCGCTGCTTCCCGGCGACGCCGATGTGGATTGGGGGTCTTCCGTTTCCCTGACGGCGCGGCTCACTCCCGAGGGCGCGGCCGCGGGGCTTCGGGGAGCCGACCTGGCCCTCGAGACGCGCGGCGCCGACGGCGTCTGGCGCCCGGCCGCCTGGGACTCCGTGGACGCCGCTTCCGCGTCCGCCGAGACCGGGGCGCTCTCCTCGGAGCTCGATTATCGCGCGCGGCGCCGCGATCTCGTCACGAGCGCCCGGCGCCTGCGCCCTATTCCCGCGCCCCGCTTTCGGGAGGCCCGGGCGATCGTCCACGGCGCGCGCGGCACGAAGACCTTCGTGCTCGGAACGGACTCTCCGGTGCGCGCCCGGCGCGGCGACTGGGTGACGGTGCGCGGGGAATCCGAAATGCCGCTCGCCTCGGCGGAGCTGAGCCTCTCGGCCCTGCCCGCGCCGCTGCCGATGCGCGAGGCCGCAGGCGCCTGGTCGGCGGGCTTCCTGGCTCAAGAGGACGCGACGCTGTCTCTGATCTTGGCCTCGCGGGACGGCCGCCGCGACCCGTCGCCGCCCGCCTATGCGGTGTCCGTGGTCCGCGACGCCGCGCCTTCGGTCGAGCTGCTGTCGCCGCAGGTCCCGCTGCAGGCCGGGCCGCGGGACTCGGTGACGATCGCCTATGCCGCGCGCGACGACGGCGCTCTGACGCGCCTGGAGCTTCTCATCGCCCCGAGAGGCAAGGCGCCCATGAGGCGCTCCCTGTCCTTCGAGCGCGGCTCGGCGGAGACGCTCGGCGACGCGGCGCTGGCGCTGCGCGGCCACGCCCCGGGCTCCATCGTCGAGTTCTGGCTCGAGGCGTCCGACGACGCCTCGCCGCGCCAGTCCGCGCGGTCCGAGAAAGGGTCGGTCGAGGTCGTCGACGTCGACGCCGAGCACACCGAGGCGCTCGCGGCGCGCGAAAAGGCGCTCGCCGCGCTGGACCGCGCCGCCGCGGCGGCCGACGCCGCCGCGAAGGCCGCCTCCTCCGGAAACGAGGAGGCCGCCCGCGAGGCCGCGCGTCCCGTCCCGGGGCTTTGGGCCGCCGCCGCCGGCGCGCTGATGGGCTGGAACGACGCGATGCTTGACGACCCGCGCGCCAATCCCGGCCTCGCCGAACAGGCCGCGGCCGCCGCCGAGAGCCTCGCCTCGGCCGGCATGGAGGGCCTGCCCAAGGCCGAGGCGGCGCTGAAGGAGGGCGATCTTCCCCGGGCCGCCCGGGAGCAGAAGGCGCTGGCCGAGCAGGCGCGCGCCGCCTCGTCCGCGCTGCGCGAGGGCTCGAGCGTGCAGAACGCGCAGGACATGGCCGAGCGCGCCTTCAACGCGGAGCGCGAAGGCCGCGAGCTCGGCGACTCCCTCGAGCGGATGAAGGACGGGCTCTCCGCTTCGGAGGCGGCGGAGCTCGAGAAAGCGCTGGCCTCCGTGGACGAGGCGCTCGAGGAGCTGCGCCGGTCGATCGAGGCTCTGCCCGAGGCCGCCGAGGAGACGCGCGCGGTGCGGGAACTGCCGCTCGACGGCGCCCGCGAGGCGGCGAGCGCCTTGCGGCGCGCCCTGCGATCGGGAGACGCCGCGGGCGCCGCGAAGGCCGCGAAGGAGCTCGCCGAGAAGCTCTCGCGCGTGGCGAAAGGCCTGCGCGAGTCGGGCAAACGGGCCGCGCAAGCCCGGAGCGGCCGTGCCCGGGAAGCGGCCGGCAAGGTGACGCAGGCCTGGAGGGAGGCGGTCGCCCGGCAGGAGAAGGCCGTCGAGGCCGCGCGCCGAAGGGAGACGGCGCGCCTGGCGGGCACGGTTCGCGCGCAAAGGCAGCTGCTCCTTCAAACCGAGGACGCGATCGACACCGCCTTGTCCTCCGCGCCCGCGCCGCAGATGGAGCGCGCCGCGCGCGCGGCTCGGGAGGCCCTCAAGGCGGGCCGTGCCGACGAAGCGGTGCGGCTCATGCGCGCCGCCGCGGGCGGCTCCCGCCAGGCCTCCTTGTCCGACCGCGCCCGCTCCGCGGCGCATGAGGCGGCCGCAAAAACGCTCGACGACGGCGCCTCGACCCTTGAGCGCGGCGTCGACGCTCCCGCCCTCGATCCCGCCGCGACGCGCGAGGCCGCCGACATCCAGGCGACGGCGCGCGAGGCGGCCAGCCGCCTGCGCCGGGAGGTGACGGCCGCCGCCGGCGCCCTCGGCTTCATGCCCGGGGGGCCGGTGCGCCGCATCGACGATGCGTTGTCCGAGCAGGAGGCGGGGGAGAAATCCCTGCGCGCGGGCGACGCCTCCGAGGGCCTGCGGCGCGGGGAAGCCGCGCTGGCGATCCTTCAGGACCGGGACGAGGATTCCTCCGGGGATCCGTCCGGCGGCGGCTCCGGCTCGGGCGCCGGCGAGTCCTTGAGCCGTCCTTTCGAGCTGCCCGGCGGCGCCGTGCGCGCCGCTCCGCGAGGATCCCGGGGCAGCGCGTCGGGCCGCGTGCGGCTTCCCTCGGCCGACGAATACCGTCCGCCGAAGGAGCTGCGCGAGGAGCTCGAGCGCTCCCTGCGCGAGCCCCGTCCCGCCGCCCACGACAACGCGATCAAGGAATACTTCCGCCGCCTGACGCGGTGACGTTTCGTATAATCCCCTCATGTCATTCCAAGGGACCATCGAGGCGAACTGCCCGAACTGCACGGACGGGTTCGACGCGCCGATCTGGAGCTTCGTGCACGGCGGCAAGGACCCGGTCCTGCGCGACCAGGCCAAGGCCATGGAGTGCAATCTTCTGCTCTGTCCGTCGTGCGGCGCGGCTTTCCTGCCCGAGGCGCCGTGGATCTATTACGAACCGGCCGATGAAATACTCGCCTTTGTCTTCCCGCTGACCTTCAAGGCCGAAGAGGCCAAGTGGCGGGAAAAGATGTCGGCCGACTTCGCCGCGATGCGAGGCGCTTTGGGCGATCATCTGCCGGTGGGCCATGAGCCCGAGGTGTTTTTCGGCCCCGAGGGACTCGCCCAACTCCTGGAGCTCGAGGATTGGCGCCGCGACGAGCGCGACGTCATGGCGTTCTTCGCCAAGGACCTCAAGCTCTCCGTCTACAAAGCGAGCCCCGCGTGGGCCCGCGAGCAAGGCGCGCCGTCCTGGCTTCCCTACGAGGGGAGATCCGCGACGCGCGACACGGTCCGCGCGGGGATCAAGAAGATCGTCGCGGCCAATGACCGCCTGACGGCGTGGTCCGACTATCTCAAGACGCTCGAGAAGGACCCGGCCGCGCCGCTTCCTCCCCCGGCGCTGGCGGCGCATTGAGCGTACGGCCTTCGCGGGTCGCGGTGCCCGCCGCGGCGGCGAAGATCCTGGCGCCGCTCGCCGAGGAAGCCCGCCGGCGAGGGACTCCGCTGTACGCCGTCGGCGGCCCGGTGCGCGACTGGCTGCTGCGCCGCCCGAACTTCGACCTTGACCTGACCGTCGCCGGCGATCCGGATCCCGTCGCCGCCGCCGCGGCCCGCCTGCTCGGCGGGGAGGTGGAGACCTTCGGACGCTTCGGCACGCGCCGCGTCGTGTCGAAGGGGAAGTTCCGGGTGGACGTCGCGACCACGCGCTCCGAGAATTATCCGGAGCCGGCCTGCCTGCCCGTGGTCGACGCGGTCCGCGTGCCCATCGAGCGGGACCTGTTCCGCCGCGACTTCACGATCAACGCCATGGCCGTGCGCCTCGACGACGGCTCGCGCGCGTTGACCGACCCGTACGGCGGAGCGCGCGATCTCAAGGACCGCGTCCTGCGCGTGCTGCATCCCGCGAGCTTCCGCGACGATCCCACGCGCGTGTTCCGCGCGGCGCGCTTCCTCGCGCGCCTCAAGTACCGTCCCGCCGCCGGCATGGTCGACGAGGCCGGGGACGCGCTGGCGTCTGGCTA
Source organism: Elusimicrobiota bacterium (assembly GCA_030696455.1). Taxonomy (GTDB): domain Bacteria; phylum Elusimicrobiota; class Elusimicrobia; order UBA1565; family UBA9628; genus GWA2-66-18. The sequence continues at coordinate 17,205 of JAUYSH010000143.1, forward strand.
CGCGAATAAATTATCGTCCCACCGACGGCTCCACGAGCTCGTCTGCCTGTTGGGGGAGAAGGATCCCCGTCCGGCGTTCACGCTCCTCAAGTCCTGGGGCTACCTGGAGCTGTTCCATCCCGATCTGCCGGGCGCCCTCGCGCTGCCCGCCGGCGTCGAGCCGCGGCTGGCGGCGCTGGCCCTCGCGCTGGGGCCGGAGAAGGGGCGCGCCTTCGTCGACTCGTTTCCTCATCCCCATCATCTTCGCACGATCCTCCACGATACGCTGGCGCTGGCTTTTTCGGACAAGTCGCCGAGGACCGCGCCGGAGGCCCCGGTCGCGGCCGCCGTGCGCCGGTTCCTTCCGAAGGCGCGGCCGGCGGCGCTCAAGCCCTGCTTTTTGACCGGCGCCGACCTCATCGCGCTGGGGCTCAAGCCCGGGCCTTCGTTCCACGCCCTGCTCGACGAGGCGGCTCGCCAACAGCGCCGCGGGGCGCTGAAAACGCGCGCCGCCGCTCTTGCCTGGCTGCGGATTCAGCGCTGAGCAGGTCTCCCTCCTCCTCGCAGAGCTCCTCCACGTCGAACGTCAGCCGGTAGCCGAGTCCATCGAACAGGGCGCTCCAGGTCGAAAGGCGGGCGTCGCTTCCTCTCTCCGCGCGGTGGACGACGGAGGCGTGGACGCCGGCCTGATCGGCGAGGTGCAACTGAGAAATGCGCCGCTCCAGCCTCAGGCGCTTGAGCAGGGCGGCTAAACGATCGACGGCCTCATCTCGATGGTCCATCACATCATACGATCGAGCCGCCCGAAAAGTTGCATCGGTCTTGGCGATCAACCCCATTGGCGTGCTTTGCTTCAAAGCAAAAGAAAATGGAATAGATGCGTTTAATGCCTCGGATCGCGGGCTATTTTGCACGAAAGCAAAGAACGGAATGGGGGTATAACTGGCCGGCCGGCGGCAATTTATACCTGGAATTACCCGTCGGGAAACGCTAGAATCGACGACGGAATGAAGCGCGCGGATGTCGTTTTTTCAGGCATGCGTCCCACCGGCCGTCTCCATCTGGGAAACTACTGGGGGGCGTTGAGGAATTGGGTCTCCCTTCAGACCCAATACCCGTGCTTTTTCTCGGTCGTCGACTGGCACATGCTCACGACCGGCTACGACGACACCTCGAAGCTCCAGGAGAACTGCCGCGAGATGGTCCTCGACTGGCTCGCCGCCGGCCTGGATCCCGCCAAGTGCGTGATCTTCAAGCAGTCCGACGTGCCCGAGCACGCCGAGCTGGCCCTGATGCTGTCGATGGTGACGCCGCTCTCGTGGCTCGAGAACAATCCGACCTGGAAGGAGCAGCTTCAGGAGCTTTCGAAGACAAAAGAAAGTATTTTGACGGAACAAATCGCTGCGATATCGCGGGCAGACATGCGGCACCGTGATGAGGGGAATGACATTTCATTAGGTTCCCCGTTGTCTCCGCTTGATCCCGACGAAGATCTGGACCTGAGTGACGCAGGAGTTAACCAAGCCCAAAATGAAGCTCGGGCGGAAGCTGAAAGACTCCGGACAATCGGATTCTTAGGCTATCCAGTTCTTCAAGCGGCCGATATTCTTCTCTATCGCGGAACCAAGGTCCCTGTCGGGCAAGATCAATTGCCGCACATCGAATTGAGTCGGCAGATTGCCAAGAAATTCAATCATGTCTTTGGAGAAGTTTTCGACGAGCCTCAACCCCTGCTGACTCCGACCCCGAAGGTCCCCGGCCTGGATTCACGTAAGATGTCGAAGTCCTACGGCAATGCGATCGACATCTACGAGACGGAGAAGTCGCTCGAGAAGAAGATCAAGTCCGCTTACACGGACCCGAACCGCAAAACGGCGACGGACCCTGGTAACCCTCTGCCGTGTATCGAGAACCCGCCGGGCTGCTCGGTATACGCGATGCATAAACTGTACGCGGACGCGGATTTTTATATGCGCCGCGGCGACGAGTGCCGCGCCGGACAGCTCGGTTGCGGGGCGTGCAAGAAGGACCTGCTTGCAGAGATGTCGGCGCCGTTTGCGGAGTTCCGTGGACGTCGCGAATCCTTCTCGGCCGCTCAGGTCGACGGCATTCTGGCGCAAGGAGCGGAGAAGGCGCGCTCGGTCGCCAAGAAGACGATGCAAGACGTCCGCCGCGCGATGAGGCTCCGCTAAATGACCGAGAAGGCCTACGAAGTGTCGCTGGAGCTGTTCGAGGGTCCGCTCGACCTTCTTTTGTTCCTCGTCAAGAAGGACGACCTCGACATCCACAACATCCCGATCTCGCACATCACCAAGGAGTATCTCGCCTACCTCGAGCTCATGAAGGACATGAACCTCGACATCGCGGGGGACTTCCTGGTCATGGCGGCGACCTTGATGGCGGTGAAGTCCCGGTCACTCTTGCCCTCCGAACAATCTTTAGAAGGCGAGGAAGGGCCGAACCCCGCCGCGGAACTCGCGCAGAAGCTTCTTGAGTACCAGAAGTTCAAGGAGGCCTCCAAGTTCCTCGCCGACCGCGCCGCCGAGATGGAGGGCGTGTTCTATCGCGGGGCCCCGCACTTCGAGGAGGCCGAGAAGTCTCCCAATGTGTCGCTGTTCGACCTCATGGCGCATCTTCAGATCATCCTCGCCGGCGCCGAGGACGACTCCCAGGCCGTCGAGGGGGAAGAGTTCCCCATCGAGGAGAAGATGGAGAAGATCCTGTTCCTCCTCTCCGAACGCCCGATGATCCCGTGGGAGGAGCTGTTCGCCGACGAGCGCAAGCGCCGCGGCATCATCGCCTGCTTCCTCGCGATGCTCGAGCTCACCAAGCTGCAGAAGATCTTCATCCGCCAGGACGGGACCTTCGGCAAGATCAGCATCTTCAAGAAGGACGAGAACGCCGTCGAAGAGACGCCCATCGCGGAAGCCCTCATCGCCGAGGCCCTCTCTTCGAAGGCGGCCGACGCGCCGCTGGAAACTCACGCCGAGCCGGAACCCACCGATCCGCCGAAGACGGAGACCGAAGGAGAGACCGATGTCCAGCCCTGACGCCGAGCACGCCGACGCCGAAACGACCGACGCCGCCGAGGCTCTCGCCGAGGCGTCCGCCGAATCGATCGCCGATTCCGTTCCGGCCGAGGCCGCGCCCGAGGGCGTCCCGCATGCGCCGGCGCCGTCTCCCGCCAACGATCCCTCCTTGCTGCGCCGCGCGCTCGAGGGGCTGCTGTTCATCACCGATCGCCCGTTGTCGGCGGGCGAGCTGTGCAAGCTCGTCAACGTGCGCGACCAGGACCGGATCGTGGCCGCCGTCGAGGAGCTGCGCCGCGAGCTCGAGGAGCGCAACCTCGGCTACCGCCTGATCGCCGTCGCCGAGGGCTGGCAGATGGCCACGCGGCCCGAGCTGGCTCCGTACATGCGCAAGCTGTTCAGCGACCGCGCCACGATGCGGCTGTCCACGGCCGCGCAGGAGACCCTCTCGATCATTTCATACAAGCAGCCCCTGACGCGCGCCGAGGTGGAGGAGATCCGCGGCGTCGAGGTCATCGCCGCGCTCGAGACCCTCCTCGAGAAGCGCCTGATCAAGGTCGTCGGCCGCAAGGAGACCGTCGGACGCCCGCTGATGTACGGCACCACGATGGAGTTCCTGCGCCACTTCGGCTTGCGCAGCCTCGAGGACCTCCCGCCGATCGACAGCTTCGGCCCGGCCGACGCCGGCGCCGGCGCGGCGCCGATCGACACGCCTTACGCCGCGGAGCGGCCCGCGCCCGAAGCGGCGGCGGAGACGATCGGAGAGCAGACCGAGGAAGCGGTCATCGCCGAGGCCCTGTCGGAGCACCCCCCGGCGGAGTCTGTCGCCGAGCAAACCGAGGAGGCCGTGATCGCCGAGGCCTTGTCCGAGCACCCCGCCGAGGCCGAAGAGCCGAAGCCGGAAGAAGACGGGAAAGAGGGGCTCTGGCCTAAGTAGCGTGAAGATCCTCGTCGCGGCCAGCGAAGCGGTTCCCTTCTGCAAGACAGGGGGGCTCGCCGACGTGGTCGGAGCCCTCACGCAGCGGCTCGGCGCGCTCGGCCACGACGTGTGCCTGTTCCTTCCCAAGTATCGCTCCATTCGCGCCGCGTCCCTCGAGGGAGGCATCGCGCATCCGCTCAAGGTGCCGCTCGCCGGTGGGGCCGTCGACGTCGGTCTGAGCTTCCTCCACCGGCGCGGCGTGTCCGTCTACTTCGTGGACTATCCGCTGTACTTCGACCGCGAGGGCCTCTACGGCAACGCCGGCAAGGACCACGAGGACAACGACCGCCGCTTCGCGCTGTTCTCGCGCGCGGTGCTCGAGGGCGCCAAGGCGATCGGCTTCAAGCCCGACGTGATCCACATCCACGACTGGCAGACCGGGCTCGTCGCGGCGCACCTGAAGCGGCACTATAAAAACGATCCCCATTTTGCGGGCGCCGGCTGCGTGTTCACGATTCACAACATGGCCTATCAGGGGAACTTCCCGCGCGCCGCGCTCGAGGCGGGAGGCTTCGGGCCCGAGGATTGGTCTTCGGACGGCCTCGAGTACTACGGGCAGGTGAGCTATCTGAAGGGCGGCATCGTTCATGCCGACAAGCTCACCACCGTCAGCTCCTCCTACGCGCGCGAGATCCAGGAATCGCCCGATCGCGGCTTCGGGCTCGAGGGCCTGCTCAGCCGACGCTCGAAGGACCTGTACGGCATCCTCAACGGCGTCGACCTCGAGACGTGGGACCCTTCGCGGGACGCTTCCTTGATCCGCAAATACGGGCCGGGCGACGCGGCCGCCGGCAAGGCCGCGTGCAAGGAGGCGCTGCAGCGGGAGTGCGGGCTCGAGGCCCGCGGCGACCGTCCTCTGATCGGCGTCGTGTCCCGGCTCGACTATCAGAAGGGCCTCGATATCGCCCTGGGGGCGCTCGAGCCGCGCCTGGACCGCTGCCAGCTCGTCGTGCTCGGCACCGGCGACCCGTCGCTGACCGAGATGTTCTCGGCGCTCGAGCGCCGCCGCGCCGGCGCGGTGCACTTTCACCGCTCGTTCAACGAGCCCTTCGCCCACCGCATCTACGCGGCGTCGGATATTTTTCTCATGCCCTCTCGCTTCGAGCCCTGCGGACTCGGGCAGATGATCGCGATGCGCTACGGCACGGTGCCCGTGGTCTCCCGGACCGGCGGCCTCAACGACACCGTGCACGAGGAGCCTCGCGACGGACAGGACGCCAACGGCTTCCTGTGCGCGCCCGGCGACGGGGAAGATCTGGCTCGCGCTCTCGACCGGGCCATCGCCGCGTTCGCCTCTCCGGGCTGGGCGCCGCGAGTGAAGGCCGGCATGGCCGGTGATTTCTCCTGGGACCGGTCCGTCGACCGCTACCTGGAGATTTTTCGCGAGGCCGCGGCCCGGTGACGCCGCCGCGCTCGCGCCGGACGTTCCTTGCCTTAATGGCGGCCTCGGCCGCGGCGGCGGTGTGGGCGGTGCGCTCTCCAGCCGAGCGCGCCGTGCTGCCGGCGGTCGAGGCGGACGCGTTCGCCGCGCTGACCGGACGCGCGGCCGCGTCCACCCCGGAGCTTTGGGAGCGGCTCAAAGCGATGGGCGTGGCGGCCGTCGTGCTGCGCGAGGAGAGCGCCGCCGTGCTCGCGTCCAGGGGGGAGGCGCTTCATTTTTCCCGCTCCGAAGTCGAGAAGTGGCGGGCGCTGGGCCTCGTCGCCCCGGGCGGGGGGCCGGCTCCTGATTCGCTGTGGACCAAGGACGAGAAGGTCCTGGCGCGTCTGTCCGGAGCGCTGGCCGCGCGCGGCATCGACGCGTCGACCGTGACCGTCAACGGCGGCGGGCGGTCCATCGCGCTCCCGCCGGGCGTCGATCTCACTCGCGTGCCGGCGGGCTTCGATCCGGAGACCGTGGCCGTGGTCTCGGCCGCGGGCCTGATCCCGGTCGCGGCCTCGACGGGCCCGTTCGCCGCGGTCGCCGGCCAGCGGCTCTGGGTCCGGACCTTGCCCGTCTCCGCCCGCCCGCCGGAGCTCCTGCGGGCCGCCCACGGACGCGCAATGCGGCTGCTCGTGCTGCGTCCCGCCGCGGGAGCCGGTCTCGACGAGAACCTCGAGAGCCTGCGCGCGGCGCTGAAGACCGTGCGGGGCGAGGACCTGCCGTCCGTGCTTGCGGATGCCGCCCCCCGCGCCGCGCGCTTGCCGCTGGAGAACGCCGCTCGCGTCTTCCTTTACTTCGCGATCGGCGTGCTGGGGCCGCTCCTGTCCGCGCGAGCCGGGCTCGGAGCGGAGCGCGCGGTCCGCGGCTGGGTGGCGGCGCGGGCGCCGATCGCCGCGCCGGTCCCCGAGGCCGCGGCGGGGCTGGCCGCGGCGTGGGCGGCGGCCTCGGCCGCGGGACTTCTGGCCGCGGCGTCGCTCGCGCCCGAGCGGCGCGA
>JAUYSH010000025.1 GCA_030696455.1 Elusimicrobiota bacterium
CGACTGGCGCGTCTCGGGGACGGTGTACGATCTGGCGACCATGGAGTCCGTGCAGGGCGCCGATATCACCTTCCTGCGCGACGACAAGGAGCCGGCCAAGGCGACCACCGGCGACGACGGCTCCTACGAGATCGATCTCGCCAAAGGCGACGGGTGGACCGTGAGCGTCGAAGCCCACGGCCGCCGGCCCGGGCAGGTCCTCGATCTCGACCCTTCCTATCGCGTGCGCGACGCCGACGAGCGGCGCGCCGCCCTTGAGCTGATCACGGACGGCGACCTCGGCCCGGCCGCCGTCGACTGGAAGCGCTCGAGCTCGAAGGTCCGCCTGGACCTGATCGTGGTCCCGAGCCAATGGCCGAGCTCGCCCCGGCGCTGAGCGGCCCCGCGCGGGATTTGGTATTTTCTCCTGATGCTGAAAATCCCGCTCCTGCTGATCGCGTCGTCCGTTTTCGCCCAGACCCCCGTCGACGCGCCCAAGGCCCCCGCTCCGGCCGCTAACGCCTCGGTCGCGACCTTTCGCGGCGTGCACTTCACCGGCTGGGCCGCGGGCTCGACCAAGGCGCGCCGCCGCTTCGCGGCGGAGATGAAAGGAGCCGGCTTCAACGCCGTCGTCATCGCGCTCAAGGACTACGACGGGCACGTGTTCGTGCGCGACGTGCCCCTCGCCGTGAAGACGGGAGCGTTCACCAACGCGATCCCCGACCTGCCGCTCGCCGTGAAGGACTTCGAGGACCTCGGAATCTACACCGTCGCGCGCATCGCGATCTTCAAGGACGACCTCCTCGCTCGCGCGCGGCCGGACCTCGCCGTGCATTTTCCCGACGGGCGCATCTGGACCAACGACAACGGCACGGCGTGGGTGGACCCGTATAAGAAGGAGATCTGGGACTACGCGATCGACATCGCCTCCCGCGCCGCAATCGCGGGCTTCGACGAGATTCAATTCGATTATATCCGCTTCCCCTCCGACGGCAAGACGCGCCAGTGCCGCTACTCGCGCGCGGATCACAGCTCCGCGACGGCGGCCGCCGCCCTGAGCGAGCTGCTGAAGGTCGCCGTCGCGCGGCTCAAGCCTCTCGGCGTCAAGGTCTCCGTGGACACCTTCGGCCTGACGACGAGCGTCGGCGACGGCATGGGCATCGGGCAGAGCATGGAGCAGATGGCCGAGCTCGTCGATTACGTCTCGCCGATGATGTACCCGTCGCACTACGCCCGCGGCGAATACGGCCTCAAGCACCCGAACGCGGCGCCGTACGAGACGATCCAGCGCGGCGTCAAGGACGCCCTCGAACGCCTCGGCCCCCGCCCCGAAGCGATGCGCCCGTATCTGCAGGATTTCTCGATGGGAGTGCGCTACTCTCCCGCCCACGTGCGCACGCAGATCCTCGCCGCCGAGGAGCTCGGCGTGCGGGGCTGGATCCTTTGGAACGCCCAGAACCATTACTCCTGGTCCGCGATCCAGGCCGGCCCGGTCATCAAGCTCCCGCCGCAGCCCCCGAAGCCGCCGAAGCCGCCGAAGAAACCCAAGCGGGATAAGCCGGCGCCGGCGCCCGCGCCCGTCGTCCAAGCGGTTCATCAGGAGAATCCATGAAGACCCTCGCCGCCTGTGCGCTCGCCGTCGCCCTCGCCGTCGCCCTCGCCGTTCCGGCGGCCGCGAAGCCCAAGGCTCCCGTCTCGCTCGCGCCGGACGTGCCCGCGGTGCTGGAAACGCCGCGCCCCGAGGACCCGCTCGAGGTCTCGATCCACCGGCTCGCGAACGGCCTCACCGTCTACCTGAGCCCGAACAAGGGCGAGCCCCGCGTCTCGGCGCGCGTCTCCGTGCGGGCCGGCTCCAAGAACGATCCGGCCGACAGCACGGGCATGGCCCATTATCTCGAGCATATGCTGTTCAAAGGCACCGCGCGCCTCGGCACGCTCGACTACGAAAAGGAGCGCCCCCACCTCGAGCGCATCCGGGCCCTCTACGAGGACCTCTTCAAGACCGCCGACGAGGCCGGACGCGCGAAGATCTACAAGGCGATCGACGCCGCGAACATCTCGGCGTCCTCCCAGGCGGTGCCCAACGAGTTCGACCGCTTCTATCGCAGCATCGGAGCGGAGGGCCTCAACGCGTTCACCTCCGACGAGCAGACGGTGTACGTCGTGAGCGTCCCCGCCAACCGCCTGGAGGCATGGGCCCGGATGGAGTCCGAACGCTTCAAGAGCCCCGTCTTCCGCCTGTTCCAGACCGAGATCGAAACGGTCTACGAGGAGAAGAACCGCTCGCTCGACAACGCCGAGAGGATCATCGGCGACGAGCTCGAAAACCGCCTGTACAAGCGCCACCCCTACGGCCAGCAGCCGACGCTCGGCAGCATGGAGCATCTCAAGAACCCGTCGCTCGCCAAGATGTACGCCTTCTACGACCGCTGGTACGCGCCGAACAACATGTCGATAGCGCTCGCGGGGGATTTCGACCGGGCGAAGACGCTCGAGCTCGTCAAGAAGCACTTCGGGACGTGGACCGCGCGCCCGCTGCCCGAGCTGCCCCAGTGGGAGCTGCCGGGGCCCAAGGGCGAGGAGGCATACGAGGTCAAGTACGAGGCCGAGCAGAAGGTCGCGATGGCGTGGCTGACGGTGCCCCGCTCGCACCCCGACGCCGACGCCCTCGAGGTCATGGACATGGTCGTCGACAACGCGGCCGCGGGCCTCTTCAACCTGCGCCTCAACCAGGCGCAAAAGGTGAAGGCCTCCGGCTCTTATCCGTCCATGCGCAACGACGCGGGCTCCTGGAACGCCTGGGCCCTGCCGAAAAAGGATCAGACCCCCGAGCAGGCCCGGGACCTGCTGCTCGAGTCGATCGAGGCCCTCAAGGCCGGAGATTTCAGCGAGGAGGACGTCGCCGCCGTCATCACGAATTTCGAGCTCGGCGAAAAGGCCCTTCCCGAGTCGAACGAGCAGAGAGTCCAGCTGATGTCC
>JAUYSH010000039.1 GCA_030696455.1 Elusimicrobiota bacterium
GAATCGTCTTCATGTATTCCCATCGGGCTTGCGGGCTCATCCTCGGTGCTCCCGAAAGACGCGTTATATTGCGCCGTTCGGTAACATTCTAAATGAGTCAACCAGGACCGCTTCGGTAACATTCTTAATGATTCAATTCGGACCATGGACAAACTTAAGTTTTGCCGTTACAATCCGAGGCGATGAGCGTCTCCGCCCACCTGACCCCCGAGCCCGAGCGCCGGCTCTGGCTCATACTCGAGAGCATGCGTCACGAGGTCGACTCGGCGGACGCGCGCATCGCCGGCCTCACCGCCTTCGCCGCGGCGGAACTGGCCTTCATCAGTATCCTGAGCCCGGTCGGCACGCCCGGCTTCTTGGCGCTCACGGCCCTGACCGTCGCCTTGCCGCTCGGGGTGTTCGCCTTCACCCCTCTCAAGCGGCTTCCCCCCTGGCTTCAGTTCCTCGAGCCGCACCGCGAGAGGATGCGCGCCGAGGATTCCCTGATCACGGTCGACGACCTGGTCAAGTACAGCCACGGCGACCTGATCTTCAAGCTGGATAAATACCTCGGCGGCGGCATCACGGCAACGCCGTATTACGAGGACGTGGTCGGGCAGATCGTGGAGAACGCGCGCGTCGCCTGGCGCAAGCAGCGCCTGCTCCGTTATTCGTGCTTCGTCGTCGGACTCGGGCAGTTCGGCCTGCTCGGCCAGCTGATCTGGCGTTAAATAGTAATATCGGACCGATGACCGACCCTCTGGCCGCGAAACGCGAGCGCTTTCTCGCCCTGGCCGCGGACCTCCCGGCGCGCTGCCGCCTCGTCGAGGCGAGCGAAGGCAACGCCGTGCTGCGCAAGCTGCGCAAGCTGCGCCTCTTCGGCTCCCGCTATCTGCGCTGGGCCGGCGCGAAAGCGGGCCTGCGGCCGGGCGTCGTCGAGCTCACCTTGTTCTGGGGCGGGCGCATGCGCCTCCCGTACAACGACGACGCGGACTTCGTGACCTTCTACCTCGTGGGCGCGCCCGGCGGGCCCGAGTACAAGCTCGCGCGCTGGTTCATCCGGAACCTGAAGCCCGGCGACTCGTTCTACGACGCGGGCGCCAGCTACGGGTTCTACACCATGCTCGCCGCCGAGTTCGTCGGCCCGCGGGGCGAGCTCCACGCGTTCGAGCCCATGCCCGAGATCCACGCCTGGCTCAGGCGCAACGCGCCCCCCTCCATCTCCCGCGTCGAGGACGCGGCGCTGTGGGACCGCTCCGGCTCGGCGGTCCTGCACCGCAACCCGCTCAGCGACTCGTGCAACACGCTCGAGGCCGAGGTCGCCGCGCTCGGCGCGACGGCCGGCTCGACGGAGGTCGAGGTGCGCTGCACGACGCTCGACGAGTACGCGCGCGAGCACCGCCCGCCCACGGTGATCAAGATCGACGTCGAGGGCGGCGAGAAGCGCCTGATCGCCGGCGGCCTCGCGACCTTACGCGACGAGCGCCCGGCCGTGGCGATGGAGGTCTGGTCCGGGACGAACGGCGAACGCTTCTCCTTGCCCGCCTGCCGCGCCCTGCTCGAGCTCGGCTACGCGGCGCACCGCCTTGAGGAGGACGGCACGGCGTCCCCCTTGAGTAAGGACGAGCTGCCCCGGTACATCGCGTCCTTGCCGGGCATCTGGGACAACCTCGTCTTCCTGCCCGAAACAACTCCTTAACGACGGGCGGCTACACTCCGGATGCCGCCATGATAGACACCGAACGATCGCTTCAGAGCGTCGCGCGACTCCACGACGAAATCCTGCGGGAGCGCGCAGAGGGCCTGCACGAGGCCGCCCAAACGGCCAAGGCCCGCCTCGCCGAGCGCGAGAAGGCGCTCTCCCGCCTGCGCGCTCAGGTGGCCTCGCTGAAGGCCTCCCTCGCGCCCGCGCCCGCTCCCGCGCCCGTCCGGTCCGTCCCGACGCTTCCCGCCCCCACGGCGGTCCCCGCAAAGGAGGCCCCCGCGAACTCGGCGATTCCGAAGACCTCCATCCCGCGTACCGCGGGATGGTCTCATATCGCCCCTTACGCCGCGATCGCCGCCTGCGCCTTGCTGCTTGAGCTCGGCGGAGCGCGCCGCACGGAGACGGCTTCTCCGAACATCGCACTCTTGGCCCATCCCGCGCCCGCGCCGGTGACCGGCGGCCGGCCCGCGGCGAAGGGCGCGCCCGTCGTCGTCGACGACGACCGCTCGCAGGAGGCTCTGCTGCTCGTCCACGAGTGGAAGCTTCCCGGCGACGATAAGTCCCTGGGCGAGCGTCTCGGCGGGGAGCACGAGCTTCCCGGCGGGCGACCGTACTGGCGGGTCGAGCGCACCGCCGAGCACGGCTATCGCGTGACGTTCCAGCCGGCGCCGAAGGACCTGCCCTACGCCTTCGAGGCCGACATCGAGGCGCGCGTCGTCTGGCCCACCCCCGAGACGCAGGAACTGCTCGCTCCCCGCTTCACCGCCGCGTTCCGCGACGCGGTGCGCTGACCTTTCGGGCCTGGCGCCGCGCCGGCGGCTGAAGCTCAGGCCTCGAAGCGCTCGAACAGGCCGGTCAGCTCGGCCCGCCCCAGCACATGCCCTTCCATCGCGCGCGCGAGCTCGGACGTCGTCGCGCGCGGCGGCAGGCCCAGGATCTTGTCGAGGGCGATGAGCTGGAAGACATACCGGTGAGGTTTGCCCGGAGGAGGGCACGGGCCGCCGTAGCCCACCCGGCTGAAGCTGTCCACGCCCCAGCTCGCCCCGTGCTTCGCCGCGCCCAGGACGCGCTCGGTCTTGGGCAGGTTCGCCGGCAGGCCGGTGCGGTCCGCGGGGATGTCGTAGAGCACCCAGTGCACCCACAGCCCGACGGGCGCGTCCGGGTCGTCCATGACGAGCGCGAAGCTTTTCGTCCCGGCCGGAGCGCCGGACCAGCTCAGCTCAGGCGAGGGGTCCTTTCCCTCGCAGGTATGAAGCTCTGGGATCGTCTCCCCCTCCTGGAACGCCGGGCTCGTCAGTTTGAACATGGCCATGCCGCCGCAACGATACGGCCCGCGGGCTAGCGGCGGGCGGCGACGAAGCCGACGGCCTTGAGCACTTCTTGGACGCAGGCGAACCCCTGGCCGGGATCCTCGAGCTTGGCGACCTTGACCACGGCGGCGAGCACCGCGTCGGAACGGGACGGCTCGACGACGATGAAGATCACGCGCTTGGACGGCTCGATGTTCGCCGCCATAGGTCCCAGGCGCTGACGGATGCCCGTGCCCTCCGCGCCGAAGTAGGTCGCACCCGTGGCGCCCGCGGCGATGGCCGCCGCGATCGCCTCCTCGCCGACCTTGCCCTGCACGACGGCGGTGATGAGGTGGAGTTTGTTGGTCATGGGCCCAGTGTATCCCCGGTCCCCGCGCCTGTCAACGCCCGCCGCCCTCCATGTCGTCGACGAGATCATCCCCTATGCCGCCAGCGCTGACGGTAAAGGGGATGGCGCCGGCAGGTCTGGGCTTGGCTTCGAGGGTCATCGGACTGCAACCACTCGAAGGCGCAACTGTTTAAGGAAACAGCTCGATCAGCTCTCGCCGGCGCGAGCGCTATTTGATCAGCGCGAGGCTCGACGTGTAGCCGTGCACGAAGTTGCGGCCGCCGACGGGGCCGAACTCGCCGTTGGCGAAGAAGCCGGCCAGCGGCAGCGGCCCGCGCAGGGTCTGCACCAAGGTCGCGTCGTGATCGGACTCGCCGTAGAGGCCCTTGCCCCGGCCGCAGCAGGAGAAAAGCAGGGCCCCGCGGGGCGCGGCGTCGTTCTCGGGCAGAAGGCCCAAGAGCGTCGAGAAGTCCAGGTCGGAGGTGCTCGCGTCGCGCAGCTGGAACTGCAGGGTCTGGCCGCGGCGGAGGTTGGCGCCGAGCACGAGGGAGCCCGACTTGTCGTCGTAGCCGAGCAGGTTGCGGATGACGAAGTCGCCGCGGCGGAACTCGGAACGGCCCTCGTTCATGACGAGGCCGGCGAACAGCGAGCTGCGCGCCAGGCGCTGATCTTCGGGCGTGCACTTCGACAACGTCTCGCGCAGGACCTCGAGCGGGTTGCGTCCGCCGAGCTCGTGCAGGACGTTGCCCTCCGCCTTGGTCACGATCAGCGGGTCGCCGATCGGACGGCAGCCCTGCGCGACCACGGTCTGAATGTCGACGGGGCCGACCAGGGCCACGCCCGCGAAGCCCTGCTCGACGACCGACGAGCCGAGCAGCATCCACGACGGCTTATGCAGCAGCAGGCCGCTGGCCATGCCGCCGACGAGCGGCGCGCCGGGGTAGCCCTCGTTGAACAGCGCGGCCATGCGCTCGGCGTCGGCGCTGGCCGGGTCGCCGAGGACCATGAATTTCGGGAGCTCGTTGGGGTAGATGTCGAGCTCTTTGACGAGCGCCGCGCCGTTCTCGAAGCCGGCAAGCTCCGCCGGGGCGAAGGCGAAGGGATGCACGCGCACGCCCGGCAGGCGCATGGCGAGAATTGATATGCCGGGTGTCCGCTCGACCTCCTTGCGGCCCGCGATGACCCCGCTGGCGTTGCAGCCGAGCACGCGCAGGGGGGCCAGGCCCTTGGCGAGCAAGGTCGAGAACTCGGCGGGATCGAAGCCCTCGAACGCCTCGGAGACGAAGACGAGCGCCAGGTCGCAGGGGCCGGGCCCGAGGCGCGTGCGCGCCGCCCTCGAGGCGGCGGCGGCCGCTTTGCGCCAATCCTTGTCATCGGAGAAGCCCTCCGCGAAGCGCTTGGGCTCGGTCACCGGCTCTCCCCCTTCACCGCGTCGGCCACGGCGGCGACGTCCGCGGGCACGGACGCGTCGGCGAGGCGGCGCAGGTCGGGCCCGCAACCGAACAGGCGCGGATAGGAGTCGGCCTGGAGGCGGTGCGCGAGGATGTAGTCCTGGTCGTCGGGGTCGACGAAGGAGATCACCTTACGCGGCAGGTAGAGGCGGTGCACGGCCGCGAGCAGGGCGTCGGCCTTGCCCTCGCCCGGGCGGCCGACGAGCTCGAAATCCTGGCGACCGCGGGCGTGCAGGTCGGCGACGCGCGCCAGCCCGGCGAGGGCGCGAGGCTCGTTGAGCGCCCCGCCCCACGCGCCCCGCAGGCCCCACTCGAGCCAGCGCCGGTAGTTGTGGTTGCCCTTGAGGTGGTGAAGGCGCCGGCAGACCTCGAGGGCGACGGCGTTGAGCGCGGGGTCCACGCGGGGCTCGCGCAGGATGGCCGGGTCGCCGGCGCGCGTGACGCGGTCGAGGAAGCCTCCCCCCTCGCGCTCCCACAGCTCCTGGAAGAGGAAGCGCAGCATCGCGTCGGCGAACTCCCGGTGCGCCTTCATGCCGGTGGCGAGGAAGCCGTCGGTGAACGCGAGCGCCGTCGCGGCGGCGTCGCCGAGGAGGCCGACGACGGACTCACCGTCGCCGCCGGCCGCGTGCTGGAGGCCGAGGACCGGATCGTAGAGGCGGGTCTGCAGGAAGCTCAGGGCCTTCAGCGCGGCGTCGCCCGCGCCGGGATGGCCGAAGGCGTGCGCGCGCAGCAGCGCGGAGGCCGCCAAGGCGTTGCCGTCGGCGGGATAGACGGCGGCCTCGGGCTTGCCCGCGCGGCGGAAGGCGCCGGCGGCCGGGTCCCACAGCCCTCGGAGCAGACGGTCGCTGGCCGCGGCCGCGGCCTCGCGCCATCGAGCCTCGCCGGTCAGCGCGTGGGCGTCCCAGAATAGGGCGGCCCAGCGCGCGTGCAGGACGAGAGGGGAGCCGGCGCCGGACAGGAAGCGGCGGCCCGCCGCGTCCCAGCCCGCCCATCTAGCCTCGAGCGTCTTCGTCAGCAGCGCGAGCGCCGCGGCGTCGCCGCGCTCGCCCGCGGCGTGCAGCAGAGCCTCGACGAGCGCCTCGTCGGCCTCGGCCGGAAGAGCGGTGAGCGCGGCGAAGACGGCGTCGATCTTGGCACCGTCGGGAGCCGCCGAGAGCTCGGTGTCGCGCACGGCGCCGGTCCACGCCGGAGGGGCCGGCGCATCGGGGCGCAGCGGCGTGACCGCCTCGAGCGCCAGGCGGGCCAGCGATTCGCCCAGGCCCAGCGAGGGCAAGGGCAGGACCGCTCGGCGCGCCCCATCGGGATCGAGGACCACGGCGTGGCCGCGGCCGATGCGCGAGGCCGCGTCGGGACGCGTCTCGGGGTCGGCCAGCACGGCCACGAAGCGCCGCGCGATCTCCCCTTCCGAGGACTTCAGCTGCTCCGGCGGCAGCGGTCCGATCGCCGCGAGGATGGGCAGCCCCTGCGCCTTAGCGCGGGCGAACGCCTCCGCCGACCAGGACACCCAGGAGCTCACGCCGCCGCCTTATCATCGGCGAGCTCGAACATGCGCTCGATCGGCCGCAGCGCGCGCGCCGCGACCGCCGCCGGCACCTCGACGCGCTGTGACGCCGACGGGCTTTCGAGAGCGGAGAGCACCCGCTCCAAGGTCACGGCCTTCATGTGCGGGCACAGCCGGCACATCGGCACGAACGCCTTGTCGGGGAACTTCGTGCGCGCCAGGTCGCCCAGGCCGCACTCGGTGATCAGCATGTAGGAGGAGGCCTTGTGATCGGCCACCCACTTCATCATGTCGCCGGTGCCGCCGATATAGTCGACGACCGAGGTGAGCGCGGGGGTGCACTCGAAGTGCGCGAGGATCTTCACGCCGGGATACATCTTGCGGTAGAACTCGACCGAGGCGGCGTCGAAGTTGTCGTGAACGATGCAGCTGCCTTCCCAAATGATCAGGTCCTTGCCGATCGTCTTGCCGAGCTCCTTGGCGAGGTTCTTGCCCATCATCGCGTCGGGCGCGAAGATGGCCTTCTCGTGCTTCTCGTACAGCTTGCGCAAGATCTTCGGCGCGTTCGCGGAGGTCACGACCACGTCGCACTCGGCCTTCACCGCGGCGGTGGTGTTGATGTACACGACCACCGGCGCCCCCGGGTGTTTTTTCTTCAATCCCCGGACGTCGGCCGCCGTTATGGATTCGGACAGAGAGCACCCCGCCTCCGGCGCCGGCAAGAGGACCTCCTTATCCGGACTCAAGATCTTCGCCGTCTCGGCCATGAAACGAACGCCGCAGAAGACGATGGTTTTCGCGTCCGAGGCCGCGCCGAGCTTGGCGAGCTTGTAGGAATCCCCGACGAAATCCGCCACGCCGAGAAGAATCTCCGGTCTTTGATAGACGTGGGCCGGTATGACCGCGTTTTTTTCCTTCTTCAGCCGGTTGATGCGCCAGGTCAGCCGAGCGGCGCGCTCGAGCTCCTCGTCGCGGTAGCCGAGCCCGGCCAGGCCCTTGTCGGCTAGGCGGGCGGCCTCGTGCTCGAGCTCGGACGCGGACGGCTCGGCGGCGGCCCGTATCAGCGCCACAGGTTCAGCTCCGGGTAGTTGCAGAAGATGCCGTCCACGCCGAGCTTGTCGAGGCGGTCGCGCTCGGCCGGCGTGTTGACGGTGTAGACGAGGAGCCTGCGGCCGCGGTCGTGGACCGCCTTGACCGTGCGCGCCAGCGTCTGTCGGACGCTGAGGTTGAGGCTCTCGGCGTCGATCTCCTTCATCTCCCGCAGCGCGGTCTGCAAGGTCGTCAGGCCCAGCAGGTAGCCGATGCGCACCTTCTCGTCGAGAGAGCGCACCGAGTACAGCGCCGCGTGGTCGAAGCTCGAGACGACGGTGCGGGCCGAGGCGCCGCGCTTGTGGATGAGGTCGACGACGCGCTCCTCGATGCCGGGGTAAATGGAGGAGCCGCGCTTGATCTCGACGTGCAGCTCGACGCTCGGGGGAAGGATGTCGTAGACGTCCTCGAGCCGGGGCAGCCTCTCGCCGGTGAATTCCTTCCCGAACCAGGAGCCGACATCGAGCCCCGAGATGTCTTCCCAGTGCGCGTTCTTGAGGCGGCGCCGGTCCCGGCCGCAGCGCTTGAGGTCGTCGTCGTGGGCGACGACGAGCTCGTGGTCGAGGGTCTGGTGCACGTCGAGCTCGATGGCGGGCGCGCCCATCGCGAGGGCGCGCAGGAAGGCGGCCATCGTGTTCTCCGGAGCGTGTCCGCTGGCTCCGCGGTGGGCGATGACGAGCATCAATCTATCCGTTCCATGACGGCGCCATAGGCGGCGTCATCATACTCGATTCCGAGCCTTTCTTCCCGCCCGGTGTTCGGGCCGTGGAAGTCCGAGCCGCCGACGGCGAGGAGGCCCTTGGTCCGGGCCCAGTCGCCGTACGTCCGGATCTGCGAGGGCGTGTGCCCCGAGTAGAGCACCTCGATGCCCTGGAGGCCGTCTCGGAACAGCGCGTCGAGCTCCCCCTCCTTGCCCGCGGTCTGCGGATGCGCCAGGCAGGCCGTGCCGCCGGCGTCGCGGATCAGCGCGATGGCCTCCGCCGGGCTCGGGCCCATCGACTCCACGTAGCCGGGCTTGCCCTTGATGAGGAAGCGCTCGAACGCCTCCTTGCGGCTCTTCACGACGCCGAGGCGCCGCAGGGCGTCGGCGACATGGGGGCGGCCCAGGGTCTCGTGCGCGCCGGCCCGCACGTCCGCGAAGTCGATCGCGATGCCGAGCGCGCGCAGGTTGTCGACGATGCGCTGGGAGCGCACGGCGCGGCGCTCGCGGAACTCGGAGAGGCGATCGGCGAAGCCGGGAGAGGCGGTATCGATGCCGTAGCCGAGCATGTGGACCCGGTCGGCGGCCCCCTCCCCCGCGCAGTTGATCTCGATGCCGAGCCGGACGTCGAGCCCCGCCTCTCTCGCCGCGGCGAACAGCTCCGGCCCGCCCGAGACGCTGTCGTGGTCGGTCAGGGTCAGGAGCTCGACGCCGTTCTTGACCGCGCGCGCCACGAGCTCCGCCGGGGTCAAAGTCCCGTCGGAGAAGACCGAATGGCAGTGCAGCTCGACGCGTTTCGGCACGTGTGGGCCCGGCGCTTAAACCGCGACGACTTCCTTGATCTCGGGTATTTCCTGGCGCACCATGCGCTCGACGCCGCCTTTCAGCGTCGCCGTCGAGCTCGGGCAGGTGCCGCAGGCCCCGGACAGGCTCACCTTCACGATGCCCGCCGCCTCGTCGACCGAGACCAAGGTGATGTCGCCGCCGTCGGACTGGATATAGGGCCGGATCTTCTCCAGCACCTTCTCGACGCGTTCGTAGATCGTCATAAATGTTTCCTCCTATTTTCCCGGCGCCAGCTTCTCGAGCCAGGCCGGAACGGCGCCGCAGGAGCCCGCTTTCTGCTCGAGGATCGCGGCCAGCGTCACGCTCTCGAAATAGCGCGTCACGATCTCGCCCAGCTTCGTCCACACGGGCGAGATCGCGCATTGGCCCTGGTGGCGGCAGTCCTTCGAGCCCGCGTCGTAGCGCTCGCAGACTTCCTCGAAAACGGAGCCGTCCACGGCGCGCACCACCTGCTCGATGGTGACCTCGCGCGGCGGACGCGACAGCGAGTACCCGCCGGCGCTGCCGCGGTGGCTCGTCACCAGGCCGGCGCGGCGCAGCTTGACGAGGATCTGGCTGACGAAATCGGCCGGGACGTTGTCGATCTCGGCCAGCCGCTCGGCGGGAAGCGGGGCCTTTCCGTGCTCGGCGGCCAAGGTGACCATCAGCCGCGTCGCGTACTCGATGGAGCTCGTGATTCTCATGGTCTGCCTAGTAGAGGCCCAGCTGCTCCTTGGCGTCCTCGGTGGCCATCGTGCGCGGATCCCACCCGGGATTGAAGGTCAGGTCCACGTCGACGTCCTTGATGCCCGGGAGCTTCGTCAAAGCGGTGTGAACGGAGGCGAGGAGCATCGGGCCGTAGGGGCAGGCGGGCGAGGTCAGGCTCATGCGCACCTTGACCGAGCGGCCCTTGGGCGACTCGCCGAACTCGGCGCCGTAGACGAGGCCGAGGTCCACGATGCTGAGATGTATCTCGGGATCGACGACGGGCCGCAGCGCCTCGCCGACCTGCTTGAAGGTGGCGGCTTCGACGGCGGCTTTCGCGTTCATGATTTGGAAGCCTCGAATCCCTGCATGACGGTGTTCCAGCCCAAGGTCGCGCACTTGACCCGCAGCGGGAACTTGCGCACGCCCTCGAGGCTCGCGAGCTGCTCGAGCTCCGGGGGCAGGGACGCCGCGTCTCCGTTCTCGAGCATGAGCTTCTTGAACGCGCCGACGAGCGCCTTCGCCTTGGGGATGTCGGCGCCCTCGAGCGCCTCGGCCATCATCGCCGCGCTCGCCTGGCTGATCACGCAGCCGTGACCGGCGTAGCGGAGCTTCGCCACCTTGCCGTCCTTCAGCTCGGCCGTGATCTCGAGCTCGTCGCCGCACACGGGGTTGATGCCGTGCGCGCGCAGGTCCGCCGGGTCGCACTTGCCCTTGCGGGTGCTGGACCGGAAATAATCGAGAAGAACCTCGCGATAGAGATCCTGCAGCTCCGCGTCGCCTTCCATCACCGCACCCCCGCTTTCGGCGTGACCTTGAAAAAATCGAGCGTGCGCTTGAGCGCGCGCGCGAAGGCCTCGACGTCCGACTCGTCATTATAGAGATAAAAGCTGGCCCGCGCCGTGCCGCCGCACTGGAGCTTGTGCATCAGGGGCTGGCAGCAGTGATGGCCGACCCGGACCGCCACGCCTTCCAGGTCGAAGGCGGTGCCCACGTCGTGGGGATGCAGGCCGGGCACGTTGAAGGAGACCACGCCGGAGCGCTTGGCGGGATCCGTCGGCCCGAGGACCGTCATGCCTTCGGCCGCGAGGATCGCGCGCGTCTTCTCGGCGAGCGCGTGCTCGTGCGCGGAGATGTCGTCGAGGCCGACGGCCGTCAGGTAGTCGAGCGCCGGGCCGAACGCGGCCTGGTCGGCGAAGTTCGGCGTGCCCGCCTCGAACTTGTAGGGGAGCGCGTTCCAGGCGGACTTCTCGAGCGTCACGCGGGAGATCATGTCGCCGCCGCCGAGGAAGGGGTCCATCGCCTCAAGCAGCTCCTCGCGGCCCCACAGGACGCCGATCCCGGTCGGCCCCAGCATCTTGTGGGCGGAGAAGGAGACGAAGTCCGCGCCCCAGGTCTTGAGGTCCATCGGTTTGTGGGGAGCCCACTGGCAAGCATCCACATGTATCGTTGCCGTTGCCGCTTTGCCCAGCTTGATGAGCTCAAGGACCGGGTTGACGGTCCCGATGGCGTTCGACAAAGCGGTGAAGGTGAATAATTTCGGTCCCTCGGCCAGCAGCGCCTTGACCTTCTCCAGATCAAGGGTGCCGTCCGGCTCGACCGGCACGAACTTGAGGACGATCCCCCGCTCCGCCGCCAAAAGCTGCCAAGGGACGATGTTCGAGTGGTGCTCCATCTCGGTGGACAGAACGATGTCGCCGGCCTTCAGGAATTTCCTGGCCCAGGCGTGCGCCACCAGATTGATCGACTCGGTCGCGTTGCGCGTGAAGATCAAGGTCTCGGCCTTTTCCGAGCCGACGAATTTGGCGAGTTTCGTCCGAGTCGCCTCGGCCATGTTGGTCGATTCCTCGGAAAGGGTGTGGACTCCCCGGTGCACGTTGGCGTTGTGGTTCTCGTAGAAGTCGGTCAGGTATTTGATGACTTGCCGCGGCTTCTGCGTGGTCGCCGCGTTGTCGAGGTAGGCCAGGGGCTTGCCGCGCACGAGGCGCTTCAAGATCGGGAAGTCTTCGCGGAGCTTCTTCGCGTTCAGGCCGGCCATATCAAAGGTTCCCCTCGGGCATGCGCCCGTGCAGCGCGTCGGCGAGCGCCAGCTTCAGCGGCTCGAGCGCGACCCGGTCCACCATCTCGGAGCCGAAGGCGTAGACGAGCAGACGCCGGGCCTCGTCGGCGCCGATCCCGCGCGAGCGGAGATAGAACAGGGCCTCGAGCGAAAGCTGGCCCACGGCGCCGCCGTGCTTGCAGGATACATCATCGGCGAGGATCTTGAACTCGGGATTGGTGTTCACTCGGGCCTCCTCCGAAAGGAGGAGGTTCTTGTTGTAGACCTGGGCGTCGGTCTTCTGCGCGCCGGGCTTGACGGAGATCAGGCCGTCGAAGACGTAGCGCGCCTTGTCGTCGATGACCGCCTTGTAGAGCTGGCGGGTGACGCCGTTGACGGCGGCATGCTCGACGATCGAATGGTGGTCGGCGAACTCTGAGCCGCCGAGCAGGGCCAGGCCGTTGAGCGCGCACTCCGCGCCTTCGCCCTCGAGCCGGACCCGCAGGTCCTCGCGGGCGAACAGGCCGCCGAAGTTCAGGGCGTGGGACTCGTAGCGGGCGCGGGAGGCCAAGGTCACCTCGAGGCCGACGGTCAGGCGCCCCTGCGTCCCTTCGCGGACGATGCGGTGATGGCGCAAAAAGGAGCCCTCACCGAGTTCCACCTGAGACCGGACGTTCTTCCAGGACGGCGCGTCGCCGAAGGACAAGGTCTCCTCGACGAGCTCGGCCGAGGCGCCGGGCTCGAGGACGACGACCACTCGAGCCTGGGAGGACTGGGCGGCGGCGGTGGCCTGCGAGATGTGGACGAGATGGATGGGGCGGTCGACGCGCGCGTGGCGCGCGACGCGGACCACGAAGCCGTCGCGGGCGGCGGAGGCGATCTTAGCGAGAGGCAGGTCGTCGGGGACGAGACGGCCCAGCAGCTCCTCGAGCCCGGAGGCCCGCGCCAGCGGCTCGACCGTCACGCCGTCGGGGAGCTTGAGCACCGCGTGCTTGGCCTCCCAGCGTCCGTTGACGAGCGCGGCGCGGTGGAACCCGACGGGGCACAGCACGCGTCCGGCCAGCGGGAGTATGCTCTCCGGCACGCCGGCGGGCTTGAAGTCCGGGCCGGTCAGGGTCGCGGCGGGGGTGTAGCGCCAGCCTTCCTTCTGGGCGGCGAGGGCTTCGGCGATCACGCGGCCACCTTATCCTCGATCCAGCCGTAGCCCCGCTTCTCGAGCTCGAGCGCGAGCTCCTTGCCGCCGGACTTGATGATCCGGCCGCCGGAGAGGACGTGCACGTGGTCGGGGACGATGTAGTCGAGCAGGCGCTGGTAGTGCGTGACGACGACGAAGGCGCGCTTGGGGTCGCGCATGCGGTTGACGCCCTCGGCGACGACCTTCAGGGCGTCGATGTCGAGGCCCGAGTCCGTCTCGTCGAGCAGCGCCAGCTTCGGCTCGAGCACGGCGAGCTGCAGCACCTCGTTGCGCTTCTTCTCGCCGCCCGAGAAGCCCTCGTTGACCGAGCGGTTCAGGAAGGCGGGATCCATCTCGACGGACTTGGCTTTCTCCTTGATGAACTTGAGGAAGGCGCCCGCGTCCATCTCCGGCTCCCCGCGGTGCTTGCGCACGGAGTTATACGCGGCCTTGAGGAAGTACTTGTTCGACACGCCGGGGATCTCGACGGGGTACTGGAACGCGAGGAAGACGCCCTCGCGCGCGCGGATCTCGGGCTCCATGGCCAGGAGGTCCTTGCCCTCGTACTCCGCCGTGCCGTCGGTGACCGTGTAGCCGGGGCGCCCGGCCAGGATGTAGGACAGGGTCGACTTGCCCGACCCATTTGGTCCCATGATCGCATGGACCTCGCCGGCCTTGACCGTCAGGCTCAACCCCTTCAGGATGGCCTTCTCTCCGACCTTCGCGTGCAGATTGGTGATCTTCAGCATGGGGTTCCTTTAGCCGACGCTCCCTTCGAGGGAGATGTTCATGAGTTTGTGCGCTTCGACGGCGAATTCGAGAGGGAGTTCGTTGAACACTTGCTTGCAGAAGCCGTTGACGATCATGCCCACGGCGTCCTCGGCCGACAGGCCGCGCTGGCGCAGGTAGAACAGCTGATCCTCTCCGATCTTCGAGGTCGAGGCCTCGTGCTCGAGCGTCGCCGAGGTGTTCCCGACCTCTATATAGGGGAAGGTATGCGCGCCGCACTTGTCGCCAAGCAAAAGACTGTCGCATTGGGAGTAGTTGCGCGCTCCCTGGGCCGACTTGGCGATCTTCACCTGCCCGCGGTATGTATTTTGACCATGACCCGCCGATATTCCCTTCGAGATGATGGTCGATTTCGTGTTCTTGCCGATATGGATCATCTTCGTGCCCGTGTCGGCCTGCTGATAATGGTTCGCCAGCGCCACGGAGTAGAACTCACCGACGGATTCATCGCCCAGGAGGATGCACGACGGATACTTCCACGTGATCGCCGAGCCGGTCTCGACCTGCGTCCACGATATTTTCGACCTCTTGCCCGCGCATTTGCCGCGCTTGGTCACGAAATTGTAGATGCCGCCCTTGCCGTTCTTGTCGCCCGGGTACCAGTTCTGGATGGTCGAGTACTTGATCGAGGCGTCGTCGTGCGCCACCAGCTCGACGACGGCGGCGTGCAATTGATTCTCGTCGCGCATCGGCGCCGTGCAGCCCTCGAGATAGCTGACCTGGGCGCCCTCGTCGGCGACGATCAAGGTCCTCTCGAATTGGCCCGTGTCCTTGGCGTTGATCCGAAAATACGTCGAAAGCTCCATCGGGCACTTGACCCCTTTCGGGATATAGCAGAACGACCCGTCGGAGAAGACGGCGGAGTTCAAGGTCGCGAAGAAATTGTCGGTGTACGGCACCACGGACCCGAGATACTTCTCGATGAGCTCCGGATGCTCCTTGACCGCGTCGGAGAACGAGCAGAAGATGACGCCGGCTTCGGCCAAGGTCTTGCGGAAGGTCGTCGCCACCGAGACGCTGTCGAACACCGCGTCGACGGCCACGTTGGAGAGCATCTTCTGCTCCTCGAGCGGGATGCCGAGCTTGTCGAAGGTGGCCCGGATCTCGGGGTCCACCTCGTCGAGCGAGTTCAGCTTCTTCTTGGCCTTGGGCGCCGAGTAGTAGATGACGTTCTGATAGTCGATCTTGGGGTAATGGACCGCCGCCCAGGTCGGCTCCGTCCTGCCCAGCCAATGCTTGTAGGCCTTCAGGCGCCAGTCGAGCATGAAGGCGGGCTCGTTCTTCTTGGCGGAAATCAGACGGACGGTGTCCTCGCTGAGACCGCGAGGGACCTGATCGGCTTCGATGTCGGATTTAAAGCCGTATTTGTACTCGCGACCGGCGAGCTCCTTCAAATCTTGGTTGGCCACAGCGTCAGTATACCATTCCTGACCTTTTTAGTCAAGAATGGGGTCTGGACGAGAATCTGTCTTCCTGCTATAACCACCTCATGACCTCCGTTCCCTGTCCCCGTTGCGGCATGCTCGTCGAGCTGGAGCAGGAGGTTTGCTCCCATTGCCGCACCCCCCGCGACGACATGGAGATGGAGGAGGGCCGGGCGCTCGTCCGCAACGAGGAGCTTCGGCGGAAGCGCAGGCCCAAGCGCATCGCCGCCGGCGTCGGCGCAGTCGCCCTGCTCGGATCGATCTGGCTGCTTCGAGGAGTTTGGACGCCTCCCTTGATCGACTCCTGGAACCGATTCCAAGCCGAGGTCGAGAAAACCCGGCAACCGAGCCACTGGCTCAAAGGTCAGCCCGCCCTGACGGCCGCGGCCCCGCCGGTCACGATTCAGCCTTCTCGAACCGCCGTTCCCATCGCCGTATCGTCCTTCGTCTACCTCAATCAGTCGGGCGCTCCGCCGGCCCCCCAAGCCACCCCCGCCCCTGCGGAGCCCTCGTCCGAGGCGCCTCCGCCGCCTCCGCCCCTCGGGCATTCCCCTCCGCCGCCTTCCCGTCAGTTGGGGCCGGGGGAGATGCGCGTGCAGGGGTTCGTCTATGACCTCGCGACCAGTCGGCCGGTCGGGAATACCACCGTCAAGTTCGATGCGCCGGCCATCCATTCAGAATGGACGGCGCTGACCGACTCGGCCGGACGGTACGAGGTGTACCTGTTCAAGAGTCACGACCATCCCGTCACCGTCATGATCGAGGCGCCGGGCTATCGAAAAGGCCTGCTCGAGGACCGGGACCCGCCCTTTCGCGACCGCTCGCAGCAGTCGCGGAAAGATTTCATCGCGGAAACGGTCGACAGCGATCTCGAAGCCGTTCCGTTGCGGCACAGGGAAAGCGAGAGGATCGTACGCCTCGATCTCGTCCTCGTCCCCTTGGCGGAAAAAAAGTGATATGACCGAAAAAGACTCCCTCCCCTGCCCCGGCTGCCATACCGCTCTTCCTCCGGAGGCGACCGGCTGCCAGATCTGCATGCGTCCGCGCACCCGTCAGGAGATCATGCGCGGGTACGCCAAGCTCCGCGACGACAAGGCGCGCAAGCGCCGCCGGCCCTTCCAGATCCTCGCGGCGCTGCTCCTCCTGGGCGGGGCCGGCTGGCTCGTCAAAGAGCGCGGGAGCGAGCTGAAGGCCCCGCTCTCCTCGGGAGCCGCGGCCGTCGGCCGCTGGGCCGACGACATGCGAAACCCGTCCAATTACGCCTCACGCAAGGAGCCGGAACCCGCCCCGAAGGCGGAGCCGTCCGAGCCTGGAGGCCCGGTCGCGCCTGAAAGCGCACTGCGCTCCCAGCTCTTTCCCGACGACTACGCGCGGTCGGCTCCATCCGAGGGCGGCCCCGGCGGGGCTCCCGCGGGGAAACCGGCGGCCCAAAAACCGCTGAAGAAGAACGCCTGGCGCGTGTCGGGAACGGTTTACGACCTCGCGACCCTCGAACCCGTCGCGGGCGCGAAGGTCGTTTTCCTCCGCGACGAGAAGGAGCTCGTCGAGGAGACGACCGACGACGCCGGCGCGTACGCGGCCGATCTCTCCAACGGCGGCGGCTGGACCGTGGCCCTCCAGGCCCCCAACCGCCGCCGCGGACAGATCCTCGATCTCGACCCGTCGTACCGCGTCCGCGACGACGACGAGCGCCGGGCCGTCTACGACAATGTCAGCGTCGGGGATCTCGCCCCCGCCCCGGTCGAGTGGAGCGCCTCGACCGTGAAAACGAGGCTGGACCTCTTCGCCGTGCCGCACCACTGGACTCGCCGCCCCTGACGTCCTCGCGCGGGATTTGGTACGTTCTCCCGGTGCTGAAATCCCTTGCCCTGCGGGCGGCGCTATGCGCCGCCTCGCTGTGCGCCGCCCCCCCGGCCTTCGCTCAGGGCTCCTCCTCGACCCAAACCTACGCCTCGGTGAGCGAGTTCCGGGGAGTGCACTTCTCGGGCTGGGCCGCCGGCTCGACGAAGGCTCGACGGCGCTTCATCGCCGACATGACCGGCGCCGGCTTCAACGCGGTCGTCGTCGCGCTGAAGGACTACGACGGCAAGATGTTCGTGCGAGACGTTCCTTTGGCCGCCGAGACGCGCGCCTACGTCAACGCCATCCCGGACCTTCCCGGGATGGTCAAGGACTTCGAGGACGCCGGCATCTACACGATCGCCCGGATCGCGATCTTCAAGGACGACCACCTCGCGCGCGCGCGCCCGGATCTCGCCGTGCACTTCCCCGACGGGCGCATCTGGACCAACGACCAGGGCACGGCCTGGGTGGATCCCTATAAGAAGGAAGTCTGGAACTACGTCATCGACATCGCCTCGCGCGCCGCGGCCGCGGGCTTCGACGAGATCCAGTTCGACTTCATCCGCTTCCCCTCCGACGGCAAGACCCGCCAGTGCCGCTACTCGCGCGCGGATCACTCTCCCGCGACGGCGGCCGCGGCCCTGCGCGAGCTGCTGACGCTCGCCGGCGCTCGCCTGCGGCCCCTAGGGGTCAAGCTGTCGATCGACACTTTCGGCCTGACCGCGAGCGTCGACGACGGCATGGGCATCGGCCAGACCCTGGGGCAGATGGCGGACCTCGTCGATTTCGTCTCCCCGATGATGTATCCCTCGCACTACGCCCGCGGCGAGTACGGGCTCAAGAGCCCGAACCACGCGCCGTACGAAACGGTGCGCCGCGGCACCCGGGACGCGCTGGCCCGGCTCGGGAACCGGCCGGCCGCCCTGCGCCCGTTCCTGCAGGACTTCACGATGGGGGTGCGCTACACCCCCGCCCACGTGCGCTCCCAGATCCTCGCCGTGGAGGAGCTCGGGGTCCGCGGCTGGATCCTCTGGAACGCCCAGAACCGCTATTCCTGGTCGGTCCTCCAGGCCGGCCCCGTCATCAAGCTGCCCCCGGAGGCGACGAGGCCTCCGAAGAAGAAGCCCGTCCCGGCGCCCGCCGCGCCGGTGAACTCGCCGGAAACTGTGGAGACCCCATGACCATGCTCGCGCCCCTGCTTCTCGCCGCCGCGCTCGCCGTTCCCGCCGCCGCGAAGCCCAAGGCCGCCGCCCTGCCGGCGACGTCGGTGCCCCTGGTGCGGGAGATCCCCCGAGCCGACGACGCCATGGCGGTCACGATCCACCGGCTGGCCAACGGGCTGACCGTCTACCTGAGCCCGAACAAAGGAGAGCCGCGCGTCTCGGCGCACATCGCGGTGCGCGCCGGCTCCAAGAACGATCCCAGCGACAGCACGGGCATGGCCCACTACCTCGAGCACATGCTCTTCAAAGGCACCGGCCGCCTCGGGACGCTCGACTACGAGAAGGAGCGCCCCCACCTCGAGCGCATCCGCGCGCTGTACGAAGACCTCTTCAAGACCAAGGACGAAGAGGGCCGGGCCAAGATCTACAAGGCCATCGACGCCGCCAACATCGCGGCTTCCTCGAGCGCGGTCCCCAACGAGTTCGATCGCTTCTACCGGAGCATCGGCGCCGAGGGCCTCAACGCCTACACCTCCGACGAGCAGACCGTCTACGTCGTGAGCATACCCGCCAACCGCCTCGAGCCCTGGGCCGCGGTCGAGGCCGAGCGCTTCAAGAACCCGGTCTTCCGCCTGTTCCAGACCGAGATCGAGACCGTGTACGAGGAGAAGAACCGCTCGCTCGACAACGCGGAGCGCATACTCGGCGACGAGCTCGAGAACCGGCTCTACAAGAAGCATCCTTACGGCCAGCAGCCCACGCTCGGCAGCATCGAGCATCTGAAGAACCCGTCGCTGGCGAAGATGTACGCGTTCTACGAGCGCTGGTACTCGCCCAACAACATGGCGATCGCCCTGTCCGGCGACTTCGATCGCGCCAAGACGCTCGAGCTCATCAAGAGGCATTTCGGCGCCTGGACCCCGCGCCCGCTGCCCGCGCTTCCGAATTGGGAGCTGCCCCGGCCCAAGGGCGCGGAGACCTACGAGGTCAAGTACGAGGCCGAGCAGAAGGTCGCGATGGCCTGGCTCACCGTGCCGCACTCCCATCCGGACGCCGACGCGCTCTCCGTCATGGACATGATCGTCGACAACTCGGCGGCCGGGCTGTTCAACCTGCGCCTCAACCAGGCCCAGAAGGTCAAGGCCGCCGGCTCCTACCCGTCGATGCGCAACGACGCGGGCTCCTGGAACGCGTGGGCCTTGCCCAAGAAGGGCCAGACGCCGGAGGAGGCCGCCGCCCTGCTGCTCGAGGCGGTGTCGGCGCTCAAGGCGGGCGACTTCAGCGAAGAGGACGTCGCCGCGGTCATCACCAACTTCGAGCTCGGCGAGAAGTCCCGCCTCGAGTCCAACGAGGCGCGTGTCGGCATGATGACCGCGTCGTTCGTCTCCGTGGAGGACTGGGAGCGCACGGTCACGCAGCTCGACCGCATCCGCAAGGTCACGAAGGCCGACGTCGTGCGGGTGGCCAACGAGTACCTGGGCCCGGACCGGATCGTCGTCTACCGCCGCGACGCCAAGGTCGAGCCGCCGAAGATCTCCAAGCCCTCCTTCACGCGCGTTGCGATCGACCCCTCCCGGGAGTCGTCGTTCATGACGGAGATCCTCGCGATCCCGGCGCCGCCGCTGGAGCCGCGCTGGCTCGTCTCCGGCCGCGACTATCAGATCGCGCCCATCGACGGCGGCCGCCTGTATTCGACGAAGAACCCCTACAACGACCTGTTCGCGCTCTCGTTCTACTACGAGCGCGGCTCGCGCGCCGAGCGCGAGCTGTGCGCGGCCGTCGACCTGCTCACCTTGGCCGGCGCCGGCCCGCTATCCGCCGATGAGTTCAAGAAGAAGCTGTTCGCCCTGGGCTCGTCCCTGTCCTACTCCTGCGGCGAGCAGGACACGTCGGTCCACCTCACCGGCCTCGACCGCAACCTCTGGCCGTCGCTCGAGCTGATGGCGCAGCGCTTCGACTGGCCCGCGATCGAGCCCGGGACGCTGCAGAAGATGATCGACGTCGAGCTCGGCGCGCGCGAGGACGAGAAGAAGGATCCCGGCTCGGTGCATTACGCCCTGGGCCAGCTCGCGTCGCGGGGCCGCGACAGCAGCGTGCTCAAGCGCCTGACCAACGCCGAGCTCAAGGCGCTCGGCGAGCCTCGCCTTAAGAGCCTCATCCGGGACTTCATGCTCTATCCCTCGCGCGTCGCCTACGTGGGAAACCGCTCCCCGCGCGAGATCGGCAAGCTGCTGGAGACGGGCCGCCGCCTGCGCGCGGCGCCCGCGCGCGTGCCCTACCGCCTGCTGCGCCCGTCCTCCCCTCGCGTGCTGTTCACCCACCGCGACATGGTGCAGGCCCAGGTCGGGCTGTTCGCCGCCGACGAGATATTCAACAACGAGCGTGTCGTCGACTACGACTTCTACTCCCAGTACATGGGCGGCGACATGAGCGCGGTGATCTTCCAGGAGGTGCGCGAGTCGCGGGCCCTGGCCTATTCCGCCTCCGGAGGGCACACCGTGATCTCCAAGAAGGGCGACGACACCCAGCTCTGGGGCCGCCTCGGCTGCCAGGCCGACAAGACCCCGGAGGCCGTGAAGCTGATGATCAGCCTGTTCCAGGAATTCCCCGCCTCGGAGAAGCGCTTCCGGGAGACGGCCAAGTCCATCGAGGAATCCTACCGCACCAGCCCGGTGCGCTTCCGCTCGATCCCGGCGACCGTCATCGGCTGGGAGGACCAGGGCCTCGCGGGCGGCGATCCGGGGCCGAAGCGCTTCGAGCGCTCCGTCGGCTATACCCTGCCGGAGCTGCGGTCCTTCGCCGAGCGCTTCAAGACGAAGCCGCTGAGCATCTGGATCCTCGGCCACCGCGACCGGGTGGGCCTGGACGAGCTCAAGACCCTCGGCGCCTTCGAGGAGAAGCCCCTCGACGCGCTGTTCCCTTACTGAGCGGTTTTTGCCGTCGCGGAGGCGTTTTTCATCGCCTCATCGAGCTCCTTGAGCAGCTTGGCTCGCTGGTCCTCGGGCAGGCCCGAGGCCTCCAGCTGGCGGCGCAGGTCCGCCATCTTGCCGTCGGCGTCATCGGCCATCTTGCCCGCCGCGTTCACGGCGGCTCCGCCCTTGTTCCCCTTGAAGTTGTAGACCGGGCCCGCCGCGCGGCCCATCAGCTCGTTGCGGCTGGTCACGCCATAATGCACCGACGAGGCCACCGCGCCTTCGCCAGCCGCGACCTCCAGCTTCGGGGCCGGGGCTTTCCTGCCGGGCAAATCCGCGGCCTCCTTGGCCGGGACCGTGTTCTTCACCACCGCTTCGGCCGATGAGCTTCCTTTCTCGAGCTCCAGATGCCGGGTGACCTCGAGCGCCGGCGTCCTCGCGCCCGGCGCTGATTCTGGCGACGCGGCGGCGGCATCGGCGGAAGCGGAGGCCGAGACGCCCCCGGCCGGCTCCTCCTCGATCTCGCCGATCAGCGGCGCGGGCGACTCCGCCCGTCGCTCCTTCTGAACCGAGGGGCGGCCCATCGAAGGCGCGGGCATCGCGGCGCCGAGGTCGATGGGCGCGGCAGCCGGGGCCGGCTTCGCCGCGGAATTCGCCCGATGGGAGGAATGGAGCATCAGCCCGCCGCCGCCGACGGCCATGACGGCGATGAATCCGAGAAGGCCCGCGCCCAACGCCTGATAATTGGACTTGCTCTGCTCGCTCATGACATCCTCCGAAGACCCTTCAAGTGTAGACCCGCAGGCCCGCGGAATCAAGAGGGGCGGCCCAGTTTTCACCCGATTTTTACCCGCTTTTAATGAGCGGCGGCGGCCGGGGCGAGCTTGGCCCGCAAGGCCGCCAAAACCTCGTCTCCGGGAAAACGGCGCAAGGCCGCCTCCGCGCAACGGGAGGCTTCCTCGCCTCGGGCGAGGGCCGCCAAGGCGCGGATGCCGTTGACATGGAAGGAGCGCTCGTCCGGGTACTTCTCCAGGCCGCGAAGGCACAGCTCCGCGCACTCCTCCATGCGGCCGCAACGGCCGTAGATCGCCGACAGGCCGACCCAGGCATAGGCTTCGTGGCCGCGTGACTCGAACCACTCGCACAGCGCCTCCGCCTCCCCGTACATCTCGAAGGCGAGCAAGGACGCGAACAGGTCCTCGAGGTAGCGGCTGCCCTCGCCGCCGAGCGCCTGCAGCCGGCGCATCATCTGAAGGAAATGGCGGACCGGCATCCAGGCGTGCTTCTCGCCCAGCGGCAGGCGCACCAACCGGCGCAGGTCCTCGGGCGCGAACTTGCCCGCGTCGGGCATCATCATCAGGACGGGGTGGTCCTCTCCGGGCAGGGGCTGAAGCTTCCCGAAGGAAAGCCGCGCGCCCGCCGGGATCACGAGACGTTCGAACGGCAGCTCATAGCGTCTCTGCCCCTCGTCGTTGACGCGGCCCTCGGACAGCGCGCTCACCTCGGTCCACGGCACCGACACGGACACGCCCGAATCGAGAAAGAGCTTGATGCCCGCGAACCGCCGCACGCCGCGCAGCAGGCCGAACACCTGTCCGGGCATGTGGCCCATCCACAGGAACTCCTTGCCTTTCGGCGTCTTGAGATTCCGCGACGCGACGAAGTCCCGCACGCGGTCGCGCGCGGGGAACACCGGCACCCACACGCCGCCGAGCTCGGGGTCCTTGTCGGCCCAGACCGGGAACGACGCGTCGGGCTTGGTGACGCGCTTCATCTCGCCTTCCGCCAGCGGGACATCCACGGTCAGCAGATAGGTCTCCGAACGCAGCAGCTCCTTATAAAGGGGCGTGCGGGGCAGACGCGGGTTGAGGAAGGCGCGCCGGATCAAGTGCTCGAGATTTTCGACCATCTTAACCCAACTTTAACCCCGATAATCCGGGGCGTCAAGGCCCAATTACGTCAGGGTTTTCTCGACGCCGGGCCCTTCAGCGAGCGGTCCATCCCGGTCAGCGAGCACAGCGCATCGCCGACGGCGCGGGGCAGGGCCTTCACGAGCGGGATGAGCTTGACCATGCCGGGCTCGCGCACGTACAGCCGGTCGGCCTTCACGGCCGCGACGACCTTATCCGCGAGCGCGTCGGGCTTCAGCCACGGCGTGAACAGCGGCGGGGTCGAATCCGGGAACATCCCGGTGTCGATGAAGCTCGGGCAGACGATGGTCATGCCCACGCCCTTGGCCCCCGCGCGCCGAAGCTCCAGGCGCAAGGATTCGGCGAAGCCGACGACTGCATGTTTACTGGAGCTGTAGACGGCCATGCCCGGCACTCCGAGCAGGCCCGCCGCCGAGGCGATCATGATCACATGTCCGGAATTCCGGGCGATCATGCCGGGCAAAAACGTTTTCGTGCACCAGTAATAGGAGTTTATGTTCACGTCCATCTGCCGTTTGATCTCATCATCAGACGTCGTCAAGAAGTCACCGGGCGCGTGCACTCCAGCGTTGTTATCGAGTATATCGACGGGGCCGAGTTCACGCTCGACTTGCAGCGCTCCTTCACGCACCGCGGAAGGGTCCGTCACATCCAATCCCCATCCTTTTGCCGTCATGCCGTTCGCGCGAAGCACGGCTGCTTTCTCCTCGGCCTTCTCGCCGTTGATATCCCACAGCGCCACCTTCGCGCCTTCTCGCGCGAGGGCAAGCGCGGTCGCAAACCCGAGCCCCCCCGCCCCGCCGGTGATGACCGCCGTTTTGCCGTTCAGGTCGAGCATCGGACCTGTCCTCCGCCGCGCACGACGTACTTCTCGCACGTCAGCCCCTCGAGCCCCACGGGCCCGCGCGCGTGCAGCTTCTGCGTGCTGATCCCCATCTCCGCTCCCAGGCCGAACTCCCCGCCGTCGGTGAATCGGGTGGACGCGTTCACATACACGGCGCCGGCGTCCACTTCCCGCAAAAATCTCTCCGCGCGCTTCTTATCGCGGGTCACGATGGCCTCGGCCAGGCCGGAGCCGTGGCGCGCGATATGATCGATCGCCTCATCGATATTCTTGACGACCTTGACGGACAACACGAGCGCCAGGTATTCCGTGTCCCAGTCGGACTTCGTTGCCGTTTTGACGTTCGGAAGGATCTTCCGCGTTTCAGAGCAGCCCCTCAGCTCGACGTTCGCCCGCTCGAACTTCCCCGCCATATCCGTCAAAAATCGCTTCGCGATCTTCGCATGCACCAGCATCGTTTCCATGGCGTTGCACACGCCCGGCCGTTCCGCTTTCGCGTTGAGCACGATCCGTCCCGCCATGGCGAGGTCGGCCTTTTCATCGACGTAGGTATGACAAAGCCCCTTGTCGTGGGCCAGCACCGGGATGAGGGATTCGTGCCTCACCGCCGTGGTGAGATCCGCCCCGCCGCGGGGGATGACGAGATCGATCAAGGCGTCGAGCCGCAGAAGCCTTTTCACCGCCGCCCGGTCCGGATCGTTCACGAATCCGACCGAGCCGGGCGGAAGACCGGCCTTTTTCAAACCTTCGCGAAGGGCTTCGGCGATCTCATGATTGGTTTTGACGGTTTCCTTCCCGCCGCGCAGGATCGCCGCGTTGCCCGACTTGATGCACAACCCGGCGGCATCCGCGGTCACTCCCGGGCGGGATTCATAGATGACGGCCACAACGCCGAGAGGAACACGCATCTTGCGTATGACTAGGCCGTTGGGCCTCCGCGCGAATTCCGTCGTCCTTCCTACCGGGTCCGGGAGCTTCGCGACAAGCTCCAGGGCCCGCGCGATGCCCTCGATCCGTTCGCCGTTCAAACTCATTCTTTCTATGAAGGCGGCGCTCCGGGACGTTTTTTGCACCGCCGATAGTTCCTGTCCATTTGCCGTTAAGATCCGCCCCGATCGCTTCCTCAGCGCCCGGGCCATTTCCAGCAAAGCCCTATTCTTGAGGGCCGTGGATGCGCGCGCGAGCACCCGACTCGCCGTTCTCGCCTCGCGCGCCATTTTTTCGATGTTCATTTGATTTTCGCACTCGTCTCATCCACAAATCCTGCTCCAACTGTTGTCAACAACAGTTGAAGCACCCGGGGTGGATAACCCACGGCGCTACTTCCTCAAAACCGCCAAATTGTCCCGATGCACCACTTCGTCGGCCTGTTTGACCCCGAGCACCCCCTCGATCTCGGAGGTCTTCAATCCCTTTATCTTCTCCAGATCCCGCGAGCTGAAGTTGGTGAGCCCGCGCGCGAACTCCACACCGCCCTCGACCAGGCTCACGACGTCGCCCGGCTCGAAAGCGCTGGCCAGGCCCTTGACCCCGGACGCGAGCAGGCTCCTCGCTTTGCCCGTCAGGGCTTCCCTGGCGCCCGCATCGACGATGATCCGTCCTTTCGGGTGGGACGCGAACGCGAGCCACTGACGCCGCTTGGCGAGGGGCTTCTCCCCCGGCAGGAACCGGGTCCCCACCTCGTCGCCGTTCAACGCCGCCGTCAGCGTTCCCGCCGTGGTGCCGTTGGCCACGATCGAGAGCACCCCGCCCTCGGCCGCCTGGCTCGCCGCGCGCACCTTGGACTCCATGCCGCCCGTGCCCCACGGCCCGGCCTTGCCCGTGCGCGCGGGCTTGGCGCCCGGGAGAACCTCGGCGATCAACGTCGCCGCCGGATTCCGGCGAGGATCGTCGGTGTAAAGCCCGTCTTGATCGGTCAGCAGGACGAGAAGGTCGGCGTCCACGAGGCCGGCCACGAGCGCCGAGAGCCCGTCGTTGTCTCCGAACCTGATCTCCTCGACGGCGACCGTGTCGTTCTCGTTGACGATGGGGACCACGCCCAAGCGCAGCAAGGTCAGCAAGGTGCTGCGCGCGTTGAGGTAGCGCTCGCGGTGGTGGAGGTCGTCGCCGGAGAGCAGGACCTGGGCCACGGTGATCCGCGGGCGCGCGAACGCCGCCTCCCACGCGCGCATGAGGCGGCTCTGGCCCACGGCGGCCGCGGCCTGCTTGAGCTGCACGCTCGGCCGCTTCTCGAGCTTCAGCCGCTCGCGTCCCGCGAGGATCGCGCCGGAGGACACGACGATGATCTCGTCGCCGCCCGCGCGCGCCTTGGCGATCTCGCCGGCCAGGCGGCGCAGGGTCGCGCCGGAAAGGCCTTCGCCCCCGCCCGACAGCACGCCCGAGCCGACCTTGACGACGATCCTCTTGGACATCTTCCCCCGAGGGTATCATTACGACCATCCTTGAGGATAGTCGACGAGGTGACGCGCGCGGCCCGGATATGGCAAAATGAGTTTATGACCGCCACTATCGTCGGCGTCGGAATACGAAAGGTCACTCAGCTGGGGCACCCGGTCCTGCGCAAGGTCCTGCGCAAGCTCAAGCCCGAGGAGATCCGCTCCGAGGACGTCCGCCGCCTCGTCCGGGAGATGGCCGTCACCATGGACGAGTACGACGGCGTGGGCGTGGCCGGCAACCAGGTCGGCGAGTACCTCTCGGTGTTCGTCATGGGCCTGCCCAAGGGCACCAAGCGCCATCCCGACGGCATCGAGCTGACGGTCGTCTTCAACCCCGTCATCAAGCCCCTCGGCGACGATTTCGAGGAAGACTGGGAAGGCTGCCTCTCGGTCCCCGACCTGCGCGGCATGGTCCGCCGCCACGCGAAGCTCGAGCTCAGCGGCCACGGCCTCGACGGCAAGCCGTTCAAGAAGATCTACGAGGGCTTCCCCGCCCGGGTCGTCCAGCACGAGACCGACCATCTCAACGGCTTGGTCTACTTAGATCGCATGGACGGCCTCAAAACTCTCTCCTACATGAGCGAGCTCGGTCGCCGGGGCTAGGCGTGGCCTTAGCGATCGAAACGAAGGGCCTCACCAAGGACTACCGCTCGCCGCTCAAGGAGCCGGGCCTGTGGGGCGGCGTCAAGTCTCTGTTCGACCGGAAATACAAGGATACCCGGGCCGTCGACGGCGTTTCTTTTTCAATTGAAGAAGGCGAGCTCGTCGGCTTCCTCGGCGCCAACGGCGCGGGCAAGACCACCACGCTCAAGATGCTCTCCGGCCTGCTGACCCCGACCGCCGGCACGGCGACGGCGCTGGGCCATGTCCCGTGGAAGCGAGAGCCGTCCTTCCAGCGCACGATCTCCCTCGTCATGGGCCAGCGCTCCCAGCTGTGGT
Organism: Elusimicrobiota bacterium; assembly: GCA_030696455.1. GTDB lineage: Bacteria > Elusimicrobiota > Elusimicrobia > UBA1565 > UBA9628 > GWA2-66-18. The sequence continues at coordinate 27,085 of JAUYSH010000039.1, forward strand.
GGGAGATCCCGGCCTACGAGACCTTCAAGCTCAACCAGGCCATCTACGGCCTCTCCGACGCGGACTTCCGCCGCCACCTCGACGAGCTCGTCGAGCTGCTCGAGCTCGGCGAGCACCTCGCGGTCCCGGTCAAAAAGCTCTCGCTCGGCCAGCGCATGCGCTGCGAGCTCGCCGCCGCCCTGCTGCACCGCCCGCGCCTGCTCCTGCTCGACGAGCCCACCATCGGACTCGACGTCGTCATGCAGAAGAACGTGCGCGAGTTCATCAAGGCCTACAACAAGCGCTCGGGCGCGACCATCATGCTGACGAGCCACAACATGACCGATGTCGTCGAGCTCTGCAAGCGCGTGATCGTCATCGAGAAGGGCCGCCTGCTCTACGACGGCGCGCTCGACCGGCTCGTCGAGCGCTACGCCGACCACAAGATCCTGCGCGCGCGCTTCACGACCGACGTCGAGCCCGACGACCTGAAGAGCCTGGGCTCCGTGGTCAAATACGAGGACCGCACGGTGACGCTCGAGGTTCCGCGCGCGAAAATGGCGGCCAGCGCCGCCGCCCTGCTCGGCTCCTACCCCGTCGCCGACCTCAATGTCGAGGAGGTCGCCATCGACGACATCGTACGCCGCCTGTTCACGCACGCGGCATGAACACGTACTGGGTCGCCTACCAGATCGCCCTCCAGGAGACCCTGCAGCGGCGTTCGACCTTGATCATGGACCGCCTCGGCGGCTTCGCGGTCGTCGTCAGCCTGTACGCCTTCTGGACCGCGCTGATCGGGGACAAGGCGACCTTCCTCGGCTACACGCGCGGCGAGATGCTGACCTACGTGCTCGCGCTGAACGTCCTGCGCTCCTTCGTGTTCACCGGCCGCGGCTGGCAGCTCGTCGGCGAGATCTCGAGCGGCAAGATCTCCTCCTACCTGATCCGCCCGCTGCACTACTACGGCTACGCGCTGGCCCTCGACATGGCGCAGAAGACGGTCCACGTCGCCGCCTCCATCGTCGAGGTGACCCTTCTCGCCCTTCTGGTGCAGGGCGAGCTTTTCCTGCCGAGCGATCCCGCGACCTGGCTCCTGTTCGGCGCGGCCGTCCTGCTCTCTTCCTTGATCTTCTTCTTCCTCGAATTCATGATCAGCTCGCTGGCGTTCTGGACCTCGGAGTCCGGCGGCCCGCTGTTCTGCTTCGAGCTGTTCCTGCAGTTCGCCGCCGGCGCCTTCTTCCCCCTGGACGTTTTGCCCCTGGCTTTACGCAGAATCCTCGAGATGACGCCCTTCCCTTACATGGTCTTCTTCCCCGTGCGCATCTTCCTGGAGAAGGTGCCGCCTGCCGAGGCCCTGAGCCTGATCGGCATGCAGGCGCTGTGGCTGGCCGCGGTGTTCACGGCCGCGATGATGGTCTGGAAGCGGGGCGTGAGCTCGTACTCGGCGGAGGGCGGATGACGGCCGTCGCCGGCAAGTACTGGCGCATCTGGCTGCGCACCGCCTCGATGGCGATGCAGGCCCAGCTCACCTACCGCCTGGGCTCCTTCGGCTTCCTGCTCGGCAAGATGATCCGCCTGCTGTTCTTCTTCGCCTTCATGGCCGCCGTGTTCAACCACGTCGAGACCGTGGCGGGCTACAACCTCGTCGAAACGGCGCTCTTCTTCATGACCTTCAACCTCGTGGACATGACCGCGCAGATCTTCTTCCGCGGCGTGTACGGCGCGCGGCGGACCGTGACCGAGGGCGACTTCGATTTTTACCTCGTCCAGCCCTGCTCTCCTCTCTTCCGCATGACCTGCTCGAGCGTGGACTTCCTCGACATCATCACCATCCTGCCGGTCATCTTCATGACGGGCGTGGTCTTCGCCCGCCTGCCGCCGCTGCCCTGGGAGAACTACGCCGCCTACGGGCTGTTGATGCTCAACGGCGTCGCCCTGATCTACGCGATCCACGTTCTCGTGGCCGCCCTCGCCGTGCGCACCCAGGAGCTCGAGAGCGCCATCTGGATCTACCGCGACGTGATGTTCATGGGCAAATTCCCCGTCGACGTCTACGCCCCCGCCGTGCGCTGGGTCCTGACCATCGGCATCCCGATCGCCGTGATGACGACATTCCCCGCCAAGGCCCTGCTCGGCCGCCTGTCCCCGGCCTGGGTCGCCTACGCCTTCGCCCTGACCGCCGTCGCCCTCCCCCTCTCCTGGCTGTTCTGGAAGGATTCCGTCGCCCGCTACACCTCCAGCTCCAGCTGAATGGTGTCAGGCATTCCAGTATTTTCAGTATTGACGCTGTAACGGCCTCCCGCTACCCTAGACCGATGACCAAGAACGGCCGCACCCATGAGCGTTGGCCCAGCGACCTCGCCGTCGAGGTCTTCAGCGGGCCCGTGGGCGGCGTGCGCATCGGCGAGGGTGTCCTGCTCGACCTGAGCCTCACCGGCTGCCTGCTGCGCGTGCGCGCCCTGCTCAAGGTCGGCGCGACCTACCGCATCAGCGTCAAATGGAAAGACGGGCTGCTCGACCTGCCCGGACGCGTCGCCCGCGACGCCGGCCGCTCCGGCACGGACGCCGCGGCCCGCCATTACGGCGTCGCCTTCAACCTCACCGGCGGCCAGGAAAAGGAGCTTCGGGTCCTCGTCGACGTCGTGCGCCGCACCGAGAGGCCCGAGGACAAGGGCTTCATGCGCTCCTACTGGGGATAGCCGGAGGCGTCACGGGCGCCTCGCCCGATCAATTGCCAGCTGGCCGAAAAGCCTGAACGACGAGCGCATCCGCCTGCGGAAGCCCCTTGATCGGCTCGGAATCCTCGCGAAAAATCTCAAGCTCTCGAAGAAAGCCCCCAACGACATGAAGCAAGAAATGAAGGCCCATGCCGTCGGCATCCTTGGATTCCGCTTCGACGGGCACGCGTTGCAGGACCGCGGCCTCATGCGCATCGGCAGGCACGACGAACACGATGCTTAGACAGCCGCAGCCGCATTCTTCAGCGACCCTTACCGTCTTAGCCTGCTCGCGTAGCGAGCCGCTTCCGGGGAAGTCCCTAGACAGCAGTCGCTGCAGCAGAGCCTCCTCATGAGGCCTGAGAGCACGCGGAGGGTTGATGGACTTTGGACCGTGCATTCTATTTCACAGGATAGTATGTGCCGACGTTCATCTGTCCCTGGCTGACGCGATAGGCTCGATACTCTATAACATGACCATCCACTTTGACTCGCCCCCAATGTCCTCCCGTCGAAGGCCTCAATTTCAACAAGGGCTCGAGCGCGTCGCGTATGGCCTGTTCGACCTTGCTGCGCTCGACTTTAGTGCCTTCCAGATGGCGGCCGGCGTGCTCGGTCTTGAAGGTCACTTTAGGATCGATTCGATCGGGCTCTGCCGCCGTCGGCTCTTGCCCCGATTGGGAGTCCCCGGACATCAGCAGCGGCGCCGCCGCCGCCGCGCCCACGACCGCTACCTTAGTCGCGGTGACGCCGCTCGCCGTGACCGCGACGGCGCTCGAAGGCCCGCCGGCTGTCGCTAGCATCAGCCCCCCGCCTCCTATCCCGGCAGCGGGCAGCACGAGCCACGCCGTCAGCGCGACCGCGCCGACGCCGAGAGCGATCAAGGTCTTAGGGTTCTCGTGAATGAATTCCTTTGCACCGTCGGCAAGCTTGTCTCCGGTCGACTTGATCTTCTCGGCGCCGTCGTCGACGGCCTGCGAGGCACGGTCTCGGGCATTCTTTAGGCCGACTCCAATCCCCACGAGCCCGGCGCCGAAGGCCATGGCGTACGGCAGCCAAGGAGAACGCGGCCTGTTGGGCTCGGTTTCGTTCGGCTTGAGCCCCGGGACCGGGAGGGAGACGCCGAGCTTGGCCGCGGGCCTGAGCGGCCGGGTATCGAGGGAAAAACTCGCGGCGTTCGCTGGTGCTAGACCGCCGCCGGAAGGCGGCGGGGACGTTCCCAACATCGAGGGAGCGACACGGCCCTTTGAGGAATGGAGGATGCTGAGAGCGTCGGCATTTTTGGGATTTAGCCTGAGCGCCTCTTCGGCCAGGACTACGGCGGCCTGATAATCGCCGGCTTCGAGGCGTCCGGCGGCGGCGGCGATCAACTCGCCCCGCGGGCTCCCGTTTTCGTTCACGAAGCGCGTCTTGCCTTCGAGGAGGGCACAGGCGGAGTCAAGGTCGACTAGCGCCTCCGGCGAGAGCTCCGCGCGGTCGAGTTCGTCGAGCTTGGTCTTCGCGACGAACCGTTTTTCGGGGGCGATTCTTTCCACAAGGCCATCTAAACTTTCAGCATCCTTCGGCTCACCGCCGGCGGCCTCCGCGAGCACGCGACGGACAGGCGTGTCGCGCGCGGGTGCGCTGTCGACGGTCTGAGCCATGACTGTGGTCGCGGCGAGCAAGAGGACGGTCGCGCGAATTTTCATAACCTAAGGCTAGCGTAGCCCCGCAAACCTCGCCCGTCAAGCCCGATCCAATCTGCGTCAAGGTCCTCGATCACGATGATCCGACTACCTAGAAGCTCCTGCTGGGGATAGCCGTTCCCGAGCGGGCGAGGAGCTCGCGCAGGGACAGGATCACCGGGAAGACCTCCTGGTTGCGGTCTTCGCCCTGCTCGTCCCACGCGAGCTGCTCGAGCTCGACGACGCGGCGGTCCTGGTCCAGTATGCCGTCGGTGAAGCGCGCGATCACCGGCCAGAAAAGGTCGAGCAGCCACGGAAGCGCCGGCCGGCGGATCGACATCAGGCCGAAGGCCCGGTTCGTCCTCTGCTCGCGGTCCTGGGGGACGTAGGAGAGCCAAAGGTCGAGCGCCGGCGCCGCCTTTCCGGCGCGGCGGAAGGTCAAGGTCTGGTAGGGGTAGCTCGTGCGGATCGTCATCGTGTCGCGGTCCTGGGAGGACTCGTCGCGCTCGCCGATCATCAGCTTCTCGCCCCACGGCCGCTTGCCCCCCGTGCGCTTGAAGGTGTAGCGGGCCTCGACCCAGCCGTCGCCGCTGTCCCGTCCGAGAAGGGCGGTCCCGATGCCGCCCATCAAGGAGCGATGCAGGAACTGATGGTTCATGTCGAGCAGGTTCTCGTGCAAGAACGAGTAGTGGCAGCGGATGAGGCGGTCGAGCGCGCGCGTCTTGTAGGACGGGTCCGAGAAGGACGGCACCTCGGGGAATGCGGCGCCCGCGGCCTTCGCCGGATCTCCCGGGAACACGAAGACGAGGCCGTAGGCCTCGCGGCAGGGATAGGCGCGCACGCCGTTGGGCGCCGCGCCCGCCAGGTACGGCACGTCCACGCAGCGGCCCGTCGCGTCGTAGGTCCAGCCGTGATAGCCGCAGCGAAGGCGCTCGCCGCTGACGGCGCCCTTGCTGAGCGGGACCTGCCGGTGCGCGCAGCGGTCCTCGAGCGCGAACAGCGCGCCGCTCTCGGTGCGCACGAGCGCGATCGGCTCGCCCGCGAAGCGCGCCGGGACCGTCCCGGGCGCGGCGAGCTCGGCGGAGCGGGCGACGGGATGCCAAAAATCGGGATGAAGGCCGATTCGCCTGAGGTCCACGTCCTCAGTGTAGCAGGGGCCCCGCCGCCCCGCCATGACCGGGGCGGAACCAAAAGGTGAAGGAGAAGAGCGACGTCGAGGGTCTACCTGATCATCCGAGAGCGCGCAGGGCGGCCGCGGCCTCGGGATGAGCCGCCGCGAGGCGCTTGGCGCCGCGCGCGAGGCGAGCGTGCCAGCCGCGCGCTCGCAGCGCGTCGTGCGCGAGGCGCAGGTCGCCGGGGCGCGCCTCGGCGAGCGCTTCCAGCAGCTGCGCGGCCTGCGCGAGATCCTTGCCCGCCTTCGACTCCTGCGAGGCCGGCCGCTCGGGGGCGATGAGGACCTTGTGCAGCGCGAAACGCGCCGGGGAGGGCACGCTCACCAGGAAGCCGCCCGCGTCGAGCACGGCCGCCTTTTCCGGGTTCTCGATCAGGTAGTCCATGAACGGCAAGGGCTGAGCGCTCGTCTTGAGCCGCGGCATCGCGACCGGCGCGCCGGCCTTGCCCGGCGTGAGGAAGTCCACGCGCAAGGACTCGCCGCGCACCTTGAACGAGGTCGACGCGTGCCGCGAATCGAGGCCCGGGACCGGCAGGAAGCCCATCTCCAGACGCTCGAGCGCGCCCTCGGCGTCGGCGGTCGCGCCGGAGGCGGCGAGCAGGGAGACGGCCGCGAGATCGAGGTCGTCGGTGCGCAGGGAGGCGCCGGTCAAGCGCATGCCGAGCAGGTTTCCGATGACGCCGAACGCGTGCGTGCCGACGAGGACGGCGCCGGCCTCGAAGACGCCGGCGTCGGCGAACGCCTTGAGCACGCGGGCGGCGCGTACGCCCATGGACCAGCCGCCCCCGGCGCGCGTCTGGGCGCAGAGGCGCTCGAGGCCGGCGCGCTCCTTCTCGAACTCAGGCTTCTCGTTCTTGAAGCGCGCGGCGAGCCGCTCGAGCGCCGGGCCGGCGCGGCCGAGGTAAAGCTGGCGGACCTTGCCCCCCGGCTCGGAGTACTGGAAGTAGGCGTAGGCCTCGCCCTTGACCGTCTTCGTCGTGAACGTGCCCGGCGCCTTCCCGACGCCGCGGCGCGCGGATTCGGCGAGGAGCCGTTCGAGCAGCTCCGCGTAGAGGGTCTGGGTCTCGGCGGGGAGAAGGGAGGCCATAGTTATACGCAGGTTCAGTGTAACATGCGTATAACTTACCGTCAAGGCCGATCAGGGAGGCAGGTTTATATTGACCCGGATTTTGCATTAGAGCCGGAACATGCCGAATACGACATAACAAAATACGGCAAGATAAGCCTAATTTCTAATGCAATGCATTAGAAACGGGGAAAATTGATTCCGACTCTGTCGTTGTGATCGCCCGGCCCAGGCGGGTTCACTGTCCCGGTAAAAACTGATTCTTCCGAGGAGGGTTTTGATCACAATTGTGATCAAAACCCTAGAGGGAAGAATCAAAACCAAAAAAGTCTTGATGCCGGGCCAGGCTTTAACCACAGAGACACCGAGACCCAGGATTCGGACAGGTCGTCGGCTAACGCAAAATCCGGGTTGAGATAAACGAACGCCGAAGGGGCCAGGAGCACCTAAGCGACGTCGAGGGCGGAGACCCTGAAGGTCGGGGAGCCCAGGGAGCCTTGGAAGGTCAGATCGTTCGCCACGCCGTCGACGCGGGCCAGCAGGTCGAGGAGATTGCCGGAGAGCATGGCGCCTTTGACGGGGCGGGCGAGGCGGCCCTTCTCGATGGACAGGCCCGAGACGCCGACCGAGAAGGCGCCGGAGACCGGGTCGACCATGTGCATGCCCAGGACCTCGGCGACGAGCAGGCCGGACTTCGTGCCGGCGATGAGCGCCTCGCGCGTCAGCGGGCCGGGCGCCAGGTAGAGGTTCGACGCGCCGGGGCCGGGAAGGCCCGCGTAGGAGTCGCGATAGGCGCAGCCGTTGGAGGCCAAGCCGTCCCGGGCCGCGGAGAAGGCATCGTAGAAGAACTCGCTCAGGACGCCGGCCTTGATCATGGCCTTGTCGCGCGTGGGCAGGCCCTCGTCGTCGAAGCGGCTCGACCCGAGGCCGCCGGGCAGGCGGGGATCGTCGCGCAAGGTGACGAGCGGCGAGGCGATCCGTTGGCCGAGCTTGCCGGCCAGCAAGGAGCGCCCGCCCTGGACCTCGTCGGCCGAGAGAACCTCGGCCAGGAGCTCGAGGAACTCCCCGGCGACCCAGGGCTCGAAGAGGACCGGCTGGCGGCCGGCCTTGGCGCGGCGGGCGCCGAGCAAAGACGACGCGCGCCCCCCCGCCTCGCGGCCGACGGCGGCGAATCCCAGATCCGAGGCCCGTCTCGCCGCCCGGTAGCCTTCGCCGAGCTGAACCTCGGGCCCGTCCTCCGCGGCGACGACGAGCGCGACGCTGGCCGAGCCCCCGCGCTCCACGGCGAACAGGCCGCTCGTGCCGGCGATGACGACGGTCCCGCGGTTCTCGGCGTACTCGACGCGCATGACCTTGGCCACATGGGGCTGGGCCTGCGCCGCGGCCTCGGTTTCCCTCAGGCGCGCCTCGACGGCGTCCCAGGGCGAGGCGAAAAGGGCGTCGTCCCAGAGGGTCGCGCCCAGCGCGTCGTCGCCGGCGGGCGCCTGCGGGCCCGGCAACGCGCGGCGCGGATCGGGCTCGGCGTGGGGCAGCTGCTCGAGGGCGCGCTCGTAAAGCTCCTTGATCTCCGCGAGCCCGGCGCCGCCGGCGGCGGCGAAGCCGACGCGGCCGTCGCGCGCCACGCGCACGCCGGCGCCCGCGCTCTCCGAGGCCTCGACGCCATCGCGCTCGCCCTCGCGCCGGGAGAGTGAGCGCTCCTCGCCCTGGGAAAGGAAGACCTCGGCCTGAGTTTCGCGAGACCGGGACTTCATCCAGGCCGCGGCGTCGCGCGCCAGCGATTCGAGGTCGGAGCTCACCTCAGCGTCCCAGCGCGGACCAGCCGGTATAGAGGAACAGGAAGGAAACCAGGAGGAAGAACACGCCCCACTTCTTGCGCTCGAGGGCGATGTAGGCGTCGTTGAGCAGGTAGTCGCGCAGCACGGCGTTCATGCGCTCGATGAGATCCGGCCGGTACAGGTAGCCGAGGCCGAGGATGAGGCTGACCAGGCCGACGACGATCTTGAGGAGGGGGCTCATGCGGTGGGATTATAGCGATTCATCGCGACGTCGATGCCGTTCTCGCGGACGGTTCCGACGGCCTCGGCCGCGGAAGCGAGAACGGCGTCCAGCTCGTTCTCTTCGCTTTTATTGAAGCGGCCGAGCACGAAAGACGAGGCGTCCATCTTCTCCGGCTGAGGGCCTATCCCGATGCGAAGCCTCGCCACGTTCTCCGTTCCGAAGTGTTGAATGATCGACTTCATCCCTTTTTGGCCGCCCGCCGAGCCGTTCTTGCGCAGACGGATCTTTCCCAGGGGCAGCGCCATCTCATCATAGACGATCAATATATCCTCGAGCGCGATGTTGTGATACGCCGCGAACTTCTGCACGAACTCGCCCGACAGGTTCATATAGGTCATCGGCTTGGCGATCCAGAGGCCTCCGGCCTCTGATTTTGCCGCTATACCGAGGCCCTTGAAATCCTTCCAAGAAAAATCCGCCTCGCCGACCAATCGGTCGGCGAGGCGGAACCCCACGTTGTGGCGCGTATCCTCGTATTCCGGTCCCGGGTTGCCGAGTCCGACGACGAGCTTAAGCGCCACTGAAGGAAAGGTCTACTTGCCTTCCTTCTTCGGAGCCTTCTTGGCGTCGGCCGCGGCGGCGGGAGCGGCCGCCTTCTCGATGACCTTGCCTTCCTCGTCCTTCTTGCCCTTCGTGGAGGCGGATTCGGGCTCGGCCGGAACGGCGCCTTCGACGACGGCTCCGGGCACGGGCTCGGCCACGACCTCGACCTTCGCGAGGACGATGCGGATGATGGTGGCCTCAGCGTTGTCGAGGACCTCGATGCCCTCGGCCAGCGAGAGATCCTTGACCGAGATGCCCTGATGCAGCTCGAGCTTGGACACGTCGATGTCGATGTGCTGAGGGATGGCCGTGGGCAGCGCCTTGATGCGCAGCTCGCGCATGTCGATGGACATCATGCCGCCGGAGGTCTTGACGCCGGGCGCCTCGCCGACGATGTTCAGCGGGACCTTCGCCTCGATCTTCTTCGTCAGCGAGATGCGCTGGAAGTCCGCGTGCACGGGCCGGTCGGTGACCGGGTGGCGCTGCAATTCCTTGACGACGACGGTCTCCTCGCCCTTGGCGTGCTTCAGGCGCAGGATGGCGTTGGCGCCGCCCTTGCGGCGGGCGGCCATGAATTCCTTCTCGGACAGCGCGACGCTGATCGGAGCCTTCTCGCCTCCGTACACGACGGCCGGAATGCGGGATTCGGCGCGCAAAGTCGAGAGCACCTTCTTGGTGCCCTTCTCGGCGCGGACTTCTACGTTCAGCGTGATTTCCATACTCTATTACTCTCCTGTGTCTTAAACGAACAAAGCGCTGATGGACTTGCCTTGATGGTTCCGCGCGATCGCCTCGCCCATGAGGGGCGCGATCGACAGGACCGTCAGCTTCCCCCCGGCCAGCGCATGGACCGGGATCGAATCGGTGAGGATCATCTCCTCTAAAGACGACTTGGCGATCAAGTCGTGGGCGGCGCCGCTCAGCACGCCGTGGACGCAGGCGGCGTAGACCTTCAGCGCGCCGTTCTCGCGGATCTTGTCGGCGACCTTGCACAAGGTGCCGCCGGTGTCCACCATGTCGTCCAGGATGAAGCAGTTCTTGCCCTTCACGTCGCCGATGATATTGTAGACCGAGGCCTCGTTGGGGCGCGGGCGGCGTTTATCGATGATGCACAGTCCCGCATTCAGCCGCTTGGCGAACGCGCGGGCGCGCTCGACGCCGCCGACGTCGGGCGAGACCACGACGAGGTTCTTGAGCGCCTTCTTCTTGACGTAGTCGATGATGATCGGCGCGGCGTAGAGGTGGTCGACGGGGATGTCGAAGAAGCCCTGTATCTGCGCGGCGTGCAGGTCCATCGTGATGACGCGGTTGGCGCCGGCCTCGACGATGAGGTTGGCCACGAGCTTCGAGGTGATCGGCATGCGTGGCGCCGTCTTGCGGTCGGCGCGGGCGTAGCCGTAGTAGGGCATGACGGCCGTGATGCGCCCCGCCGACGCGCGCCGGAGCGCGTCGATCATGATCAGGAGCTCCATCAGGTTCTCGTTGGTCGGGCGGCAGGTCGGCTGGATGACGTAGCAGTCGGCGCCGCGGACGTTCTCCTCGATCTGGAGGTTGATCTCGCCGTCGGCGAAGCGGCCGACGTGGGTTTTGCCGAGCGGCACGCCCAAGTATTTGGCGATATCATCGGCCAGGGGCCGGTTCGCGTTGCCGGAGAAGATCTTGATGCCGCGCAGGGACTTCAGGCCCTCCATCGGGAGGGGCTTCTCGACGAACTTATGCGACGCCATGCGCGCCTCCGCCTTCTCCGGGGATTTGATCGCCATATCAGGTCTTGTTCACCTGGCGCGCGCGGGCGATGGCCAGCGCGTCGTCGGGGACGTCCTCGGTCACGGTCGAGCCGGCGGCCACCTTGGCGCCGCGGCCGATCTTGACGGGGGCGATCAGGTTCACGTTGGAGCCGATGAAAGCCTTCGCGCCGATCGTCGTCTTGTGCTTCTCCTTGCCGTCGTAGTTGCAGGTGATCGTGCCGGCGCCGATGTTGACGTCCTCGGCGATGTCGGCGTCGCCGATATAGGAGAGGTGGTTCACCTTCGAGCCGAAGCCGATCTTGGAGGCCTTGACCTCGGTGAAGTTGCCCACGCGCGCGCGCGGGCCGATGATCGACTCGGGACGGATGTGGGCGAACGGCCCCACCGACGTCTTCTCGAGCAGGCGGGCCTGGATGACGTACGAGAAGCGGACCTCGCACTCGTTGCCGATCTGGGTGTCCTCGATGTGGGTGAAGGGCCCGATGCGGCACATGCGGCCGATCTTGGTGTGGCCGCGCAGGATGGTGCCGGGGTAGATCACGGTGTCCTGGCCGATCTCGACGTCGGCGTCGACGTGGGTGGACTGCGGGTCGCGGATGGTGACGCCGGAGATCATCAGCCTCTCCAACATGCGCTTATTCAATACGCGCTCGGCGGCGGAGAGCTGGGCGCGGTTGTTGATGCCCTGGATCTCCTCGGAATTGGAGGACGTGTACGCGTGGATCCGGCCGCCCTTGCCGCGGATGGCCTCCATCACGTCGGTCAGGAAGTGCTCCTTCTTGGGGCCCTTCGCGCCGATCTCCTTGAGGCCCTGGACGAGGGCGTCGACCTCGAAGCAGTACGCGCCCGAGTTGACCTCGGTGAGCGCGAGTTCCTTGGGGGAGGCCACGCTTTCCTCGACGATGCGCTGCACCTCGCCGAGCGCGCCGCGCACGATGCGGCCGTAGCCCTTCGGGTTGGCGAGGCGCGCGGTGAGCAAGGTGGCCTGGCCCTTGAGCTGCTCGTGGGTCAGGAAGAGGTTGTAGATCGACTCGTAGGTCAAGAGCGGGGTGTCCCCGCACATGACCATCGCGGTCTTGAACTTCTTGAGGAAGGGCAGCGCCTCGAGGACGGCGTTGCCCGAGCCGAGCGGCTTCTTCTGGAGGATGGCCTGCAGCGGGCGACCGATCCCCACCGACTTGAGCATGTCCGTGGCGGCGGCCTTGACCTGCCCCGCCTCGTGGCCGACGACGATGCCGATCGAGCCCGGCTTGAGGGCGTTGGCGATGCGCAGGACGTAGAACAGCATGGGGCGTCCGCCGACATGGTGCAGAACCTTCGGGATGGTGGATTCCATCCGGGTGCCCTGGCCGGCGGCGAGGATCAGCACGCACAGCTGGCCTTGTCCCTTTTTCGTCGCGCTCATTTCATTTTCCTCAAAATCGATAATTCCCGGGCGTGGACTCGAACCACGAATAACGGCTTCAAAGGCCGCTGTGTTACCATTACACCACCCGGGAGTCTACTATGTGCTGGGCAGCGTCAACTTGTTCCCTGCAGCGGCCTGGAGAACCTCCCGCTCGTAGCAGGCGAACACCTTGCTCTCCAGAAGAGCTCTAAATTCGACGGTGATCGGGTGCGCCACGTCCTTGAAGCTGCCGTCGGGCATCTTCCGGGACGGCATGCAGAGGATGAGGCCTTTGTCGCTCGCGATCACCTTCATGTTGCGGACCACGAAGACGCGGTCGAACGTGACGGTGGCGAACGCCTTGAGCTTGTCCTCGTTGCGCAGGTGGACGCGGATTTCCGTGATCTCCAAGATTAGCCGTGACAGCTCGTCAAATAGACTTTCCAGGGGTAAGCCTGGAGCCGCCGGACGACGCGCGCGCCTTCGGCGTGCGAGCCGACAAATCCGTAGACCGAAGAGCCCGAACCCGACATGCGCACCCCCTTCACACCCGCTGACTCCAGGATGCGTCGGGCTTGTGCGACTTCCTTCATGACCGGCAAATCCGCCTGTTCCAGGCGGTTGAAAAGAAGGCCTCCCCATTCCTCGACGGGACGGCCGCTTTTCAGACGACGGATGAGTTTACCAAGTTGGGTCAGACGCGTCAATATCTCGCTTCGGCGGCGGGGCGGAACGGCGGTGAACACGGGGCCGGTCGGGGACGGAAAACCGGGCCAGACCAAAACCATAAAAGGCAGGGATTTGGCGATATTTATGGGCTTGAGCCTGTCTCCGATGCCCGTGGCGCGGCAAAAATTGGCGTCCTTGAGGAAAAACGGCACGTCGGCGCCCAGCTTGACGCCGATGTCGTGCAGCTTCTTCTTCTTCGCCGCCGTCAAATTAATCTGCAAAAGCCTCGCTAATCCAAGGAGAGTTCCCGCCGCGTCCGAGGACCCCCCGCCCAGGCCGGCGCCCATCGGTATGCGCTTGGTCAGGACGATCTTGACCCCGACCCCGACCCGGAACTCCCGGTAGAAGGCGCGGGCGGCGCGCAGAACCAGGTTGTCGGGGCCGGCGGACAGGGGCATGGTGCCGAGCTCATCGACGATCTCGAGGGTCGGCTTGCCGCCGTTGACGACCTCCATGTCGAGCACGTCATAAATATTGATCTTGGCGAACAAGGTGGCCAAGGTGTGGTAGCCGCTTTTGCGCCTTCCGGTGACCTCGAGAAACAGGTTCACCTTCGCGGGACATTGCTGCTTCACGGTTGGAATTCCGCTTTCGGCTCGGGGCAACTGATGGCGAGCTGCCAGAAGCGGCCCTTGGTCTCCATCAGGCGGGGCACCTGCCGCGCGCGCGCGCGCAGGAAGTCCGACAGCGAGACGGTGACGCCGTTGTTCGCGGGGGTGATCGACCGGGCCAGCCCTTCGCCGAGGTCGATCCTCCAGTCCGGCCGCATCAGGCTCGTGCGGCTCCAGCCCTTGTCCATGCGCGCCGGCCCCGGGGCGAAGGCCTCGCCGGACAGCGCGGCCGCGATGCCCGCGAAGGCGCCCTGGGCGGCCTCCTCGACGCGCGCCTGGTCGACGCCGTCCACGGGAAACGGATCCATCGAGAAGCCCCGCTCGTCGAGGCGCGCGCGCCAGGCGGTCGAGAACATGGGGCCGAGCAGCTCGAAGGAGACCTCGCGCGGGGCGCGGAAGGTGAACAGGGCCTGGCGCGACACGTCGTGGCCGGCGATGCGGCCCTTGAGCTCGCACAGGCCGCTCGTCTTCTTGACGCCGCCCTGTACCGCCTCCAGGTGGCGGCGCCACAGCTCGCCCAAAGCCTCGCTCGACATTCCCTTCTGGAGGGCCTCGGCCCGCTCGCCGGCCTTCGCGCCGCCGAGGGTTTGCGCGAGCCGCCACGCGAGCCACGCCGGCTCGATTTCCCCTACGGCCTGATAGGCGTGGGCGAGGTGATCCCAGAGCGCCTCGTCGTCGGCGATCGCGCGCGCCGCCGCCTCGAGCTCGATGACGGCCGGCGCGAAATTCCCCTGCTTGAACAGCACCCAGCCGAGCGAATCGCGGTACGCGGCGTTGCCCGGCTCGAAGGCCAGCGCGCCGCGGATCAGGGACTCGGCCTCCGTGAGCTTGAGGCCGCGGTCGGCCAGCGCGTAGCCGAGGTAGTTCAACGCCGGAGCGTCGTCTGACTTGCTCGCGATGAGCGCGCGGAACTCCGTCTCGGCCTCGGCGATCTTGTCCATCTTCTCGAGAATCGTCGCCAGCTGCCAGCGGGCGTCGCGGTCGTCGGGCTTGAGCGCCAGCACCTCGCGCAGCAGCGCCGCGGCCTGGGCGCGCTCGCCCAGGTCGTCGTGGCCCAGGGCCAGGTAGTAGGCGATGCGGTCGTCCTTGGGCCAGCGCGCGCGCGCCTCCTTCAAGATGCGCATCGCCTCCTTGACCCCTCCGGACTGCAACTCGTAGTAGCCCAGGCGCAGATGCAAGGTCGGATCGTCCTTGAGCTCCGCGCTGTCCTTCAGGAAGCCGGCGGCCGCGCGGAAATCGCCGGCGCGCTCCGCGTCGGAGGCGAGCCAGGCCGCGGCCACGGGGTCGTCCGGGCGCTTCTCCTTGAGCCGCAGGAACTCGGCGCGGGCCGCCGCCTCGTCGCCGCGCGCGGCCTCGAGCTCGGCGATGTGCGCCCAAAGGCCGTAGTCGTCGGGGATCGAGCTCAGCACCTTGCGGTACTCGTTGATGGCCGCCTCGGTGTCGCGCGAGATCTCGTAGACCTGCCCCAAGGTCAGGCGCACCGGGTCGGACTCGGCCTCGTCGAGGGAGATCGAGCGCCGGAGGCGTTCGATCGCCGACTTGTACCTCGACTCCTGGGCGTCGAGCTTGGCCAGCTCGTGGAGCACGCGCGCCGCGTGGTCGGGGTTGGCGGCGAGAAAGCGCTCGAGCAGCGCACGCGCGCGCTTGGGGTCCTTCGGCGCGATCAGCTCGGTCAGCGCCATGATCGCGTCGATGGCCGCGCCGTCGAGCTTCAACGCCGCTTCGAACGCCGCGATGGCCTCCTCCTCCTGGCCCCGCGACCAGAACACGCGGGCGAGGATCATCATCGACTTGCCGTCGGTGGGCGCCAGCTCCAGCCGGCGGCGCGCCCATTTTTCAGCGCGCGCCCAATCCTCCACCTCGAGCGCCAGGTCCGCGGCCTCCCCGGCCAAGAACGCCGACTCGGGATCGAGCGCCAGCGCCTTTTCATACGCCGCGAGGGCCTCGGCGTACGCCCCGCGCCGCTCGAGCAAGGTCCCGCGCAGGTATTCCCGTTGGGCCCCCGCCGTCGAGCCCGAGCCTCCGGACGAGGAGGCCGCGGCCGGCGCGGCGAGGAGAAGCGCTAGGAGCAGGTTCAAGGGATGTCGAGGTCCAGCAGGACGGCGTCGGAGCCATCATAGTAAAACTTCGGCCGCCGCCCGACAACGACGGCCCCGGCCTTTTGATAGAACGCCAGCGCGCGCGCGTTCGCCGCCGACGCCTCGAAAGAAATCCTCCGGCAGCCCCGGGCCTTCGCGGCCTGCTTCAGCGCCGCGAGCAGCGCCCGCCCGCAGCCCCCGCCGTCGAAAGCCGCCGCGAGGTCGAGCAGGAGGCAGTCGTCCCCCGCCGCGCGCGCCAGCGCGTAGCCGCGCTCCGGCGCGACGAGGAAGATCGAGTCCGCCCGCTCAAGCTCCGCCGCGAGAGCCTCCTGGCTCCAGCCCGCGGCGAAAGGCCGCGCGCCGACGCCGGCGACCATGCCCAGGTCCTGCGCCGTCGCGGGCCTAACCTCGAGGCCGCTCATAGCTCGCCGGCTTGAGGTAAAAAGGCTTGAAGGGCGGGATCTTCCCCGAGGCCAGCGCCGCCGCCGCGACGGGCAGCAGGTCGGCCGCGGTGGTCTCTCCGAAGGACACCTCGAGGCCTCTCTTCTCGGCGGCCGCGCGAAAGGCGGGCCATTCCCCGGGCGGCGTCCACGCCGCCGTCCCCGCGGCCTTGCCCTTCCGGTAGGCCTGGGAGTACACCTCGTCCTTCCAGCCCGGGAGCGCCCCCAAAACCCGGCCGGCTTTCGACTTCCCCGCCGCGGCCGCCAGGCGGCTGATCGCGAGCGCGGGTATGTTCAGTTGGAACCCCGCCGCAGCCGCGAAGGACATGCCGACGCGTATGCCCGTGAAGCGCCCCGGCCCCGAGGCTGCGGCGACCGCGTCCAGATCCTTCCAGGCGAGCCCGGCCTTCCTCAATAAGCGTTCGATGAGGGGCAGCAAGGCGTCGTCGTGCTTCTTGGAGGCCCGGCGCAGCTCGTGGCCCCCGACGGCGACGCTCAGTACCTCGCCCGTGGCGTCCACCGCCAGGATGACCTTGTCTTTAGGCACGCGCAGATTCTAGGACTTTACGAGCCGCCGGTCCCGTCGCCTTGAGCGAGGCCCGCCGTCCCGGCGGCGCGTGCGCCAAGGTGATCTCGAGGCGGTCCTTGGGCCAGCGCCCGCCCGCCGCCGCCGGCCACTCCACGACCACCGCCGCGCGCGGGTCTTCCAGCAGCTCCTCGATGCCCACCTCCAGCTCCTCTCCCCGGGCGAGGCGGTAGAGATCCAGGTGATGCACCGTCAGACGCTTGCCGCGATAGACGTGCGCCAGCGCGAACGTCGGGCTCGACACCCGTCCCTTGAATCCCGCGCCGCGGGCCAGCCCGCGCGCGAGCGTCGTCTTCCCCGCGCCCAGCTCCCCGCGCAGCAGCACCACCGCCCCGGCGCGAAGCCCGCGTCCCAGGCGGGCGCCAAGCTTAATGGTCTCCTCCTCCGAGGTCAGCTTCAGGAGCACAGGGCTTTAAACGCGTGCGGCAGGTAGCCGTCCAGGTCGTCGGAGGTCACGGCCCACGGGGTGAGCTCCTTCTCCGCCGCGTCCCCGGCCGCGCCGTGCAGCCAGGCGCCGAGCGCCGCCGCCTTGAAAGGCAGGTCCCCCGCCGTCCGCTCGGAGGCGAGCATCTGCGCCCAAAGGCCGGCGATGAGCCCGGTCAGCACGTCGCCCGTGCCGCCCTTGGCCAGCCCCGGCCCGCCGGTGGGATTGATGACCATACGCGCGCCCGAGCAGATCAAGGTCTTGCGCCCCTTGAGCAAAACCACCCCGCCGAGCTTGCGCGCCAGCTTCTCCGCGCACTTTTCGCGCTGCGCGCTCACCTCGCTCCTCTTCATCCCGAGCAGACGCGCGGCCTCCGCCGGGTGCGGCGTGTACACGCACGGCTGCTTGCGCGCGCGCAGCATCTGCTCCACACCGTCGCTGTCCTGCTGGGCCAAGGTGTTGAGCGCGTCGGCGTCCACGACGGCCGCGGCCGACACGCCCGACAGCGCCAGCAGCACGAAGCGCGCCGCGTCCGCGTGCGTGGTCATGCCCGGACCGATGGCCATCGTCGTCACGCGCCGCTCCTTCGCGTACTCCTTCAAGCGGTCGATCCCCTCGGGCCGGAACGTCCCCGCCGGGTTCTCCGGCAGCGCCAGGCTCATCGCCGAGGGCACGGCCCCGGCGACCGTCGCCGCGATGCCCGCCGGGACCGCCGCGGTCACCAGGCCCGCGCCGGACCTCAGCGCGCCGCGCGCGGCGAGTATGGCCGCCCCCGCCATCCCGCGTGAGCCGGCGACGACGAGCACATGCCCGAACGTTCCTTTATGATCTCCGGGCTCGCGCGCGACCAGCCCCTCGCGCAGCTCCGCCTTGCCCAGCGGCTTGGCGCTCACGCGGCCTTCGGCGCTTGCGACGCCAGGAGCTTCTTCCAGCTTTCGGGGATGTGGGCGCGCGGATGCGGCACCAGGCTGCCGAGCAAGGTCCACCGCGGCCGCTCGGGCCGGCTCTTGAGCGGCATCCCCGCCTCATCCGGCAGGCGGTCGGCCTTCTTCAAGTTGCACGGCCGGCAGGAGGTCACGATGTTGGTCCACTCGTTGGACCCGTCGCGCGAGCGCGGGATCACATGGTCGAGATCGAGCTCGTCGCTGGGCTTGCGCTTGCCGCAGTACGCGCACTTGTACCGGTCGCGCGCGAAGACGTTGTGGCGCGTGAACGCCACCTCGCGATGAGGGATGCGGTCGTAGCGCACGAGCCGGATCACCTCGGGCACCGCGAAGCGCATCGTCGGCGAGGACACGAACCCGCCCGGCAGCTCCACCCAGTTCGACGAGGCGGCGACCCAGGCCTCGAAATCGTAGGGGATCAGGTCCTCGTCGAGCGCCTCGGCCAACCCCATATAAACGAGCGTGATCGCGCGCCGCCAATCGGCGACGGCGACCGCCCTGAAGCTCCTGTTCAGCACGAGGGTCCGGCTCATATCCTAATAGCCTAACAGGCAAATAAGGGGAAATCAACGCCCCCGAGGGAACTTTTCGCTCCCCAATTCGACCGTCAGCGGACAGTGTTGACAATAGGCACACATCGTGATACCCTCGTAACGGGCAATGACCATGGCCAAGAAAAAAAATCCCTTCAAGAACCTCAAGCTCGATCCCGAGGAAAAGGAACTGCTCCGCTCGCTCGACGCGGGCGAGTGGAAGCTCGTGGACAATCAAGAGGCAGAGCGCAAGCGCTATCAGTCCTATGCCCGCTACACGCTCAAAAAGCTCAACAAAAATCGGCGGGTGAACATTCGCCTGAACGAAATGGATCTCAGCGCCCTGCGCCGCAAGGCGCACGAGGAAGGCCTGCCGTATCAAAGCCTCATGGCCAGCGTCCTCCACAAGTACGTGACCGGCCGCCTCGTCGAGAAACGGCCCTAGCAAGGGAACTTTTCGCCCCCCTCATTCGTATGGTAAGTATGAACCATACGAACGCCATCCACGTCCGCCCCGGCGAATCGGGGCGCCTCATCGTCGTTCTTCCCTATTCCTCCGAAAGGGTGGCGAAGATCAAGACCGTCCCCGGCCGCCTTTGGCACGGGCCGGAGAAGTACTGGTCCGTGCCGTTCGACCCGGAGGCCGCCGCCCGCCTTCAAACGCTCTTCAAGGGCGACCGCCTCGAGCTCGACGCCTCGCTTCGCCCTGGAGCGGCCGTACTGAGCCCAGCCTCGGACGCGCTCGTGGAAAGGGTCCGCGCCGCCGTCCGCGCCCGCCACTTCAGCCCCCGAACGGGAGAGATCTATGCGGGCTGGATCCGCCGTTTTCTCGCCCAAGCGGGCCCCGCACCGGAAAAGCTCGGCGAAGTCGAGATCGGCCGGTTTCTCTCCTCCTTGGCCACCGACGCCCACGTGAGCGCCTCGACGCAGAACCAAGCCCTCCACTCGATCCTCTTCTTCTACGAACATGTGCTCGGCATGGATATCGCGCGGCTGGACGGGGTCGTCCGGGCCAAGCGGGCCGTCAGAGTCCCGGTCGTTCTCAGCCGCCACGAGGTCCTCGCCGTGCTCAACTGCATGTCCGGCACTCCGCGCCTCATGGCGACACTTCTCTACGGCGCGGGCCTGCGCGTGCTCGAGTGCTGCCATCTGAGGGTCAAGGACATCGACTTCGACCAGAACCAACTCGTCGTTCGCGCCGGCAAGGGCAACAAAGACCGGTGCACGCCTCTTCCCGCCTCCAGCGTCGCGCCGCTGCGCCTGCACCTGGACGCCGTGCGCCGCCAGCACCAGGAAGACCTCCAAAAAGGCCTCGGCTGCGTCGAGCTTCCCGACGCGCTCTCGCGCAAGTATCCCAACGCCCCCAAGGAGTGGGGCTGGCAATGGGTGTTTCCCGCCACCAGCCATTACACCGACCGCCTGACCGGCCAAAGGCGCCGCCACCATCTACATGAATCCGTTCTGCAGCGCGCCTTCAAGGTCGCCCGCCTCAAGGCGGATCTCTCCAAGCCCGCGAGCTGCCACACCCTGCGGCACTCCTTCGCCACCCACCTCCTCGAGGATGGCTACGACATCCGAACCATCCAGGAATTGCTGGGCCACAACGACGTCAGCACGACCATGATTTACACCCACGTCCTCAACCGGGGCGGCCGCGGCGTCCAAAGCCCGGCGGATCGCCTGGGCCTTGACGGGAGCCGGGCATGATGTATACTCATTGTAGATACATACCGGAGCTTGATGCCATGAACGCGACCGTCCAAAAATGGGGCAACAGCCTGGCCCTTCGCATACCGAGCTCCGTCGCCAAGGATATTCGATTGCGCCAAGGATCTCCCGTCGAGGTCGTCGTCGAGAACGGACGCATGATCGTCAAGCCGACGAAAAAGCGCAAACCGTCTCTTTCCCTCCTCCTCAAAAACATAACGAAAGATAATCGCCATGCCGAGCAGGGCTGGGGCGCGCCCATCGGCAAGGAAGCCTGGTAATGGCCTACTGCCCGAAGCAGGGCGACGTAGTCTGGCTCTCGTTCAACCCCCAGGCGGGGCATGAACAGGCCGGGGTTCGACCCGCCCTGACGCTTTCTCCCGAGTCGTACAATCGCAAGGCGGGGCTGGCGCTCTTCTGCCCGATCACGACCCAGGCCAAAGGCTACCCGTTCGAGGTCCCCCTGCCGGCCGGGCTCAAGGCGTCCGGCGTCGTGCTTTCGGATCAGGTGAGGAGCCTCGATTGGCAGGCTCGGAATGCCCGGTTTTCATGCAGGGTGCCTGCGGGTGTGCTTGCCGACGTGCAGAGCCTGCTCGAAGTCCTCCTAAGCTGACCCCCCGCCCGCGCTAGCCTGACCCCGCCTGCAAGGTTTGCCGATTTCTATATTCCGCCACAAACCTGGCATACCCCTTGTTTTCCAATTACAATCCGACAATACTGACTATTCAGGTCACTTTGTTAGCCTGACCAATCTAATAGTAGTTAGACGTCCTATATGCGCAAACGAACGGCATTTAGAACCCCTTGACTTGTATATACATTTGAATTACACTAAATAAGGATCATGGACATTCGCTGGTCGCTCGCTAAGAGCGAAGAACTTAAACGCACTCGAGGCGTTTCTTTTGAGGAGATCATCCACGCTGAGCTGATAACCGCGAAAAAGAACCCGAGCCGGTCTCATCAAAGCATCCTGTTGTTCAAATTCAAGGACTACATTTGGGTCGTTCCCTACGTGACGGATGAGGAAGATATATTTTTGAAGACTTTGTTTCCGAGTCGGAAGTACACGAAAATGTGGAGGGCAGGAGAGCTAGCATGAAACGAATAAAACTAGACCGCGAGGAAAGCGCCATTGAATCCGCTCTGCTTCGGGGTGAGTACCGCCCTGTGCCTAAGGCGGAATTTGACAGCATCGCTCAGGCCATCGCTCGCCGGAAGAAGGATGCCGTGTTAAATATTCGGGTAAACAGCACGGATCTGGCCTGCATTAAGCAGAAAGCCAAGAAGCTGGGGATTCCGTATCAAACCCTGGTCTCCGAACTTCTGCATCATTACGCGGTGTAGCCGATGACGTCTAACCATCGGATTCTGCCGACCGCGGCCTCGTTTGGTTGGACTCATATAGCCGCGGCGGCAGATCCACTGCGTTCGACGGACGAAGCGCCGTGGACGGCAAAAGCATGAAGTTTGAACGGCAACTGTTTCTGGAAACAGTTGAACGGGAGCACTCGCGGAGGCACCGTTTTGCGAAATGAGAACTGGAGCGTTAAGGCCACATGTCGGCCAAGCACGGCGAACGGCGGAACAGACACCTGTCCTCCGTCGAACCATTGGATTCTGCCGACCGCGGCCTCGTTTGGTTGGACTCGTGTAGCCGCGGCGGCAGATCCTCGGCGTTGATATGGTTGCTTGAAGTCAATAGGACAGAGCTCTCCGCCCTCCAGGTTTTGTGGAAGTTGGCACGAAACCAGACTCCCAAGGGAGGCGTGGGCTTTTGACGACGGTCGCTCCTGCTGATATTCGCGGGTTGGTTACCGCATGACCCTTGTGCGTCACGGGGCTGCCTCGCTCTAGGATCGAGCGTCGACTCCGAAGAGCCGGCTCTTAACGCAGTCGAGGATTCCCCTGACCTCTGCCCACGCCTCGCTTGTGAATCCGGTTAACGCCTAGCGGCCGCTTACGCGGCCTTCGGCTTCACCTCCCGTGCGATCGCCCACATGAACCCGATCAGCTCACGCGCGATCGCCGTGATGACGACCTGACGAGTCTTGCCCTTAGCGACCAGGCGCTGATAGCGGCGACACAGCCGCAGTTGCGCCTTCCAGGCGATGTCCCGAACGGCCTGCGGCTGATTCTCCTGACGGACCTGAAGCGTGCGCGCGACCTTCGCCGGGAAGTGATACGCCCAAGCCGCCTCGACGAGCATCCGGCGAGCATGCCCGTTGCCTGTCTTGGTGATGTGGCCCATGCGTACGCGAGGACCTGACGAATACTGGCTCGGCACGAGCCCTAAGAACGCCATCAGTTGCCGCGGATTGTCGAAGCGCGTGATGTCGCCGAGCTCGGCCAGCGTCGTCGCAGCGACGTTGAGCGACACCCCACGCAGGCACTGCATAGCCTCTACGACCGGGGCCATGCGCCAGCTTTCGACCGCGACTTTAAGCTGCTGATTGATGCGCTCCACGCGTTCGTCAGTCTCTTGGGTGGCGTTGAGATACTCCTGGAATACGATCTGCTGTGTGGGCTGCGGCATCACCACTTCCGAGAGCCACCTCAAATGCGCCTTCGTCCACGCCGACTTCCCGGTATAGCGGATGTTCTGGCGCAGCAGCAGAGCGCCCAACTGCTGGCGCGACCGGCGGTGATTGGCCACCGCGTCCTCTCTCGAGCGCGTCAGGTCGCGGACTGCCTCGTCTTCGGCGCTCGGCACGAACACCGCCGTCAGCTCGCCGGCGCGGTGAAGCCGCGCCAGCATGACCGCGTCCCGTCGATCGGTCTTGATGCGATCCCCCGAACACTTCGGGATCATGCTCGGCGCCACCACGTCGCACGCGTAGCCCTTCCTCAACAGGTGCCGGTGCAGCGCGTAGCCGCACGGCCCGGCCTCGTAGACGAATTTCAGCTTGCTGTGAGACTTGTGCAGCCTGAAAAGAACCTTATCGACGGCTTCGAGATCTCCTGCTATCCTTCCGTAATGCCTCACCTCGCCGCCGCCGTAAGGCGCCAACGCGATCTCAATCGACTCCTTGTGGACATCCAGTCCGACGTACATGGTAGAATCACTCACGGCTCGCCTCCTTTTGTGGCTCTATGTTTCCCTTGCCGGGACATAACCCACGATACAAAGGACGGCGAGCTTTTGCTTTCAAGCAACCATTGTGTCTAGGCGTACTTAAAAATGGAAAAACGGAAATTTGAGCTAACGATGCGATGCGTGGGGCTAATATCGGCAGGAGTTCTTATTTTTGCCGTGGAAGCACAGATGTTTGGATTTTTTAGCGCAAGGTCTCCGAGCATAACGTCGACGTTTCCCATGACTCTCGTTTTTCCGATGTTCTATGGTCTAGGCTATATGGCGCTCTTGATATGGCCAATTTTCTTCTTGGTTTGGTCTGTCCAGCTTTTCAAAGGAGACGTCGAAATCCCAAAGAGATCAATCGCCTTGTTCGGCTTAGTGCTACTGCTATCGTTAGTTTGGTTCGGAATGAGTCTGGATTATGGGATACGTTATCAGGGCGGCGCATATGTCGCGATCGCCTTCGGATTGAATTTGCTCATTGCCGCTACTATTGGAGTTTTCTTTGTGCGGGGAAGGAATTCCCCCAGTTTTAGGTGCAGCCTTATTAGCCACTGGCTACTCGTGGCGTGGATAGTCAGTTTTGCATTCCCGTATTTGGGAGAACTAATGTGAAAGTGCCGGGGACGCCTAACCATCGGATTCTGCCGCCCGCGGCCTCGTTTGGATGGACTTGTATAGCCGCGGCGGCAGATCCTGAGCGTTCGGCAACTTAACAACATGACAGAAATCTTTGTCTCTGAGCCGCACAAATCGAAAAATCCGGAATCGGCTAAACGGCGTGTTTTACTCCAAGACGACGGCTACTACTGGTTTCTTTACTGGTATTTTGAGGCCGCGAGTTTGCCTCCCAGGAAGCACGAATTGATTGATCTCTACGCTCACGCGGAACTGTTTGGTTACCAGCTACAGCGCTTCATCGAAGAGTTGGACGAAGCACGGACGGATGTTCTTTCCAAGCCGGAACAATGGAGCGTACGCGTCGGATGGAACGGCGAAACCATGTCAAAAGAGACTGAACGATATGAGTCAGTAGAACGCTCTCGGATGGTCGCGCTGATTGATGATCTTCTTTCAATTGCGCGCGAAGCTCACGATCAGGATCTAAAGTTGTTTTCAATCGGAGATTAGAATTCCCGAACCATTGGCTTGACCAGCCGGCGGCCTCGTTTGGGTGGATAGTTGAAGCGGCCGCCGCTCACCCCCTGCGTTCGACGGCAGAACCTCAGCTAATGGCAGAAACATATAATTGAACGGCAAGCCAGAAGCAATCTCGGAGGCGCCGGTTTCAAAATAAGCGCTGGAGAAATTTGGCCTCGTGGGCAATTGATGCGATTCCTCATTAACCGTTGATAGGAGCCTTAAAACATGAAAATACCTTCCATGACGTTCATCTTGTTCTTGATATTCGGCTTCATCGCCAATAACGCGCGGGCGCAGGTCGCCGTCGGCTCATCGCCTAAGTGCATTTTAAAAGAATGGGATAAAAAAACGGAGAAATGGAAAGAGGTATGGGCCGGAGCCATACCCCCTGAGTATCAAATCAAGCATCAACCTTGGTCACTGATCGCCTGGCAGGGCGGGTCGTTGGATATCTCGTCCAAAGACTGGAAAGACATAGAAAAAACCCACAATGGACGAACGACAATACATCTGCTCAAGTTTGATGGGAAAGTCCAAATCAGCATTGGGCATATCGACTCTTCGAATGCGAAAAATCATGTGCCCACTGATGCTATGGCCTGGGCATCCGACGACTCAAAAGAAATCGGAGTTGGCGCCTTTGAAAAGAAGTTGCAGTGCAAACTGCGCTGACCGGAGGTCTCGTCTCGGCTGTTGTGGAACATTGGAAGGAGGAACCTCTGGTCCGAAGAAGAACTACAGGAGGCCAAGCACGCGCGACGGCGTTGGCACCTGTCTCCGGCGAACCATTGGGCCTTGCCGACCATCTCACGTCGGTGGCCGAGATCGATGACGATCACGAGCAGTTCGCCGTGCCGCACTGCGTCAGGCGCACAGCCTGCACAATTGAATTATGGGCTCTGCGAAAGTCCCCAGGCAAAGATTAAAGCGCATGCTTAAAATAGTCCTGGGCATGATGCTTGGCGTCATCGCGGCGTTAGGTTTGAAGGCGTTCTTGCTGCAGAGAACGTTCACGCGAACATGGACGGCGTTTATCTATCACGGCGAGCCGAGCGGGCTCGATTGGCGGCACGCCGGAGCTTACCGATCCCGGGAAGAATGCGCCGCCGGCGCAAGAGCGGAATTGAAATCGAATCCTGATTTGGAGAGGAATAAAACGGCAGACAACTTCTTGTGCGGCCGCGGATGCCGAGTGAATGCATTATTTGGGTCAGTGACATTGGAAGAGTATGAGTGTCTTGAACAATTCGATTCACGAGCCGGCCGATCGGCCTCCCCTCTATGATCAACAAAGCCTGCCTGATCCTGTTGTTCGCCGGTTTGCGGCCCGCCTTCGGGGAAATGCCCGCGGTCAAGCTGCCGGAGAAGTTCTACCAGTGCAAGGAGGACAAGGATTGCGCCGTTGCCGGCGACGCTTGCCGGAGCTGCGGCGGCCTGATCGTGATCAACCGGAAGCATCTCAAGACGTTCGACGACCTGGATCAGAAGGAACGGCGGAGGAAGAAGATCGTGCGGACATGCGAAGCCTGCAGCACTCAGCACGTGATCTTGAAGTGCGTGAAGGGCAAGTGCCGGCAGGAGAACAAGGCGCCCTAGCGGCAGGTTCGTCGCGACAGAGGCTTGCATCCTTTTAGAGGGTTTCCCGTCTACTGGGATGAGAGCCTCGATATGAGGCATCGTCCAGGAGGCCTTATGACCGCGAACCAAAAGATCCGCCCCATCGAGATCGAGCTGCTGGCGATCGACCTGTCCACCTGCACCCGCTGCGTGGGCACGCTCGGCAGCATCGAGGCGGCCATCGAGTCCGTGCGCCGCGACCTACCCGGGACCGAGCTTCGGGTGAAGAAGACCGTGATCGCGTCGGAGCAGCAGGCGCGCGAACGCGAGTTCCTGTCTTCCCCCACCATCCGCGTCAACGGACGCGACATCGTCCTCGAGACGAAGGAGAGCAAGTGCGTCAGCTGCACCGACCTGTGCGGCTGCGACGAGGGCACGGAATGCCGCGTCTGGACGCACGAAGGAAAGGAGTACACAGAGGCCCCCCAGGCGCTGATCGTGGCCGCTCTCAGGCGCGCGCTGGCCGGCGGGAAAGGAACAGAGCGCCCCGCCTACCCGGGAGTGCCCGAGAACCTCAAGCGCTTCTTCAAAGGGAAGGAGGCGAAGGCCGCGCAGTGCTGCGCGCCGAAGGAGAAGGCCGGCTGCTGCGGCGAGGCCAAGCCGGGGAGCTGCGGCTGCCGGGAGCCGGGATGAAGATCGACGAGGCGTGGCGGACTTACCGGGCGGAGCTGCTCGGCTTCGTGCTCAAGCGCGTGGGCGACAAGGCGCTGGCGGAGGACATCGTGCACGACGTCTTCGTGAAGGCGCTCGAGCGCATGGCGTCGCTGCACGATCCCGCCAAGCTCCGGCCGTGGCTGTTCCAGATCACGCGCAACGCCGTTGTGGACCATTTCCGGGCGCGCCGCCCCCACGACCCCCTCCCCGACGATATGAAAGGAGAGGAGGGCCCGGGGGGCGGCGAGGCCGAGCGCGAGCTGGCGCGCTGCCTGACGCCGCTCATCGAGGCGATGCCCGAGCCGTACCGCCGGGCGCTGACTTTGGCGGAGTTCGAGGGGCAGACGCAGAAGCAGATCGCGGTCCGGGAGAAGCTGTCCTTGCCCGGGGCGAAGTCGCGCGTGCAGAGGGCGCGCAAGCTGCTGCGCGAGTCGCTCACGGCGTGCTGCCGCGTCGAGCTCGACCGGAGCGGCGGGATCTCGGATTACAAGACGAAAGGGGAATGCGGCTGCTAGGCGGCCCCGGGTCTGCTAGAATCAGCGCGAAGACGCTCCCAGGAGGCCCCATGCGCTCGATCGCTTTTCTCGCCGCCCTGTCGTTCGCCGTGCCCGCCCTCGCCGCCGAGGAGGCGGCTTTCTTCGGAGCGCCGCTCACCGTCGCCGAGGCGACACCCCTGTCCGAGGCCCTGGCCAAGCCCGAGGCCTTCGCCGGCCAGGTGGTGGTCGTGGAGGCGGTCGTGACCAAGTCCTGCAAGAAGAAGGGCTGCTGGCTCGTGCTCAAGGACGGCGACAGCGAGGTGCGCGTCACGTTCAAGGATTACGGCTTCTTCGTGCCCAAGGGCCTTTCCGACCGGCGCGCGCGCGTGCAGGGCGTGCTCTCGCGCAAGACGCTGTCGGTCAAGGAGGCGAGGCACTTCCTCAAGGACGAAGGCGCGTCGAAAGAGGAGATCAAGAAGGTGACGGCTCCCGTGGAGTCGGTGTCCTTCGTCGCGTCGGGCGTGGCTTTGCTGCCCAAGAGCTGAGGCCATGAGGACCATCCCCAAGCCCGTCGCCGCCGGAGCGATCCTGTCCTTGCTCGCGATCCTGTTCGGCTTCTCGCTCGGAGGGGCCTTCGGCGCCGTGGAGGACGTCTTCAAGACCCGCCTGGCGGATTCCGGGAACGCGGCCCTGGAGACCGTGTATAAGGGAGACGTCGCGGCAAAGGACGCCGTGGTCAAGAAGTCCTGGGATTACCTGATCCGGGCGCACCTGCACGCGGGAGCCATCGGGACGGCGTCGCTGGCGTCGATCGCGATGATGATCCTGCTCTGCCCTCTGACCTTGCCCGCGCAGCTGAGCGCGGCGGCCTTCGGCGCGGGAGCCCTGATCTATCCGGGCTTCTGGCTGCTCGCCGGGTTCATGGCGCCGGGCCTGGGAGGCACCGGGGCCGCGAAGAAGGCGCTGGAACTCGTCGCGGTCCCCGGGGCGGGGCTTTGCCTGCTGGGCGTCTTCGGGACCTTGTCCTGCGTCGCGAAAGCCGCCTTTTCTTCGCCTAAAAGCTGACGCGTCAGATGCGGCGGCTCTGGGCGAGCGGCCGGCTCACGTTCCAGCGCTCGAGCTTGTGCAGGTTCCTCACCATGAAGCGCGCGAGGAACAACGGATAGCCCCGCGCGTGGAGCCGTTCGGCGGACAGCTCTTTCATGCGGCTGACCGTGAGCTCCGGACGCGTGAAGCGCCCGCCCGAATAGCAGCGGGTGCAATACGAATGGCTCCGACGCCCGTCGGAATACGTGCCGCCTTTGTCGAGGGGAAGCCCGCAGCTTTGGCAATCGTTGTGCGTGGACATGGCACCTCCCGCCCGTAGGCCGTACCGGATAGGACGCAACGCTTCGGCCTGTAACGATCCGAGCCCCATAGGCACTCACTTCTGTACAATCTTCAACCTTTCGGAGGATCCATGCCCGTCGATATCGAAGCCGGTGTGCGCGACTACTACGGCAAGACGCTGAAAAGCGGCGCCGACCTCAAGACCGACGCCTGCTGCTCGCCCTCGTCTTTGCCCAGGCCGGTGCGCGAGGCGCTCGCGAAGGTGAGCGAGGAGGTCACCTCGCGCTACTACGGCTGCGGGCTGACCATCCCCAGCGAGCTTTCGGGCCTGAGCGTGCTCGACCTGGGCTCGGGCTCCGGGCGGGACTGCTATATCCTTTCACAGCTCGTCGGCGCCTCCGGGCGCGTGACCGGCGTGGACATGACCGAGGAGCAGCTCGAGGTGGCCGAGCGCAACCGCGAGCGCCACGCGAGGACCTTCGGCTACGGCAACGTGGAGTTCATCAAGGGGGATATCTCCCGCCTCGACCAGGCCGGGCTCGAGGACGCGTCCTACGACCTGATCGTGTCCAACTGCGTGATCAACCTGGCCCGAGACAAGGCCGCCGTGCTCCGCGAGGCGCGGCGGGTGCTGAAGGAGGGCGGCGAGTTGTACTTCTCCGACGTGTACGCCGACCGGCGCGTGCCCGAGGAGCTCAGGAGCGATCCGGTCCTATACGGGGAGTGCCTCGGCGGCGCGCTGTACTGGAACGACTTTCTCCAGCTGGCGAAGGCCGCCGGGTTCGCCGACCCGCGCTTGGTCGAGTCCCGGCCGCTGGCGCTCGACGCGGGGCCCATCCGCGAGCGCGCGGGCCATATCGGCTTCTACTCCGCGACCTACCGCCTCTTCAAGCTTTCGGGGCTCGAGCCCGCCTGCGAGGATTACGGCCAGGCCGTCCGGTACAAAGGGACCATCGCGGACGCGCCCAAGTCCTTCACGCTCGACGGGCATCACCTCTTCGAGGCGGGACGGATCATGACGGTGTGCGGCAATACGTCTTTGATGCTCGCCAAGAGCCGCTTCGCCCGACACTTCGACTTCCTCGGGGACATGAAGACGCATTTCGGGATCTTCCCGGGCTGCGGGACCAATATGCCGTTCACGACCGAGGCGAGGAACGACGGTGCCTGCTGCTAAGTGGGCCGAGGCGGACAGGACCGCCCAGGGCAAGGCCCGCGCCAAGGTCGAGCCCGCGACCCTGACGACGCTGTGGCTCAACACCGGGACCTTGTGCAACATCGAGTGCGCGCACTGCTATGTCGAGTCCTCCCCGCGCAATGACCGCCTCGAGTACCTGAAGCTGGCCGAGATCCGGCCCTTCCTCGAGGAGGCCCGCGACGCGGGGGCGCGCGAGGTCGGCTTCACCGGCGGGGAGCCGTTCATGAACCCGGACCTGCCCGCCATGGCGGCCGAGTGCCTGGACCAAGGCTTCGAGGTCCTGATCCTGACCAACGCGATGGCCCCGATGATGAACCGCAAGCGCGAGCTGCTCGACCTGCTCGTGCGGCCCGGGCGGGGCCTGCGCCTGCGCGTCTCGCTCGACCATCACACCGCGGCGGCGCACGACGCGGAGCGCGGGGCCGGGTCCTACGACAAGACCATGGCCGGCCTGCGCTGGCTGCTCGACGCGGGCTTCGACGTGTCGGTGGCCGGCCGCGCCTTCGTCGACGAGGACGAAAGCGCGGCGCGGGAGGGCTACCGCCGCGCCCTCGGGCGGGACGTCGAGCTGACGGTGTTCCCCGAGATGGGAGCGCCGGGCGAGCTGCCCGAGATCACGACCGAGTGCTGGAGCATCCTCGGCAAGGCGCCCGAGTCGGTGATGTGCGCCTCCTCGCGCATGGTGGTCAAGCGCCGCGGCGTGGATAAGCCCGCCGTCGTCGCCTGCACCTTGATCCCTTACGATCCTCGCTTCGAGCTCGGCGCGACCTTGCGCGAGTCGTGGCGCCCGGTCGCCCTGCAGCACCCGCACTGCGCGTCGTTCTGCGTGCTGGGCGGCGGGTCCTGCTAGCCGTGAGCGTCACCGTGGTCGTGCCCGTGCACGAGAACGGCGGCGAGTGGCTGGCGCGCATACTCGCGCGCCTGGCGGAGGTCCCCGGCCTCGAGGTGATCTGCGCCGGCGACATCCCCCCGCCGGGCGGCGGCGCGCGCTTCGTGCGCGTGGACGGGCCCTCGCGCGGGGCGCGGCTGCAGGCGGGCATCGACGCCGCCTCCCACGCGACCCTCCTGCTGCATCACCCGCGCAGCCTGATCCCGGCCGAGGGCCTGCGCTGGCTCGCGGAGCGCGCGGGGCGGGCGGGCTGGGGCGGCTTCACCCACGCCTTCGACTGGGACCACCCGCTGCTGCGCTTCACGAGCTGGTACTCCAACCGCGTGCGCGCCCGGCGCGGCATCGTCTACCTCGATCACTGCGTGTACTTCGACCGCAGGCTCCTGACGCGGCCGATCCCGCCGGTGGAGATCTTCGAGGACACCGAGCTGTCCTTGATCCTGCGCGAGAGCGGCCCCCCCGCGCTCGCCCCCTTCATCGCGACGACCTCGGCGGTGCGCTTCCGCGCCAACGGCCCCTGGCGCCAGGCCTGGCTCAATCAGCGGATGAAGCTGGCCTACCTTCTCGGCGCCTCGCACCGGATCCTAAACGCGCGCTACGAGCGCGGACTGGGCCTGAACAGCTAAACTGTCTCGGTGAGCCAGGCCCTGCCCATCGCGGCGTTCCGCGACAAGATCATTTCCGAGATAAGCCGGGCCGGAAGCCTGATCCTGACGGCTCCGACGGGCAGCGGTAAATCGACTCAGACACCGCAGTATCTCCTCGGCAAGGTCCCCGGGAAGGTCCTCGTGCTGGAACCCAGACGATTGTCGGCGCGCAGCCTCGCGGGCCGTGTGGCCGTCGAAACGAGCACAAGTCTTGGAACCATGATCGGCTACCAAGTCCGTTTTGATAGCCGTTGCCGTTCCGACACCAAGGTGATCTTCCAGACTTACGGCGTCTTCATCGCCCAGATGATGCGCGACCCCTCCCTCGAGGGGGTCTCCGCCGTTCTCCTCGATGAGTTCCACGAGCGCAGCCTCGACTGCGACCTGGCGCTCGCGTGGCTCAAGGCTTTGCGCGCGGGAAAGCGCCCCGACCTGAAGATCGCGGTCATGTCGGCGACCCTCGAGTCCGGAGCGCTCGCGCGCTACCTCCCGGAGGCGGCCGCGGTGTCGGTGCCGGGACGTCTGTTTCCCGTCGATATACGCCACTATCCCCTCGCGGCGCGCACCGGCCCCGCAGAGGGCGCCCTCGCCGCCCTCAACGACCTGGCCCGCGAGGGCCTCGACGGCTCGGTTCTCATCTTCATGCCCGGCCTGCGCGAGATCCGGCGGGCGCTCACCGTGCTAACGCCCTACTGCCGCGAGCAGTACCTCGAGCTGCACGGCCTGCACGGGGGCATGGATTTAAGCGAGCAGCAAAGCGTCCTGGAGGAGTCCCCCCGGCGGCGCGTCATCGTCGCCACCAACGTGGCCGAGACCGGCCTGACCATACCGCAGGTGACCATGGTCATCGACAGCGGCCTGCACCGGGTCGCGGCCTATGACGCCGCGCGCGGCATCAACACCTTGTACCTGTCCCGCATCAGCCGCGGCAACGCCGACCAGCGCGCGGGGCGCGCCGGGCGCACGGCGCCGGGGCGCTGCGTGCGCCTGTGGTCGCGCGCCGACGAGACGGGCATGGCCCCGAGCCTGACTCCCGAGATCATCCGCCTCGAGCTCAGCGCCCTGCGCCTTCAGGCCGCGTCCTTGCCCGCGCCCGTCGACTGGGTCACGCCGCCCAAGCCCGAGGCCTGGACGGCGGCGGGGCGCGCGCTCGAGGCGCTCGGCGCCGTCGACGCCTCAGGCCGCGTCACGGCGAAAGGCCGCGCTTTGCTGCGCTACCCCGCTCCGCCGCGGCTGGCCGCCGTGCTCGAGGCGGCCCGCGCCCTCGGGCCCGAGGCCTACGAGCGGGCCAGCGCCATGGCCTCCGTCTTCGAGACGGCGCACGACCTGCGCCCAGGGCAGGCGGCGGACCTGACGGCCCTCGCGGCCGACCTGCTGGCGGGCGCGCGCGAGGAGACGTCGAGGGAAGCGTCCGAGGTTTTCCGCCAGTTCAAACGCTTATACCAGGACGGCGGCAGCGCCCCCGCGCCGGTGCCCGACGCGCTGCCGCTCGCTTGGCTCGACGCCTTCTCCGACCGCCTCGCGGCGCGCGAGGGCGAGGGGTTCTTCTACCGCCTCGGGGACGGGCGCGGGGCGCTTTTGCCGGGCGTCACGGACGCCCCGCCTCTGCTGCTCGCGCTCGACATCCGGGAGCGGGCGGGCGGAGGGCAGGCGCGGCAGGTCGGGATTAATTTATATTTGCCGTTCACGCCGGAGATGATCGAGCGCGCCTTCCCGGCAGAATGCGTCTGGACGCCGGCCTCGGAGTTCGACGAAAGAAAGCAACGGGTCGTCAAAGAAGACCGGCTCCTGTTCCGAGGTCTTGTGTTATCTCGCCGCGAGATCAATATTCACAAGCAGGACCGCAAGGCCTCCGCCGACCTGTGGGCCGAGAAGTTCGCCTCGGGAGAATTACTCCACCCCGGCCTCGACGACCGCGCGCGCCAGCTGGTGACCCGCATCGCCCTGGCGAGGCGGCTGTATCCCGACATGGGCTATCCCGAGATGACCGCCGACGACTGGCGCCTGATCTACGGCGAGGTGTGCGCGGGCAAGAACTCGCTCAAGGACATCGAGCGCGTGAACCTCCTGCCCCACATCGAGGGCTACCTCGGCCCCGCCCTGGCGGGCTTCCTCGACCGCGCGCTGCCGGCGTCCAAGAAGCTGCCCTCGGGGAAGACGGGGCGCTTCACGTATCATGAGACGCATCCGCCGGAGCTCTCCGCGCGTCTGGGCGATTTCGTCAAGATGACGGGGACCTTGAGCCTGTGCGAGGGACGTCTCGCCGTCACCTTCGACGTGCTCGCGCCCAACCACCGCACGGTGCAGAAGACCAAGGACCTCGCTTCGTTCTGGGCCAATACGTATCCGACCGTTAAGAAAGAACTGCAGCGCCGCTATCCGCGGCACCCCTGGCCCTGACTGTTTCTGGAAGATGGGTATGCAGTAGGATGGCGGCGACCCCAAGTCCCCGTCGACGACGGCGACTTGGGGCGAGAAAGTATTTATATTTTAATAATTTTCTGGAATTTTACTGTCAGCGCTGACAGTAAAATATGGAAAAAAGCTGAGCGGGGCTCCACTTTTTCAGCGCGAAGTCGCCGCAGAAACAGTCAGCCCGCAACCGCGAGGTAATACCACTCGCCGCCGGCCTCGACGGCCTCGTAGGGCATGACCACGCAGCCGTCCTCGGGCGCGGTCAGCTCGACGCCGTCGGCGTACCGGGCGATGGGCTCGCCCTTCTTCACGGGATCGAAGTTCTTCCAGGGACGCACGAAGGCCCCGTCGCGCTCGCGCCGGACGACCGAGGTCAGGCGCACGGGAAGCGGCGCCGGGGGCCGGGGCTTGCCCGTGATCAGGCCGAAGTGCCCGAGCGTGCGCATCGCCGCGAGGAAGGCGAACTCGGCCGCGGCGGTATCGTCGTTCCGACCGGCCTCGACCGTCAGCGCGCGCTTGCCGAGCGCCTGGGCGCACTCCGTCGTGGTGACGGCGTCGGAGCCCGCGTACAGCGCCGGCCAGCCGGTGAGCAGGCGGTCCGCGCCGAGGGCGTCCGCCCAGCGCCGGACGGGCACGGACTCGTCGTCGAGGAACACGAACGGGGACGTCGGGGCCTGCGTGCCGTGCAGGTCGAGGACGGCGTCGTGCGCGGCCATCAAGGCGACCAGCTCGTCGGCGAGCCGTTGCTCGTGCGTGGCCGGCGCGGGGTGGCGGCGCATGACGCGGTTGAGGTTCTCGTCGATGAAGTGAAGGCCGCGCGCGACGGCCTCGGCGTTCACGCGGGGGATCACGGTCACCTGGCCGCGCACGAGGGACAGGCTCCCGTCCTGGAGCTGCCCGGCGAGCCGTTCGAGGCCGAGCACGCCCGGCTTCTCCTCGCCGTGCACGCCGCCGAGCAGGAGGACGCGCGGACCCGGGCCCCGGCTGAAGAAGCGGCGCGCGTCGATCAACGCGAGAGCACGGCGAAGGCGACGGCGTGCTCGCGGCCGTGGGAGAGCGAGAGCTTGAGGCCGCGCACCGGCTTGCCGTGGATCTTCACCGACGGGCGCCCGTCCTTTCCGCGCTTGACCGAGATCGCGGTCAGGGGCACCTCGGCCTTGCCCAGGGCCTTGTACACGGCCTCCTTGGCGGCGAAGCGCACGGCGAAATGCGGCCACGGGTTCTTCTTGCTCTTGCAGTAGGCGATCTCGTGCGCGGAGAACACGCGAGGGAGGAACTTGGGGTTGCGGCGCGCGAGCGACTTGATCCGCCCGATCTCGACGAGATCGACTCCGAGCTCCATCAGGGCCTCCCCAGATAGTCCAGATAAACGGCGTCGCGGTCGACCGCGGCGACCTTGGCGAGCACCCGGCCGTGGCCGTGAAGAAAGTCGACGGCGGCCCGCTCAGGATCGATCCAGACGACGCTCCAGCCGGGGCGCCCCTCGGCGTAGGAGGTGGTCGTGGAAACGACCGTGACGTCCCAATAGACCGGCTTGCCCAGGTGGGCGGGATGAGCGACGACGACCTGGGGGAAGGTCAGGCCCTCCCGGCGAGCTTCGGCGAGGATCGGGCTCAAGACCGCTCGCTCCGTGCGGCGCTCGCGGAAGTTCCCCGCCGTCTCGGCCCAAGGGAGGCGCCAGCCTCCCAGAAGCGCGAGCCATAGGAGCAAGGATACGGCGAACGCCCTCGCCGGGAACGGCGTGAGCCGCCAAAGAAGCCGGGGCTCACTCAACCGTGACGCTTTTCGCCAGGTTCCGCGGTTGGTCGACATCGCAGCCTCGAAGGTCCGCCACATGATACGCCAGCAGCTGCAGCGGGATGATGTTCACGATCGGCGAGAGGAGCTCGGGGACCGGGGGCAGGCGCAGGACGGCCTCGCAGCCCTCGAACTCGCCGAGGCCCTCGGTGGCGAGCACGATCACCTGCGCGCCGCGCGCCTTGACCTCCTCGAGCGAGGACAGGGTCTTCTCGAGGACGCGCGACTGTGTCGCGATCACGACGACCGGCATCTCGGTGTCGATCAGCGCGATGGGACCGTGCTTGAGCTCGCCGGCGGCGTAGCCCTCGGCGTGGATGTACGAGATCTCCTTGAGCTTCAAGGCCGCTTCCAGCGCGATGGGGTAGTTCACGTAGCGGCCGATGAACAGGAAGTGCTCCTTCTTCGCGAACTTCTTGGCCACCGCGAGGATCTGCTTGTCGAGCTTGATCGCGGCGCGGATCCAGCCGGGGACCTTGACGAGGTCGTCGACGAACTTGCGGCCCTGCGCCTCGGTCATCGTCCCGCGGCCGATCGCGGCGTGGAGCGTCAGCACCGCCAGGGACGTCAGCTGGCCGATGAAGGCCTTCGTCGAGGCGACGCCGAGCTCGGGGCCGCAATGGGTGTACAGGGTCCAGTCGGCCGAGCGGGTGAGCGCGGAGCCCACGGTGTTGCAGACGGCGAGGACCTTGGCGCCTTTCTCTTTCGCGATCTTAACGGCGGCCAAGGTGTCGGCGGTCTCACCGGACTGAGAGACGGCGATGACGAGATCTTCCGGACCGACCGTCGTTTCGCGGTAGCGGAACTCCGACGCGGTTTCCACCCGCGTCGGGACGCCGATCAAGGTCTCGAACCAATATTGACCCACGAGGCACGAGTGGTAGGCGGTGCCGCAGGCGATCATCTGCACCGAACGGATGTTCTTGAGTATGTCGGCGTTCATCCCGCAGTCGCGCTCGAGCACGCCCTTGAGCGGGAACAGCCGGCCGCGCATCGTGTCCTCGCAGGACATCGGCTGGTCGTGGATCTCCTTCAGCATGAAGTGGCGGTAGCCGGACTTCTCCGCCATCGTGCGGTCCCAGGTGATGTTGACCGGGGCCTTCTCGAGGCGCTTGCCGGCCAGGTTGAAGAAGGTGGCGCCGTCCTTCTTGAGGACGGCCATCTCCCCGTCCTCGAGGAACACGGCTTTGCGCGTGTAGGCGAGGAAGGCGGGCACGTCGGAGCCGAGGAAGGTCTCCCCGTCGCCGAGGCCGATGATCAAGGGCGAGGCGGTCTTGGCCGCGATGATCACGCCCGGAGCCTTCGACCAGAGCACGGCGACCGCGTAGGCGCCGCGGACGTCGGCCAGCGCGCGGCGGACGGCCTCGAACAGGAGAGGCTCGTTGAGGTCGCCCTTCGGGGCCGACCCGGGCGGCTGCAGAAGCGTGAGCTTCTCGGCGACGAGATGCGCGAGCACCTCGGTGTCGGTCTCGCTGGCGAACTTGGCGCCGGCGGCGCTCAGGCGGTCCTTGATCTCGAGGTAGTTCTCGATGATGCCGTTGTGGATGACCGCGACGGTGCCGGTCGGGTCGGTGTGAGGGTGCGCGTTGACCTCGTTGGGCTTGCCGTGCGTCGCCCAGCGCGTGTGGCCCAGGGCGACCGAGCCGGTCAGCGGGCTGTCGGCCAGGACGGCGGCGAGGTTGGTCAGCTTGCCCTGCGCGCGGCGCCGCTCGATGACGCCGTCGACGATGGACGCCAGGCCGGAGGAGTCATAGCCCCGGTATTCGAGGCGCTTGAGGCCCTCCATGAGCAGGGGGACGGCTTGCTTAGGCCCGACGTAGCCGACTATGCCGCACATGATCGACGCCTAATCGATCGCCCGGCGCATCTCGGAGACGGCGGTCTTGAGCCCCACGAACACGGAGCGCGCGACGATCGAGAAGCCGATGTTGAGCGCGGACATGTGCGGGATGCGCGCGACGGGGGCCACGTTGTGGTAGTCGAGGCCGTGGCCGGCGTGGACGACGATGCCCATCTCCCAGGCCATGTACGCGGCGAGCTCGAGGCGCTCGAGCTCGAGCTTCTGCTTGGGCTTGCTGTGGGTCTTGGCGTAGTCGCTGGTGTCGAGCTCGACGATGTCGGCGCCGATGTTGCGCGCGGCGCGCACGGCCGGGGCCTCGGGAGCGACGAAGAGGCTCACCTCGACGCCGGCCTTCTTGAGCTTGGCGATGGTCTTGGCGAGGCTCTTGCCGTTGCGCACGAGATCGAGGCCGCCTTCCGTCGAGACCTCGCCGGGGCGCTCGGGCACGAGGCAGACCGAGGTCGGGCGGGCCTTGAGCACGGCGGCGATGATCTTGGCGTCGTCGGAGATCTCGACGTGCGTCTCGCCCTTGAGGCGGCAGAGCTTGACGATGTCGGCGTCCTGCATGTGCCGGCGGTCGCGGCGGAGGTGGCAGACGATGATGTCGGCGCCGGATTGGCGCGCGACCTGAGCGGCCTGCACGGGATCGGGATCGATGTCGAGGCGCGCCTGGCGCAGCGTCGCGACATGGTCGATGTTCACGCCCAGCTTCAGCTTAACCTCGGTCTTCATCCGTGTTTCTCCTCTCCGGCTCCCGTCTCCGTCAGATAGATCTTCGCGATGCCGTCCGCGAGCCTGCGGTTCTCCGCGTCCTTGGGCCCCTCGACGAGTACGCGCAGCACCGGCTCCGTGCCCGAGTAGCGCACGAACACGCGCCCGCGGCCGTCCAGCGTCTTCTCCGCCGCGGCGATCGCGGTGGAGGTGCGTCCCAGGGCCGCGATCGCGGGCTTCTGCCTGACGCGGATCGCGCGCAGCACCTGCGGCGTGGCCTTGTACAGGCGCCCGAGGGCGCTCATCGGCTTGCCCGACTCGCGCCAGGCGGCCAAGGTCTGCAGGCCGGTCAGCATGCCGTCGCCGGTCGGGGCGAAGTCGCGGAACACGACATGGCCGGAGTTCTCGCCGCCGAGGCTCAGGCCCTCGCGCTCGATGGCCTCCGTCACGTAGCGGTCCCCGACCGGGGTCGTGACCGCCTCGACGCCGAGGCCGCGCAGATAGGAGAGCAGGCCGAAGTTCGACATGACGGTCACGGCGACCTTGCCTCCCTTGAGGGCGCCCCGCCGCAGCAGCCGCGCCGCGGCCGCCGCGATCAACGCGTCGCCGTCGAGCAGCTTGCCGCGCTCGTCGCAGATCAAGGCGCGGTCGGCGTCGCCGTCGAGCGCGAGCCCGGCGTCGGCGCGGCGGCGCACGACCTCGCGGCGCAGCGCCTCGGTCGCGGTCGCGCCGCAGCCGGCGTTGATGTTCCTTCCGTTCGGCTTGACGCCGATGGCGAACACCGTAGCCCCCAGCTCGGCGAACAGCTTCGGGGCGAACGAGGAGGCCGCGCCGTGCGCGCAGTCCACGACGAGGCGCGTTCCCTCGAGGGAAAGCGCCGCCGGGAACGCGCTCTTGAGGAAATCCATGTAGATGGCGCCCCGGTCGGCGGCGGCGAACGGGGGCCGCGCGATCGCGGGGGGCGCGGGACGCGCCATGCGCCCCTCGACCTCGTACTCGAGGGCGGGCGCCATCTTGAAGCCCGCCCCGTCGAAGAACTTGATCCCGTTGTACTCCGCGGGGTTATGGCTCGCCGAGAGCACGACGCCGGCGAAGCAGCCCAGGCGCGGGGCGAGGTAGGAGACGGCGGGGGTCGGGATGACGCCGAGGTCGAGCCCGCGCACGCCGGCGGCGGAGAAGCCCGAGAGCAAAGAGCGCAGCAGCGCGGGGCCGGAGCCGCGCGTGTCGCGGCCGACGGCGATGAGCGGGGCATGGCCGTTCACCTTCACGCCTTGGCGTTCGAGGAGGACCTTGGCGCCGTGATAGGCGAGCGCGCGGACGGACTCGGGCCTGAGGGGACCCTCGCCGGGGATGCCGCGGACTCCGTCCGTTCCGAATAAGGTGTTCACGCGGACTCGCTGACGGCGCGGAGGGTCTCGATGACGCGACGGGTTTCGAGGACGTCGTGTACGCGTAAGATCGATACGTTGTTGAAGCAAGCCCAGGAGGCTATAGACAAGGACGCCGAGAGACGATCCCCCGATCCGTTGTCGTTCAAAATCTTTCCGAACATCGATTTACGCGACACGCCCAACAGCACGGGGGCGATCGAGGACAGCTCGCCGGCGCGGCGGATCAAGGTTAAATTGTGATCCAACGTCTTACCGAAGCCGATGCCGGGGTCCACGATGACGCGGTCGGCGCGGCCTCCG
>JAUYSH010000041.1 GCA_030696455.1 Elusimicrobiota bacterium
TCACCGGCTTGGCGACGAACGCGAGCTACTACTTCCGCGTGGCGGCGGCCTCGGGGCCGTTCCTGGCCCCCGCCGAGCCGGTCGCGACCTTGGCCGCGGCCCCGGCCTTGTCGACCGCGCCGTACTTCTCGGTCTCCCAAACGGGCTTCTCCGTGCAATGGTCGTCCGGCGGGAACTCCGCGGGCACCGCGTACCGGGTCGAGGCCTCCCTCTCCGCGGGCTTTTCGCCGCTGGCCGCTTCCTCCACGACGCTCAGCCTGCAGGCCGCGTTCGAGGGCCTGACGCCGAACACCCTCTACTATGCGCGCGCCCTCGCGATCTCACACGGCGGGACCACGAGCGGCTATACGGCGTTCGGCTCGACCCCGACCTTGGTGTTCGCGCCGGCCTTGGGCGCCCAGCCGTTCTCGAGCCAATCCTCGAACGGCTTCACCTTCAGCTTCAACACCGGCGGCAACGCCGCCGGGACCGTCTACATCGTCCGCGTCGCGACGAGCGCCGCCTTCTCGCCGCTGACGGCGAGCGTCAACACCACGACCACCTCGGCGGCCTTCTCCGGCCTCGGCTCGAACCGCCTCTATTTCGCGGATGTAGCTGCGTTGAATCTCTCGGGGACGCCGACGGCGTACACGGCCGCCGCGTCCACCGCGACGACCGTGGTCGCTCCCGGCGCGCCCGCCTCCGTCGTCTTTGGACGCTCGACCGGGACTCTCTATACCAGCTGGACGACGGCGACGCTCGGGCCGGGGACGAGCTTCCTCGTGCAGGCCTCATCGCTGGCGAACTTCTCCGTGGTCGCGGCAGCCTCGGCGACCGCCAATGCGTTCGCCGCCGTTCCCGCCTTGAGCCCGAACACCCTGCAGTTCCTGCGCGTGCGCGCGCAGAGCCTTCACGCCCCGAATCCCGACGGTCCTTGGACGGCGATCGGCTCGGCGTCGACCTTGGCCGACGCGCCGGCGGCCGCGGCGGACCCCTTCCCGCTCGTCGGCATCGCGAGCGTGACCGTGGCGTGGACCCCCCTGCCGCTGGCCCCGGCGACCGCAGCCTGCGAGGGGTACCGCGCCGAGCTCTCGGCGAGCCCCGTCTTCGCGACGATCCTGCGAACGAGCGTGACGGCCCCGGGCGCCGCGTCGGCGAATTTCAGCGGCCTCTCCTACGGCACGCTGTACTACGCGCGCGTGGCCTCGCTCGATCCCGAGGGCAACCCGAACTATCTCGTGATCGGCTCGACTCGGACCGCGGCTCCGTCGCTGTCGTCGGGCACGGTCGGCGGCGGCAGCCTGACTTTGGCCCTGCCCGGGGCCTTCCCGGTCGTGCCGTCGGTCACGGCGCACATCGATCCCGGAACCTTCCCCCCCGGGACGATCGTGACCATGCTCTCGGGCGTGACCCTCGACCTGTCGAACCCGCGCAGCTCGGTGGCGAGGCTGACGGCGCTGGGAACCGCGGTCGGCATCGACATCTCCGCCGGCGGCCTGCAGCCCCTGAAGCCCGTGCGCCTGACGATGACCTACGATCCTCTCCTGCTGCCGGCGGGCGCGGATCCGAAGCGCCTGCTGATCGCCCGCTACGACGAAGCGGCGGCGCAGTGGACCTTGGTCCCCTCGGCGGTGGACGCGTCCGGCCGGCAGATCGTCGCCACGCTCGACCACTTCTCCTCCTACTCGCCGTTCCTCGGGACGGCAGGGGCCGCGCTCTCGGACGGAGTCGTTTTCCCCCAGCCCTGGGAGGCCGGAGAGTCCGGAGCTTACGGCGCCCAGACCCTCACCTTCGCGAACTACCCCGCGGGCACGACGGTACGGCTGATGTCCCTGACCGGCGAGCTGATCTGGGAAGGCACGGCCGGCGCCAGCGGCGTCCTGACTTGGGATGGACGCAATAAGTCCGGGCGCGCCGTCGCCAGCGGCACCTATTACGCTCTGATCGAGGGGGCCGGCGCCCGCAAGGTGCGGCGCGTGGCGGTGATCCGGTGAGGCCCATCCTCCTGGCCTTTTTTCTGATTCCGGGGCTGACGCCGCGGGCCTCCGCCGCGTTCCAGACCGACGCCGGCGTCAACGGCGCGCAATTCCTGAGGATCGGCGCCGGCGCGCGGGCGCTGGGCATGGGCGAGGCGATGACCGCCTCCGCGGAGGGCCCAGAGGCGCAGTACTGGAACCCCGGCGGCCTCGCCGCGGCGCGCGGCGTCGAGGTCGTCTACGCGCGAGCGGAGCTGCCCGCCTCGGTGCACCATGATTATGCCGCCCTCGCCTTGCCCATCGGCTGGACGGGCGGCGTCGTCGGCTTCGCCTTCACCCGCCTGTCCCAGGGGTCCATTGAGCGCGTCGACAACGTGGGGGTCGAGCAGGGCTCCTTCTCGCCGCATTCCTCGGCCGTCTCGATCGGCTACGCGCGGGCCTTCACCGAGGACGACGCTCTGACGCGGGACCGCGGCTATTTCCGGGATTCCTGGAACCTGCCCGGCGCGGCCCGCCGCTTCGAAGACGAGGAGCATGAGCCGTGGACCGGCTCCTTCCGCGCGGGGGCCGCCCTGAAGATCGTCAGCGAGACCCTCGGCAACCGCACGGCGACGACGGCCGCCGGGGACGGCGGCGTGATCTACCGCCCCTCCGCCCGGCCGGCGCTGGCCCTGGCCTGGGCCTTCCGGAACGCCGGCGGCAAGCTGCGCTACCTGCGTCAGTCCGATCCGCTGCCCTTCGAGGTCTCCCTGGCCGCCGCTCATGACTGGGAGCCCGAGCGCGGCCGCGTCGTCACGGCGATCGAGGCCGTCGTCCCCCTCCACGCGCGGCCGTACGCGAAGCTCGGCGCCGAATGGGCCCGCACGGTGTCGCGGCGCGTGGAGGCGGTCGGGCGCGTCGGCTTCCAAGGGCGCACGGCCCCCGATCTGGGCGTGCTGTCCGGCTTCACGGTCGGCGCGGGCGCGCGCGTCAACGGCTTCTCCTTCGACCTGGCCTTCCAGCCGATGGGCCAGCTCGGCGAGGCGTTCCGCCTCGGGCTCGGCTGGAAGTTCGGGCCGCGGAGCTAACGGAGCTTGGACTTGGTCTTGGAGCCGGCCTTGATGCGGGCGACCGACTCGGAGGCGTAGACCCGGATGCGGGGGTTCCCGGAGGATTTCGCCGCCTTCTCGAGCGCGGGCAGGGCCCGTTCGTCGCCGGTGCGGCCGAGCGCCGCGGTGGCGATGAGGCT
The DNA here is from genome assembly GCA_030696455.1 of Elusimicrobiota bacterium. GTDB lineage: Bacteria > Elusimicrobiota > Elusimicrobia > UBA1565 > UBA9628 > GWA2-66-18. The sequence goes on from JAUYSH010000041.1 coordinate 3,184, forward strand.
GATGCGCTCGTCGGGCTCGGAGAGCAGGCCGAGCAGGGCGGGCACGGCCTCGGACGAGGCCGCGGAGTACTCCGCCAGGCCGCGGATCGCGGCGACGCGCACGCCGTAAGGGTGCGACGGCGAGACGAGCGAGAGCAGCTTCCTCGCCGCGCCCGGCTCTCGGGACGCGGCGACGGCCGCGACGGCCGCGGCGGCGACGCCGTCGCGGTAGGTCCGCGCCTTCAGGTTGGCCTCGATGACGCCGCGGTAGCGCGCGTAGTCGAGATGGCCCAGGGCGCGCGTGGCTTCGGCGCGCACGAGCAGGCTGCGCGCGGAGCGCGCCAGCGGCGCGAGCAGGGCCGCGTCGGCCTGCGTCCCGCGGCGGCCGAGCTGATCGACGGCCGCGCGACGGGCCTTCGGGTCCGTCAGCGAGCCCACCAGGCGCCGCAGCGCGGCGACGGCCCCGTGGCCCTGGATGGAGCCGAGGGCGGCGACCATCTCCGCCGACGCCCCCCAGAACCTTTCGCGCTTCGCCGCCGCCTCGAGCTCGGCGACGGCCCTGGCTCCCCCCCACGCCGAGACGTGCGGGGCCGCCAGGGCGCGCGAGGCCGAGGTCAGGCCATGACGCAGCTGGCGCAGCCAGTAAGACTCGGGCTTCTTGAACCGGACGGATGCCAGCAGCTCGACCTCGGGGTCGAATTCCACGTCGAGCGGCTCGCCGGGCAAGGTCCAGACGAGGCGGTGCTCCTTGGCGTCGATCGTCTCGTGGAAATCGCGGGTCCAGCCGCGGCCCGTCACGCGGATGCGGGTCTTGAACCGGTGGGCGGGGCTCGCGTCGGAGATGTCCTGGGTCTGAGTGAGATGGAGCTCGCCGCGCTTGCCCTTCGGTGACCATGACCACCGGAGCTTCAGCGCCGGATGCCCGCCGCGGTACACCCACTGGTCGAAGAAGCCCTGCAGGTTGCGCCCGGTCGCTTCCTCGAAGGCGGCGACGAGGTCCTGCGTCTCGGCGCTGCCGTCGGCGTGCTTGCGCAGCCAGTGCCCGACGCCCTTCCAGAACAGGGCCTCCCCGAGCTCGAGGTGGAGCATGCGCAGGACCCAACAGCCCTTCTCGTAGAGGTGGCGGTCGAAGATCGTCCAGGGATCGTTGTAGGTGCGGCACACGATCGCGCGGCGGTAGCGCCCCGAGTCCTCGTCGAGGTAGACGCGCCGGTTCTGGAGCAGCTCGTAGAGGGCCTCGTCGCGGCCCTTCTCGGCCTCGAGGAACACGACCTCGGAGTAGGTCGCGAAGCCCTCGTTGAGCCAGGCGTGGGGCCACTCGGCGCAGGTCACGAGGTCGCCGAACCATTGGTGGGCCAATTCGTGGGCGACCAAGGTGTCGAGGTCGTGGTCCTCGAATGCCTGCTTGTCGATCAGGCAGGCGTCGGTCTGCGTGGTGGCGGTCGTGTGCTCCATGCCGCCCGGATACTCGGCGACGGCGACCTGGGCGTAGCGCGCGTACGGGTAGCGCACGCCGGTCTTCTCGGAGAAGAGCTTCATCGCCGCGGCGGTCTTGCCGAAGCCGCGGCGGGCGTCCGCCTCGCGGCCCTTCTCGCAATAGTAAACGATCGGGATCCCGTCCCAGTCCTCGACGATCTCGGCGAAGCGCGCGACGGCGAGCGTGATCAGGTAGATCGAGTGAGGGCGGTCGAGCTTCCAGTGGTAAACAGTTTTTTTGCCGTTGGACGATTCGTCGATGAGAACGCCGTTGGAGACCGCGCGGAAGCCCGAAGGCACGGTCGCCCGCACCTCGGAGGTGGCCTTCTCCCCCGGCGTGTCGTGGCACGGGAACCACCGGCGGGCGTCCTCGGGCTGGCTCTGGGACCACATCTGCTCGGGCGACTTCACGAAATGGAGGCCGGCTTCGGGCTTCGTCACCGAATAGTGGACCTCGACGTCGTGCGCTTGATCCTCGACGAGAGACTTCGTCGCCGTGACGACAAGGTTCCCACCGCCGTTCTTGAACTTGACGGGCTTGCCGTCGAAGAGGACCTTGGAGATTTTCAAGTCAACGGCGTTGAACGACAGGGACCGCAGCCCGGCACGGCGCGCGCTGATGGTGGTACGACAGAAACCCGTCAAACGGCGGCCCTTCAGGTCGACGTTCAGATCGAGATAGATATGGCGCGTATCGAACGGCCGGTCCGGCGCGTACACCGGCGGCGCGCCCAGGAGGGCGGCCTGCACCCCCGGAGCGGAGCCCTCGGCCGCGATCTTGCGACCGCAGCCGAGGAACTCCCGATCCGAGCGATCCACTTAGGCGGCGACCGCTTCCGGCTTGGTGGCCGAGGCGAGCTCCTTGATCATCATCGCCGCGATCTCGTTGCGCTGGATCTGGTTCGTGCCCTCGTAGATCTGGGTGATCTTCGCGTCGCGCATGTACTTTTCCACCGGGAAGTCTCTCATATACCCGATGCCGCCGCACATCTGGACGCACTCGTTGGTGACGAACATCGCGGTGTCCGAGCAGGACAGCTTGCACATGGCCGACTCCTTCGTCCAGCGCTTGCCGTCGCCGGCCTGCAGGACGTCGTAGACGATCGCATTTTGGTCGATAGCTTTCTTGTAGACCGGGAGCATGTACTTGTCCATCGCGTTCGCGGTGGTGTAGAGCAGCGCGCGGCTCATCTCGATCTGCGTCGCGCAGTTGGCCATCATGTGCTGGATCGCCTGGAAGCTCGAGATCGGCTGGCCGAACTGACGGCGCTGGCGGATGTACGCCATCGTCTCGTCGAGCGCGCCCTGCGCGATGCCGAGGGCCTGCGCCGCCACGCCGGGGCGGGAGCAGTCGAAGGTGGTCTGCGCCGTGAACAGGCCGTAGCCTTCCTTGTAGAGGCGGTTCTTGACCGGGACGCGGCAGTTGGTGAAGTCGAGCTGGTAGGTCGGGTTGGCCCGGATGCCCATCTTGTGCTCTTTCTTGCCGAAGCCGAAGCCGGGGGTGCCCTTCTCGACGACGAAGGCGGTGACGCCGCGCGCGCCGCGCGAGCGGTTGGTCGTCGCGAACACGACGTAGGTCTCGGCGACCTCGCCGTTGGAGACGAAGGTCTTGGAGCCGTTCAAGATGTAATGCTCGCCGTCGAGCTTGGCCGTGCACTCCGTCGCGGTCGCGTCGGAGCCGGCGTTGGCCTCGGTGATCGAGAAGGCCGCGAGCTTTTTGCCGGACGCGAGGTCGGGGATGAAGCGGGCGCGCTGCTCGGGGTTGCCCAGCAGCAGGATGGGGAGCACGCCGAGGCCGGAGGCCGCGAAGGCGAGCGCGATGCCGCCGCACGCGCGGGAGAGCTGCTCGATGACGAGCACCTGCTCCTTAAGGCCGCCGCCCATGCCGCCGTACGCCTCGGGCAGGTAGACGGAATACAGATCGGCCGCGGCCATCTTCTTGACCACGTCCCAGGGGAACTTTTCCTGTTCATCAAAGGACTCCCGGATGGGTTTAATATCGCGCAGGGCGATCTGCCACGCCAGGTCCTGGATCTCTTTCTGCTGCTCGGTCAGCTCGTAGATGTCGCTCATATGGTTAGTCGCCTTTTTCCATCCGTCTCAGCGCGTCGCTTGCCGCGGCCTGCTCCGCCTCTTTCTTGCTCTTGCCGGCGCCGCGCCCGAGCTCGCGCTCCCCGAGGCGGACCAGGATCTGAAAGACCTTGTCGTGGTCCGGGCCCGTCGAGGCCGTCGTCTCGTACGTCGGCGGCGACTTGTGCCGCTTCTGTAGGATCTCCTGCAGCCGGCTCTTGTGATCCGTCTCGAGCAGGCTTCCGTGCCTTTCCTCGTACCACTTACGGATGAACGCCGCCGCCGCCTCGTAGCCGCCGTCGATGTAGATGGCTCCGATCAGGGCCTCGACGGCGTTGGCGAGCAGGCTCTGGCGCGTCCGGCCGCCGGTGGATTCCTCTCCGACGCCGAGGTGGAGATAAGCTCCGATGCCCAGCTCCTCGCCCCACAGGGCGAGGCTTGGCTTCGAGACGAGCAGGGACTTCTTCTTGGACAGGTTCCCCTCGGGCTCTTTCGGATAGCCCTCGTAGACCGCGTGCGCGACGACCGACGCCAACACGCTGTCGCCCAGAAACTCCAAGCGCTCGTTGTAGACGCCCGACCCGCTCTCGCTGGCGAACGACTTGTGCGTCATCGCCTTCTTGAGCAGCCCGGCGTCCTTGAACCGGTACCCGACGACCTCTTCGAGAGGTCGAGGCATCGGAGCTTTCGCCTTACTTCTTGGCGTGAGCCGAGATGTAGTCGATCGCCTGGCCGACGGTCTGGATCTTCTCGGCCTGCTCGTCGGGGATCTCGGTGTCGAACTCCTCCTCGAGCGCCATGACGAGCTCGACGGTGTCGAGCGAGTCCGCGCCGAGGTCGTTGACGAAGTGCGCCGTCGGGGTCACTTCAGCGGCGTCCACGCCGAGCTGCTCGACGATGATTTGCTTCACGCGGTCCGCGATGTTGGCATCAGCCATGATGTCTGTCTCCTTGGTTACATGTATCCGCCACCGTTCACGTTCAGCACGTGCCCGGTGATGTACGACGCTTCGTCCGACGACAAAAACAGGACCGCTCGCGCGACGTCCGCCGGCTCGCCCATCCGACCGAGAAGGATCTTCTCGATGAGCTTGGCCTTCATCTCCTCGGGGATGACCTCCGTCATCCGCGTCTTGATGAAGCCGGGTGCGACCGCGTTCGCCGTGATGCTGCGGGAGGCGAACTCCCGTGCGACCGACTTCGTCATAGAAATCAAGCCGCCTTTAGAGGCGGCGTAGTTGGCCTGTCCAGCGTTGCCTTCCTGGCCGATCACGGACGCGATGTTGACGATGCGTCCGTAGTGGGCCTTCATCATCGGCCGGATGCCGGCCTTGATGAAGTTGAAGGCGCCCTTCAAGTTCACGTTCATCACCGCGTCCCAGTCCGACTCGGACATCCTCATCAGCAGGTTGTCCTTGGTGATGCCCGCGTTGTTGACCAATATATCAATTTTTCCGAATTTTTCAACCGCGGCCTTGACGACGGCTTCGCACTGGTCGAACTTCGTCACGTCGCAGGCCACGCCGAGGGTCTTCGAGGCGTCCCCTCCGGCCAGCGCGGCGGCGGATTTGGCCGTCTGCTCGGCATTGACGTCGACGACGACGACCTTGGCGCCTTCCGCGATGAAGAGCTCGGCGGTGGTGTAGCCGATTCCTTGGGCGGAGCCGGTGATGATCGCGACTTTGTCCTTCAGGCGGATGCCGGTCGTGGGGACCGGGCGCGTAGCGGTTTCGGTGGTCATATGGACACTTTCTCCTCGGGCGCGCCCGTCCGGGCCACGACCTCTTTCAATGCTTTCGGCAAACCGGCCCCGGCGATCTTGGCCGCGACGCGGATCGCGTTGGCGATGGCGCGCGCGTTGGACGAGCCGTGGCTGACGATGGCGACGCCGTTGACGCCGACCAGGGGCGCGCCGCCGTATTCATCGTAGCTCATTTTCCGTTTCAAACGCGACAGGGGGCCGCGCAGCGCCAAGGTGGCGAGCTTGTATCGCCATGAGGACATCAGTTCCCCTTTCAACTGGGCCATCATCGCCATCGCGGTGCCTTCCATCGTCTTGACCAGGACGTTGCCGACGAACCCGTCGCAGACCACGACGTCGGTCTTGCCCGCGGGCACGTCCCGTCCTTCGACGCAGCCGAAGAAGTTCACTCCTGCGCTCCTAAGCAACGGAAAGGCCTCTTTGGCCAGGTCGTTGCCTTTCCCCTCCTCCTCGCCGATCGACAGGAGGCCGACGGTCGGCTCGGCGATGCCGTACACGTGCCGCGCGAGCAGGGCGCCCATCATCGCGAACTGGACCAAGTGCCACGGCTTGCAGTCCACGTTGGCGCCCGAGTCGAGCAGGACGGTCACGCCCCTCGCGGTCGGAATGGGGCAGGCGATCGCGGGCCGCAGCACCCCCGGCACGCGCTTAAAATGGAACAGTGCGGCGACCATGGTCGCTCCGGAGTTCCCCGCCGAGACGAAGCCGGCGGCGCGGCCTTCGGCCGCCATCTTCGCGGCGACCATGATGGACGCGTCGGGCTTGGCCCGGCAGGCGCCCGCGGGGTCCTCGTCCATGCCCACGCACTGCTTGGCGTCGATGATCTCGAAGCGGGGGTCGCCTTCGGCGATGCCGCGCGCGGAGAGCTCCGCGCGGATCTGGTCCGCCGGCCCGGTGAGAAGCAGCTCGACGCCGAAGGCGTTCGCGGCCTGGATCGCCCCCTCGATATTGGGAGGCAGTCCGAAGTCGCCGCCGACGGCGTCGAGCGCTATCCTCACGCGAGGTGAGAAAGAATCAGGCTACTTGCCTTCCTCGCCGCCTTCGGTCTGAGGGCCTTTCTTCTTCGTCTTCGGCGGGCGCACGAGGACGCCGTTGTAATAGCCGTCGGCGCTGATCGTGTGCGGGCGGTGCCAGCGGCCGTCCTTGTCCTTGCTCAGAGGCACGGCCTCGAGCTTCCAGTTGGCGGAGCGGCGGCTGTCGCGGCGGGATCTCGTGTGCTTACGTTTCGGATTGGGCATTGAATTCCTCTATTTGTGGAGAAGGCGTATTTTAGCCTTTATGAGGCCGGGGGGTCAATCGGGGCTTTCGGGTCTCGGTGAAATTCCCCCCCGGGACGCCGTCCCCGGAGCCGCCCTCGGCGTGGCCGCAGTCCACATCGTTGCGGTTCTTCTTGCACACCTCGCACAGCCCTTTGCAGTCCGGCTTGCACAGGATCTTCATCGGCTGGATCAAGGCGATGGACTGGCGCACCTCGTCGGTGAGGTCCATGGGGCCTCCGTCGATGGGCACCATCACCTCGATCGGCGTGCTCCAGGCCTGCTCGATGGGCTTGAGGCAGCGCGTGCACTCGAACTTCCATCTCCCCTTCGCGGTGCCCGTGAAGGCGGCCTCGTCGTCGACGGCGAGGATCATGCCGTCGAGCTTGACCGGGCCCACGAGGCTGCCCTCGCTCAGCGCGTCCGGGAAGGTCTCCGGCGGCGTCCTGGCGTCGACGGCCAGCTGGCCGTTTTCCTTCACGTCCGTAAGAGGAAATTTGAAGTCGGTGCTCATGTACTCATCGTACAAAAAACGATCCGCGCGTGGATGTCCACGCGCGGATCGTTTTCGAACGGGCCGACGCTTAAGCGGCGATCTCGGCTTCCTTGAACGTCGCGACGAGGTCCGTCATCACGGCGTCCATCTCGGCGTACGCGCCCTTCTGGACGGCGGCGACCTTCTTGAAGTCGAGAGCCAGCATCGACGCGTCTCCGAGACCGGCGACGAGAGCCAGGCCCTCGCTCGAGACGAAGCCCGCCGAGTATGAGGCGTGGATGCGCGCCATCTTGCGCCAGGCCTCGTGGCTGAAGATCACCGATTCCGGCTTCTCGGCCTTGGCCGCGGCGCGGCAGAACGCGCCCGCGGACTCGGCGTAGGTCATGAGCTCGCCGAGCTTGGTGTGGGCCAGCTGGTTGGCGGTGAGCTTCTGGTCGTAGCAGGCCTTGAGCACCTGCGACAGCGAGCGCAGGGCGACGGCCGCCGCGTCCGCGCCGACCGACGGGCCCTTCGCGTGCAGCGCGTCGAGCTCCTCGGCCAGCTTGTCGTAGTACTTGCCCTCGGCGTTGATGTTGGCCTGCCAGCGTTCGCGGAAGGTCGTGAGCTGCAGGATCTCCGAGGTGCCCTCGTAGATGCAGGTGATCTTGATGTCGCGCTTGAGCTTCTCGACGGGGAACTCGCGCACGTAGCCGTTGCCGCCGTAGGCCTGGATCGCGTTGTTGCAGGCCGTGTCGGCGGTCTCCGACGCGAGCAGCTTCGCGATGGCGCCTTCGGTCTGCAGTCCTTCCTCTCCCGAGTCGATGCGGCGGGCGACCTCCTCGACGAAGGCTCGCGCGGCCTCGAGCCGGGCGGCGAACGGGACGAGGAGCTTGTGGGTCATGCCCTGCTTGGTGCAGAGCGGCTGGCCGCCGACGTTGCGCTGCTGGGAGTAGCGCACCGCGTGCTCGATGGCCTTCCAGCCCGTGCCGAGCGCCATCGCCGCCACCATGAGGCGCGTGTAGCCGAACACGGCCTGCGCCTGGCGCAGGCCCTTGCCCTCGACGCCGCCGACGAGGTTCTCGATCGGCACGTAGACGTCCTGCATGTTGATGGGGCAGGTGTCGGAGAGGCGGATGCCGTGCTTGTCCTCGTGCTTGTCCACGGTGAGGCCCTTAGCCCCCTTCTCGACGATGAACCAGGAGACGCCCTTGGGCGCGCGGGCGAGGATGGTGAACACGCCGGCCACGCCGGCGTTGGTGATCCACATCTTGCCGCCGCTGATCTTGTAGCCGACGACCTTGTCGCCTTCCATCACGCGCTCGGCCTTCGTCTTGAGGTGCAGCAGGTCGGAGCCGGCCGCCGCCTCGGTCGCGCCGTAGGCCACGTAGCAGCGGTCCTTGGCGATCTTCGTGACCCACTTCTCCTTCTGCTCCTCGGTGCCGCCCATCATGATGGGGTCCATGCCGAGGAAGGTCGCGAAGACGGAGGTGCACACGCCGAGGTCGATCTTGGCGAGCTCCTCGCAGGCGCGGTAGATGTCGTAGGAGTTGCCGCCGAGCCCGCCGTACTTCTCGGGGATCATGATCAGGTTGCAGGCGATCTGCTCGGGATCGTAGAGGTCCGTCATCTCCTTCGTCGGGAAGTGGTTCTCCTTGTCGAGCTCGATGAGCTTGGAGTGAGGAAAATTCTTCACGCCGTACTCGCGGATGGTCTCCAAGACCATCTTGCGCGTGTCCAGGTCCAACCCGGCTCCAAGGCTCTCGGCGACGCTCATGTGATATTCCTCTCTAGAAGGCGATGGATTAGGATAACAAATCGGGCGTCTTTTCGACATTGCGGAGCGTGACTTGGAAGCCGCGATTCGGTCATAAAAAGGCAAGGACCCGCGCGAGCGCGGGTCCTTACGCTTATGCAACATTTCGGCTAGCGTTCTTTCTGATCAAGCAGCTTCGCCTTCTTGACGAGCCGCACCATCTCGGCGCGGTACCCGTCCTCGTCCTGGCCGAGGCCTTCCTGGGCCATCGCGCGGACCTTGTCGTAGGTCAGCGACCCCTTGGTCTTCGAGTGGCGCAGCATCATCCCGAAGCCCGCCGCCGACGCCGCGAACTTGAAGTCCGGCGACGCCTGGGCCCAAGCCCGGTCCTCGTCGGCCAGCGGGCGGGTGAGCAGGCGGCTCGCCGTCTCGTCGGGCTTCTTGTAGCGGAACTTGACGGTCAGCAGCTCCCCGCTCGCCGAAGCCTCGGGCGCCGGCGCGGCGGGCGCCCGGTACTTGAGCGGGTCCACGGTCGGCAGCGCGTCGTCCTTCACGCCGGCGGGCACGATCTCATACAGCGCGGTCACGGTGTGCCCCGCGCCGAGCTCGCCGGCGTCCTTCTTGTCGTCGTTGAAATCCTGGGCGGCGAGGACCCGGTTCTCGTAGCCGATCAGCTTGTACGACGAGACCCGCGCCGGGTTGAACTCCACCTGCAGCTTCACGTCCTTGGCGATCGTCAGCAAGGTCCCGCCCATCTCCTTGACCAGGACCTTCTGCGCCTCCATGATGTCGTCGAGG
>JAUYSH010000078.1 GCA_030696455.1 Elusimicrobiota bacterium
GAATCGTCTTCATGTATTCCCATCGGGCTTGCGGGCTCATCCTCGGTGCTCCCGAAAGACGCGTTATATTGCGCCGTTCGGTAACATTCTAAATGAGTCAACCAGGACCGCTTCGGTAACATTCTTAATGATTCAATTCGCCCCCTTGCGAAAACCGGGAAGTCCCGTTACACTCCTATCCCGAGCCTACGACAGCGGCTCGGACCGGAGGAAATCCCGCATGAAGAAAAAGGTCCAGCGTGCCGCCGCGAAGGCGGCCCCCCGCAAGGTCAAGAAGGCTCCCGTGCGCCGCCTCGTCCTGAAGGCCGCGCCCGCCGAAGCGATGACCGCCGACGAGGTCTCGCATCTCGAAACTTTGGTTAAGCGCTTTGAAGACAGCGAAAAGGCCTGGCAGCGCATGACGGCCCCGATCGACGACGCTGACCCGTGGACTCAGGTCGAGGAGCACATGGTCGCGCGCCGCGACGACGCTGAGAGGACCTGGAAGTACTTCTCGAAATAGTCACGGACGACTGATACCCCCGCCCCCCGGTCCGGTTCGCCTTCGGCGAACCGGCCGGGGGGCGGGCCCTTTTTCCTATAATAAAGACGATGAAAGCCTCATCCCGGCGGACGAACATGCTCATCGTGATCGCGCTCCTCATGATCGCGGTCGCCTTCGCCGCCTATTCGGTCATCATGATGAGCTGGTTCAGGGCCCCGTCGCGCCAAGGACCCGCCGTCGTCTCTCGGGCCGAGGCGGAGGAGCGCCTGGCCGCCGCCCGCAGGGAATTCAGGGCCCGCCTCCTCGACCCGCGCGCCCACCTGCGCCTGTCGGACGCCCTGTGGAAGACGGGACGTCCGGTCGACTCCTTTTACGTGTTGTACGCCGCCCGCCAGCTGTTCAGCGAGGACGCCTTCCGGCGCGCTCACGCCGAGGTCGTGCTCGGCGCCGGCGGGCCCGCCGCCGAGGTTCGACGCCGGCTCGAAGGCCTGCGCGACGCGGCGTCGAGCGTGCCGGTCCACGCCGAGGTCGCGCGGGATCATCCCGATTCGCATGAAGGCCGCCAGTCTCTGGACGCCTTGTCCCGCCTGGCGACCGGCGACGAGAACGCGACGGGCGGTGAGGCCGCGCAGATGGCCCGCGCGGCCCTCGAGGAGCTTCATCACGCCGACTCCAAGCACGCGGGCAAGCTCGCCGCCCTCGGCATGGCGTTCTTCGCGCGCGGAGATTACGGCCTGGCTCACGCCGTCGCCTCGGAGGCGCTCGCCAAGAACCCCGATCAGGCGGGGGCCGCCCAGATCCTCGGGGCGCTGGCGCTGCAGCAGAAGGACATGGAAGGGGCGATGCGCTGGCTCGCCGCGTCATGGGACCGAAACCCCGACGACCTCTACAGCGCCTCGAAGCTCGCGCAGATCTACGACAAGCGCCGCGCCGACGCCGAAAGCGCCCTGCCGTTCTATCTGGCGCTCCACCGCCAGAATCCCGATTTCGCCGACGCGGGAGAGCCGGTCGAGCGCCGCATACGAGAGACCCTCGACGCCCGCCGCGAGTCGCTGCTGAAGATGGCCCCGGTCGAGGGGCTCGGCGCCCGCTTCGCGCTGGACGATGCTTCGCTGCGCGCCGAGGCCTGCCTGCGCGCCGCCGCGTTCCAGGACCCGCGCTGGATCGACCGCCTCAGCGAGCTCCTCGACGACGATGCCGAGATCGTGCGCCGCAACGCCGACTACGCCCTCTTCGAGATCGGCAAGAAGGAGCGCGAGGCCCTGCAGGCGCGCCGCGATCTCTGGCTGGCCAGCGACAAGCCCCTCGTGCGCATCCGCGCGCTCAATCTGTTCGCCGACCTCGACGGCAAGAACGCGCTGCCCGCGCTGGCGACGGCGCTGCGCGATCCCAATCCGGCCGTGCGCGCCTTCGCCAAGGTGATGGTCCTCGATCATTACTACGCCGACCTTCCGGAGGCGGCCAAGCTCCGCGCGAGCTACCTCGCCGCGGAGCGCGACCCCGAAGCCCTGTCCTTGCTGGCGCGCTTCCCCGGGCGATGACCTTCGTCGACACTTACCTCGCCGTGTGATGAATTTCATAGACACGCACGCGCACCTGGGCGACGCCCAGTTCGACGCCGATCGGGACTCCGTCTTCGAGCGCGCGTCCGCGGCCGGCGTGACCCGGATCGTGGAGATCGCCGATCACCCCGACGAGTGGGGCCGCGCCGTCGCCATCGCGCGCGCGCGACCCGGCATGGCGCGCTGCACGTTGGGCCTGCACCCGTACTACGCCGACCTCTTCGATGACGCCTTCCTCCCCAGACTGCGGGCCGCGCTCGACGCCGCCCCGGAGGCCGTCGCCATCGGCGAGATCGGCCTCGATTACGCGCGCGCCGAGATCCCGCATGACGTCCAGCGGCGAGCCTTCGAAGCGCTCGCCGCCGCGGCCAAGTCCTGGGACGTGCCGGTCGTCGTGCACTGCCGAGACGCCTTCGACGATCTGCTCTCCATCCTCTCGACGGTCTATGGTCAGCGCCCCGCCGGTCGTTTCTGGGGCGTGATCCATTGCTTCACGGGCAATCCCGAGCAGGCTCGGGATTGTTTAAGACTCGGATTCGCCCTCGGCGCCGACGGCCCCGTGACCTACAAGAAAAACGACGCTCTGCGGGAGGCCTTCCGCCTCGCGGGCCCCGACGCGACCGTGCTCGAGACCGATTCCCCCTATCTCCCGCCCCAAAGCAATCGCGGCAAGCGCAACGAGCCCGCGGCGATCCTCGAGATCGCGGCCAAGCTCGCCGAGGTCTGGGACGTTCCCCTCGACGAGGCCGGCCGGCGCACGAGCGCCGCCGCCGCCGCTCTGTACCGCTGGCCGTGATCCGGCCGCTCGAGGATAGAGAGCTGCCCGAGGCCGCCGCGCTCGCCGCCGCCGCCTTTCGCGAGGATCCCGCCTTCGCTCACGTCCTGCCCGACGACGCTCAGCGGCGCATCCGGCTCCCGTCGATGTTCGCCGCTTTGCTGCGCATCGATCGCGCCGCCGGGGGGCTCGTTTCGGGGGCCTTCGACGACGGGGCGCTCGTCGGGCTATCCTCGGTCCTTCCGGCCGGGGCCGCGGCCCCAAGCCTGCCCGATTGGACCCGGCAGCTTCCCGAGGTCGGCTGGTTTCTGTTCCAGCCCGCGGCACTGCTGCGCGGGCTGGCCTTAAGCCGCGCCGTCGAGGAGCACCGCCCGAACGGCACGGACTACCTCCATCTTCTCGCGGTCCACCCCGCGACTCAAGGGCGCGGCGTCGGCGCGGCCCTGCTCAACGCCGCGCCGAAACCCCTCTCTCTCGAGACGTTCACCGAGGCGAATCTCGCGTGGTATGAAGCGCGAGGCTTCAAGCTTCTGCTGGAGGTGCGCTCGCCCGCCCGGCCGACGTTCTGGGCGCTGCGTCGCTGATCGGACTTGGACTGTTTCCGGAAACAGTTTTCTAAACGTTCGAGATGAAGACGTTCTTGACCTCGGAGTAGAGGTCGAGCGCCTTGAGGCCGAGCTCGCGGCCGAGGCCGGAGCCCTTGTAGCCGCCGAACGGGGCCTCGAGATGCACGCTCGAGCTCGTGTTCACGGAGATGACCCCGCTTTGCACCGCGCGCGTCACGCGCAGGACCCGGCCGACGTCCCGGGTCCACACGCTGGCCGAGAGGCCGTAGGCCGAGTCGTTGGCCAGCGCGATCGCCTCCCCTTCGTCCTTGAACGGGATCACGCAGACGACCGGCCCGAAGATCTCCTCGCGGGCGATCCTCATCTCGGCGTCGGCGCCCGCGAACACGGCGGGCGACAGGTAGAAGCCGTTCTTGGGGACGCCCTTCGGCCGGACGCCGCCGCACAGAAGCTCGGCGCCCTCGGCCTTGCCCGAGGCGATGTAGGCCGCGATCTTCGAATGCTGCCGGTGCGAGATGACGGGGCCGATCTGAGTCCCCTTTTTTTCCGGATGTCCGACGACGAATCTTTTGGTCCGCGCGACGAGCCGATCGACGAACTTGTCGTGGAGCTTGCGGTGCACCAGGATCCGGGAGCGCGCGCAGCAATCCTGGCCCGCGTTGTAGAACACGGACCAGACGGATTTCTCGACGCACAGGTCGAGGTCGCAGTCGTCGAAGACGATGTTCGGCGACTTCCCCCCCAATTCGAGCGAGACGCGCTTGATGCCGTCGGCCGCTTCCTTCATGATGCCCGTGCCGGTGGCCGTCGAGCCGGTAAACGAGATCTTGCGCACTTTGGGATGCCGGACGAGCGCGTCGCCGCAGCCGGGACCGGGGCCCGGGACCACGTTGAGCACGCCCTCGGGGAGGCCCGCCTCGGCGGCGAGCTTGGCCAGCGCCAGGGCGGTAAGCGGGGTCTCGGGCGAGGGTTTGAGCACGACGGTGTTGCCGCAGGCCAGCGCGGGCCCGAGCTTCCAGGCCGCGATCACGAGCGGGAAATTCCAGGGCACGATGAGGCCGCACACGCCGACCGGCTCCCGCAGGGTGTAGTCGAGGCCCGCCCCGGAGACCGGGATCGTTTCGCCGAAATGCTTGTTGGCCGCTCCGCCGTAATACTCGAAGGTATCGGCGGCCAGATCCATTTCCTCGCGCGCGTCCCCGAGCGGCTTGCCGGCGTTGCGGCACTCGAGCAGGGCCAGGGTTTCCCGCTGGGCGCGGATCAATCCCGCGATCTTGAGGAGGATGCGGCCGCGCTCGCGGGCGGTCATTCGCGACCAGGGGCCGCCGGCCGCCTTCACGGCCGCGTCCACCGCGGCGTCGATGTCGGCGGCTCCTCCCTCGGACACCTTGGCCAGCAAAGCGCCGTCGGCGGGGTTGACGACGGGATAGGTCCGGCCCGAGAGCGCGGAGACCGGCCCGCCGTCGATCCAAAGCTTGGTCAGCATCTCAGAAATAGTTCGACGTGATGCCGCCGTCGACGACCATGGCGGCGCCGTTTGTCCAGCGCGACTCGTCGGAGGCGAGATACAAGGCCATGTTAACGATGTCCTCCGACTTGCCGAACCGTCCCATGGGGATGCGGTTGAGGCGCTTGGCCTTCTCCGCGGGCTCCCTGAAAAGCCAGGCGCTCAGCAGGGGCGTCTCGATGGGTCCCGGGCAGATCGCGTTGGTGCGGATGCCCTTGGGACCGTACTGAACCGCGAGCGACTTCGAGAGAGCGAGCACCGCCCCTTTGGAGGCGGTATACGCGTCCTGCGGGACCGTGCACCCGACGAGGGCCACGAACGAGGCCACGTTGATGATCGAGCCGCCGCCGGCGGCCAGCAGCTCGGGGATGCCGTGCTTGCAGACGAGATAAACGCCTTTGACGTTGACGGCCAGCACCGTGTCCCAGACTTTTTCCTCCGTGTTCGTGACCGAGTTGTCGTCGTTGGGGAAGATGCCCGCGTTGTTGTACAGCACGTCGATCTTGCCGAAGGCCTTCACGCCCGCGGCGATGCCGGCCTTGACGTCGTCTTCCTTGGCGACGTTCATGGCCACCGCGACCGCCTTGCCGCCGGCGGCCTGGGCCGTCTGCACGACTCGCGAGACGGCCTCGCGGTTCATGTCGCAAGCGACGACCTTGGCGCCCTCGCGGGCGAAGCGCACCGTCGCCTCCGCACCCATGCCCGACCCCGCGCCGGTGATGAGGACGACCTTGCCGTCGAGGCGCCCGGTCATGAGATGACGAGGAAGCCGGCCTTCTTGACGGCCTCGCGCAGGCGTGTTTTGCCGAGATCGGTGTCGAGGCCCCGGTCGGTGGTCACGGTCAGGTTGCGCACGACGCGGCCGCGGCCGCGCAGCTTCCCGACGAGAGAGGAGATGTCCTTCGCCGCCGCGCGGACGTTGGTGACGCCGTCCTTGGCGAACCAGCGGATGGTGACGGTGCCGCTTTTGCGGCTGGGCATCAATTTGAGGGTCAGGGCGGTCTCGGTGACGAACAGGTCTCCGACCTCCTCCTGCGAGTTCTTATCGATCATGCAAGTCTCCTTCTCGGCGCGGCTGTTCAGAATACCAATTTGTCAGTGGGCGAGGGAAGGCTGGATCAGCCAGCCCTTTTCCTTGGCCTTGGCCTCGAGGGCCTTGTCGCCGGTGAGGATCACGCGCACGCCGCCGCCATAAGCCATCAGGTCGAGGTCGGCCGAATCGCGGGCGAGCGCGAGATCGGGAGGTCGTCCCACGCTGGCTTTTATGATCTCCGCCTTGCCGCCGCGCGTCGGCACGGGCTTGAGCACCGAAGCCGAGTATCGGGCGCCGTCGAGGACGGCCCGTATGCCGGCGACGCGGCTCGGGTCGATGCCGTAGTCCGCGGCGGCCGCGGTCAGCACCGGCTGAGGCACGTCGTCGACGACCCATACGTCGACGCCTGCCTCGCGCAGCTTCAGGGCCAGGTCCCGCATCTCGGGGATCAGGCGCAGGCCCCGGCGCACGCGCAGCGGCGAGCCGTCCCTCTCCTCCGAACGGACGAGCTCCACGCCGTCCGGCCGGGACTTCTCGGCGACGAGGGCGCGGCGCGCGTAATCGACGGCTTCATCCTCTCGCCAGCCGGCCCACAGCCTCATCAGGTATTGGCGGCACTCGCGGCGGCCGACCTCCCGGCAGAGGCCGATGTAGCTTCCGAGCACGGACTTTCGGTAGCCGTGGTAATTCGGCTGCGAGGACCAGGTCGCGCTCGACAGCGGAATGAACTGATTGTAGGCCGCGCGCGCGGGCTGGCGGCCGCGACCGACCGGAACGATCTCCCACCACGCGTCGTCGAACCGGAAATCGACGTCGGTGACAAGGCGCAGGAACACGAGCTCGGCCGGATCCCCGATGACGAGCGCGTCGCTCCACGGAAGGACGGCGACCGGCGGCCTCGCCGGATCATAGCCCGCAGCCCCCTTCCAGTTTTCGGCGAGAAAATGATCGAGGGCCGCGCGCACCTCGGGCGACCAGCGCCCTCCCATCAGGCGCGGCGCGGCCGGAGCGGTCGAGACCGCGACCTCTTCGACGACCGCGCGCTTGGGCATCTTACGGAAGTTCTTCGGCTTGCGCGCTTCGGCGGGAAAGGCCGCGAACGCGAACAGCGCGAGAAAAACCGCGATTTCCGGAATTTTTGTTCTCATCCTCGTCGAGCAATGTTATAAAATATCGACGAAGTCCATTCTCCGTCGGAGGATCACGAGCCCAACATGGCGAACATCAAGAAGTCGGACCTGCTTAAGGAAGAGATCGAGCACATCGACATCACCAAGCATGACATGCGTCCTCTCGTCGAGGCCTACTCGAAGATGTCCTTCTCCGCCCGCGACCTCGCGCGCGCGAGCAACATCTACGACAAGATGCTCGCCGACAAGGAATGCGGGGTGATCCTCTGCCTGGCCGGTTCCTTGTTCTCCGCCGGGCTCAAGAAGATCGTCTGGCAGATGGTCGAGAGCAACATGGTGGACGCGATCGTGTCGACCGGCGCGAACATCGTCGACCAGGACTTCTTCGAGGCCCTGGGCTACAAGCACTACAAGGGTTCGAAGTGGGAAGACGACATGGCCCTGCGCGGCGCGCGCATCGACCGCATCTACGACACCTTCATCGACGAGGACGAGCTCGGCGCGTGCGACAACACGATCTCCGAGATCGTGGGCAGCCTCAAGCCGAAGCCCTATTCCTCTCGCGAGATCGTCGAGGAGATGGGCAAGTACCTCGTGAAGAAGTCCAAGGTCAAGGATTCGATCGTCCTCTCCGCGTACAAGAAGGGCGTTCCGATCTTCATCCCGGCGCTCTCCGACTGCTCGGCCGGCTTCGGGTTCCTCCACCACCAGTGGCACAACCCCGAGAGCCACGCGTCGATCGACTCCGCCAAGGACTTCCGGGAACTCGTGCGCGTCAAGCTCGCGTGCGGCGACACGGGCCTCCTGATGATCGGCGGCGGCGTGCCCAAGAACTTCGCCCAGGACGTGACGGTCGGAGCGGAGATGATCGGCCTCGAGCCCATCATGCACAAGTACGCGGTGCAGATCACCGTGGCCGACGAGCGCGACGGCGCGCTCTCCGGCTCGACTCTGCGCGAGGCGTGCTCGTGGGGCAAGGTCGCGGTCACCGACGAGCAGATGGTCTTCTCCGAAGCCACCATCGCGCTGCCGGTCCTCGCGGGCTACGGCTGGCACAAGGGCAACTGGAAGAAGCGGCGCGAGCGCCGCTTCAACGCGCTGCTCAACGACGAGAAGGCGAAGATCCCCGCCGCCCTCCGGTAAAATCAGATGGGTCGGCTCTTCTCCGACCTCAAGACGGCGGAATACGGCGCCTCGGGCCACCCCGAGGCGCCGTTTCGCGTTAGGCGGACGTTCGACCGCCTCCATTCGGCGGGCCATGCTCCGGAGCGGCCGAAGGTCCAAGCCGTAGACGCCGACGTCGTTCTTCTTCACGGCGCGACCCACCTCGATTCGATCCGTCGCTCCACGTTCGACGATCCCGATACGCCCGCATATCCGGGAATCGCCGACATCGCGATGATATCCCTCTCCGGCGCGCTCTCCGCCGCCGACGCCGCGCTCGCCGGCGAGCCGTCGTTCTCGCTGATGCGCCCGCCCGGCCATCACGCGGGCAAAGACAGGGTCGCCGGCTTCTGCTACCTGAACAATCTCGCGCTCGCCGTCGCGCGCCTCCAGAAGCGCAAGCCCGGCCTCAAGGTCGCGATCGTCGATTTCGACGTGCACCACGGCGACGGCACCGAGTCCTTGGTGCTCGGCCGGGATAACACCTCGTTTCTGTCCCTGCATCAATATCCGCTCTACCCGGGATCCGGCGGCGAGACCCGCGGCAACTGCGCGAATATCCCCCTCGAGGCCGGCACGGACGGTGAGCGCTGGCTGCGGGCGTTCGAGCCGGCGTTCGAGACGCTCTTGAGCGCGAAGCCCGATATCCTCGCCGTCTCCGCCGGCTTCGACGCTTATGAAGGAGACCCGATCGCGGGCCTCAAGCTCGGCCGGACGACCTTCAAGCGCGTCGGCTCGCTTTTGGCGCAGACCAAGCTGCCGCGCTTCGCGACGCTCGAGGGCGGCTACTCCGAGGATCTCCCCCTCCTCGTCGAGGGCTTCCTCGACGGGTTCTTTTAGAGCAGTGGGCCCTGGATTCCCCGCGACCCCCTCACCCAAGCGACCATACTCTTGATTTGATCGCTGGCGTGGGAATGAGTGATCTTGATGTTGGGATTCTGCTCCGCGAACACCCGGAAGATCTCATCGGCGAAAGGCTGGCCAATCGTCGCGACGCCGCTGAAGTCCAACGAGACCTCTTTGAATTTTTCGAATCGAGCCAGCACTCGACGCGCCTGGGAACGGGATACCAGCCTGTCCTCGCCATAGCGCGCCAGCGCGACCGGCACG
Source organism: Elusimicrobiota bacterium (assembly GCA_030696455.1). Classification (GTDB taxonomy): domain Bacteria; phylum Elusimicrobiota; class Elusimicrobia; order UBA1565; family UBA9628; genus GWA2-66-18. Next base: position 9,332 of record JAUYSH010000078.1, read on the forward strand.
TGAGTTTTCGTGAAGCCGTCATCAACTCCCGAGAATCGATCGAAGACGCTTTGAGTCGTCCGGGTCGAGCGCGTTGAAATATTCATGTCGACCGCCGTCCCGGCGATCGGCTTCCCGTCGGCGAACTCAAACAGCCAGTCATCGTCCTTGGATGCCTGGGCGAGATAGACGAGCTCTCCGGACAAAATCGAGAACTTCTCGAACATGCGTGAGGTGAAAAAAATCCCCTCTCCCGCGTGTCTCTCAGGAGCTGTCGTCAGCTTGCCTTTGCTGAGCTCAAGCAGGGCTTCCCGGGGATCCGCGAGATTCAAGGCCGTTCTGATCTTCTCGAAAATCCCTATTCCGTTATCGCTGATTCGAATTTTAATGGACGCGGCGGTGGTTTTCAGGTCGACTCTCGCGTCCGGAGAATTGGAGTGGTCGATCGCGTTGTTGAACATCTCGTTGAACCCATGCTGGCAGATGGCGCGAACGTTATCGGGAACATCCGTGAGGTGCGGGGCGACCGTTGTTTGCCAGACCTGATGTTCTTCGGAATCCGGCGTGATGGGAAGCGTCCAACTTTCTTCGATTACGGTCCGCAGCTTGTAAACTCTGGCCTTGGTTCTTCCCTCGGCGGTCAATAATCCGGCGGTGATGAGGCTTTGAAGATGGTCTACGATCGTTCGACGGTTTAAGCCAAAGCGTTCAGCCGTCAGACGAGTGACATCTTTGGGATGTTTCTCGATAATTTGGATTATAAAATCTTTAATTTCGTTTATTTTTTTCATACACCCGAATAAATCAACATAAACACCCTAATAATATTCATTATACACCCCAATCTTCCCAACGTCAACACCGAATTCCGACATGTGATATAATTCGCGATGCTCAACTTCGACCCCAACTCCGCGCCCGACGCCGACTCCGGAGTGTTCGGCCTCCCGCACCAGGAAAAAGACGCGGCTTTGGTCCTTCTCCCCGTGCCCTGGGAGGCGACGACCTCCTACGGCGGCGGCACCTCGAAGGGCCCCGCCGCGATCCTCGCCGCCAGCGGCCAGGTCGACCTGTTCGACGGCGACGTGCACCGCCCCTACGAACCCGGCATCTTCATGCGCCCCGAGTCGAAGGAAGTGCGCGCGTGGAACAAGACCGCGAAAGCCGCGGCCCAGAAGGTCATCAAGCTCGGCGGGCGCATCGAAGGGGACAAGGCCGCGCAGAAAGCCTTGAAGACCGCTAACGAACTCGGAAGCCGGCTGAACGACTGGGTCCATCGCGAGACCAAGGGCCTCATGAAAGCCGGGAAGATCGTCGGCATCATCGGCGGCGATCACAGCGTCCCTTATGGCGCGTTTCGAGCCGCGGCTGAACATCACGGCGAGTACGGCTTGCTGCACTTTGACGCCCACTCGGATACCCGAGTGGCTTATGAAGGCTTCACCTGGTCGCACGCCTCCATCATGTACAACGCGCTGGAGAACATACCTCAGATCACCCGAATCACCCAGGTCGGCATCCGCGACTTCTGCGAGCAGGAGCACGAGTTCACGCGCGCCCTCGGAGGGCGGGCCAAGGTCTTCTTCGACCGGGACATAAACCGCCGCCGCTTCGCCGGCGAGCCGTGGACGAAGACCGCGCGGGAGATCGTGGCGACGCTCCCGAAGCAGGTCTGGATCTCGTTCGACATCGACGGCCTCGATCCGAAGCTCTGCCCTCACACGGGAACTCCGGTCCCCGGCGGACTCGAACTCGCCGAGGCCGCGCACCTCATCGGCCTCGTCGCCCGCTCCGGCCGGACGATCATCGGCTTCGACCTCAACGAGGTGTCCCCCGCCCCGGGCGGAAAAGACGAATGGGACGCCAACGTCGGCATGCGCCTCCTTTATAAGCTCGCCGCCTGGACCTTCGTCAGCCGCGGCCTGCGCAAAGCCCGCGAATGAAGGTCCTCGTGGTCATGGGCACTCGGCCCGAGGCCATCAAGCTCGCTCCCGTCGCGGCGGCGCTGCGCCGGCGAAAAGACCTGAAAACGCTCATCTGCGCCACGGCCCAGCACCGCGAACTGCTCGATCAAGTCCTGCGGCAATTCCGCCTGAGGCCCGACTTCGACCTCGATCTCATGCGCCCGGGACAATCCCCCGAGGCCGTCGCCAAAAGGGTGGCCGCCTCGCTCGGCCCTCTCCTCGCCCGCCAAAAGCCGGACATGGTCGTGGTGCACGGCGACACGATCACCGCCGCCGCCGCGGCGTTATGCGCATGCGGTCGCGATATACCGGTGGCCCATGTGGAGGCGGGCCTGCGTTCTTTTGATTTTAAAGACCCTTTCCCCGAAGAATTAAACAGGGTGTTCATCGACGCGCTTTCCTCTCTTGTCTTCCCCCCCACGCCGCAGGCAAAAATTAATCTAACCCGCGAGGCTCTCGGCGGCCGCATGATGCTCATGACCGGCAATACCGTGGTCGACGCGTTGCTGTCCGCCGAAGGCGGACAAGCTCCAAAGCCTCTTAACCCGCAAGAAGTCCTCGTGACGCTGCACCGCCGCGAGATCCACGGCAAGCCGTTGATAAGGATTTACACGAGTCTACTCAAGCTCGTCAACCGGCACGAGAATCTGTTGTTCGTCTATCCGGTGCACCCCAATCCGATGGTTTTGAATACCGCGAAGCGGATGCTCCAGCACCCGCGCATCCGTCTTCTGCCGCCCCTGTCCTACCCCGATTTCCTCGCTCATCTGAAGCGTTCCCTCTTCGTCGTCACCGACTCCGGCGGCGTTCAGGAGGAAGCCGTCTGCCTCGGCAAGCCCGTCCTGGTCGTGCGCGAGAAGACCGAGCGCCCCGAGGTCCTCGCGAGCGGCGCCGGCCGCCTCGTCGGCCTGGACCCCGCGCGCCTCGAGCGCTGGGTCACGCGCCTGTTGACGGACCCCGCCCTGCGCCGGAAGATGGGCCGTCGCCGCGGCCTGTACGGGGATGGACGCGCCGCGGAGCGCATCGCCGCCGGGATCGCCCATTGGTTCGGACTGGGGCCTCGCCCCAAGGAATGGAGAGCATGAGACACATACTGCACGTCGTCGGCGCCCGCCCGAACTTCATCAAGGCCGCGCCCGTCCTGAGGGCGCTCGCCGCGCGCAAAGGCGTCCGCCAGACCTTGGTGCACACGGGCCAGCACTACGACGTGAACATGTCGGACGTCTTCTTCCGCCAGCTCGGCATGCCCAAGCCCGATGTCTCCCTCGGCGTGGGCTCCGGAACGCACGCCGCGCAGACCGCCCAGGTCCTCCTCGGCCTCGAGCCGGTCCTGCGGGAGCGAAAGCCGGATATCGTCGTCGTCTACGGAGATGTCAACTCGACGATGGCCGCGGCGCTCGCCGCCGTCAAGCTCCACATCCCGGTCGCGCACGTCGAGGCCGGCCTGCGCTCCGGCGACCGCGAGATGCCCGAGGAGATCAACCGGGTCATCACCGACGCGATCTCCGATCTTCTATTCACGCCGTCTAGGGACGGGGATGAGAATCTCCGGAAGGAAGGGGTTTCGAGCAAGAGGATCCGGTTCGTCGGCAATGTCATGATCGACACCTTGATCCGTCTTCTTCCCGCCGCGAAGCGGCCCGCCGAACCCCGGATCGCCGGGCCGTACGTGCTCGTCACCGTGCACCGCCCCGCGAACACCGACGAGCCCGCGGGATTGGCCAAGCTGATGCGCGCGCTCGGCGCGATCTCGACGCTCGCTCCGGTGGTGTTCCCCATTCATCCCCGGACGCGCGCCCGCCTGGATAAGGCCGGGTTCAAGGCCCCCGCGGGAGGACGCCTGCGGCTGATCGAACCGCTCGGCTACCTCGAGTTCCTCGCGCTGCAGCGGGACGCGGCGCTCGTCGTGACGGACTCCGGAGGCATCCAGGAGGAAACGACCTTCCTCGGCGTGCCCTGCCTGACGGTCCGCACGACGACCGAGCGTCCGGTGACCGTCACCGCCGGCACCAACAAGCTCGTGCGCGACTACGCGAATCTGCCGCGCGAGGCGGCCGCGGCCCTCCGGCGCGCCCGCAAGGCCGCGAAGCCGCCTAAGTTTTGGGACGGGAAGGCGGGCGAGCGCGTGGCCACGGGTCTGCTGGCCTGGCTCGCTCAGCGCCGCGCGGCGTAGACGCTTTCGTAAGCGGCGATCGTCTTGCGCGCCGCGGCGCTCCAGGAGAAATCCTTGCAGCGCTCGAGACCCTTGGCCCGCAGGCGCGCCCTCAGCTCCGCGTCGAAGGCCACGGCCTCCATGCCCCGGCACAGGTCCTCCGCGGTCGGGTCCACGTGCAGCCCCGCGTCGGCGACGATCTCGGTCTGCGCCCCCCCTCGCGCGGCCACGGTGGGTATGCCGCAGGCCATCGCCTCGATGAGCGGCAGGTGGAAGCCCTCGAGGGCGGACGCCGACACGTAGGCCAGCGCCTTCCTATAGTACGGCGCGACCTTCGACTGCTCGACGTTGCCGGCGAAGGTCACGGCCCCGGTCAGCCCCGCCTCGGCGAGCAGCTCTTCGAGAAGGGCCTGCTCGTCGCCGGGGGCGCCGCAGATCACGAAACGGTGCGGGGCCTCGGGATGGAGCTTCTTGAAGCGCACGAAGCCCTCCATGAGGATGCGCGTGTTCTTCGTCGTCCGAGTGACCCCGACGAAAAGGAAGTAGGGCTTTTCGGCCGGGTCGCGCGGCGCGTCGTCGGGCCGGAATTCGTCGAGGGGCGCTCCGTAATAGACGACCTCGACCTTCTTCGGGTCGAGGCCCCAATGCTTGATAGCCGCCTCGCGCGCGACCCCCGAGATCGCCAGCACCTTGTCGGCCTGGCGCGCCGAGCGGGGCAGCAAGGTGTTGAAGTAGAACCCGTCCCAGCCGGTGAAGCGCTCGTCGGTCGCGTAGGCGAGCGTCATCAACGACGGCATGCGGTCGAGGCGGGGAAGCCAATTCGAGAAGCCGTGGACCAGGTCGACGCCGAGGGCGCGCAGGCGCCGCTCCTGCCAGCGCAGGCCGAGATACTCCTCGGCGGGCAGGAGCAGGCGCTGGGGCGCCTTGATCGTCTCGATGCGGAAGTTCGGCTGCGGGGGCAGGTAAAGCTCCCGGATCCGCCCGGGATTCTTCCAGAAGGCGCCGAAGAGGATGTACTCGTTCTTCTTGTCCTCGGCGGCCAGCGCGCGCACGATCATGTCCGTGTAGCGGCGAAAGCCGCCGCCGGCGAGCGCGCCGGATATCTCGAGCGCGATCCTCATCGCCGGACGAAGCGGTCCCGGTACCACGCGGCGGTCCGGCGCAGGCCGTCCTCGAGGTCGACCTTCGGCGACCAACCGGCGTCGCGGCGCGTCAGGCGGTTGTCGGCCCGGCGGCGCAAGGTCTTGTCCCAGCCGCGGCGGGGCGTGAAGCGCACGTCCACCGCGCGTCCGCAGGCGTCCTGGATCAGCGCGGCCAAGGTCTTGATCGAGGTCTCGCGGCCGGTGCCGATGGGGTAGACTTTGGGGCCGAGCGTCTTCTTCGAGCGCGCGACGGCCAAAGTCCCGGCGACGATGTCATCGACGAAGGTGAAGTCCCGGGTCTCGCGGCCGTCTCCGGTGATCGTCAGGGGCTCCCCCCCCATGACGCGCTCGATCCAATTGACGATCACGTTCCGGTACCGGCCGGGCCATTCCCCCGGCCCGTAGCAGTTGTAGTAGCGCACCGTCCTGACCGGGACCGCGGCGATCCGGCGATAGTAGCGGCAGTAAATCTCGCCGGTGAACTTGGAGGCCATGTAAGGGGTGCTGAAGCCTTCGGCCAGCCCCGCGTCGAGATCGCCGGTCAAGGAGGAGGTCGAGGCGAAGAGGAAGGTCTTGAGGCCGCGCATGCGGGCGGCCCCCTCGAGCATGTGCATGGTGCCCAGCGCGTTGGCCCGGAAATCCTTGAGCGGAAAATCGCAGGAGTTCTGGTTGGCGAAGAAGGCCGCGAGATGGTAGATCTCATCGAAGCCCGGCTTCAGGACGCGCCCGACCGTCTTTTCGTCGCCGACGTCGCCTTTGATGAAGCGAACGCCCTTGGGCAGGTTTTCCCGGTGCCCGGAGGTCAGGTCGTCGAGCACGGTCACCGCGACGCCCTCCCGGGCGAGCGCCGAGACCAGGTTCCCCCCGATGGCCCCCGCCCCGCCGGTCACGAGAGCTCGCTTCATATTCGCTCGAAGTAGCGGCCGCGTTCCCAGTCGGAGACCGCGCGGTCGGAGGCGGCCTGCTCGGCCTTGGCCGCGTGAAGGTAGTGCGCGTGAACCTCGTCGCCGAAGGCGGCGCGAGCGGCGGCCGACTTCTCGAAGAGGCCGATCGCCTCGGTCAAGGTCCGGGGCACGGGGGAGACGTTCGCCTTGTAGGCGTCGCCGGCGAGTTCGGCCGGCGGCTCGAGCCGCTTCTCGATGCCGTGGAGCCCGGCCGCGATGGTCGCCGCCAGGGCGAGATAGGGATTGGCGTCGGCGCCGGGAAGACGGTTCTCGATGCGCAGGGAGTCCCCCTCCCCGACGACGCGGAAGCCGCAGGTGCGGTTGTCGCGGGCCCAGGCGATGCGCGTCGGCGCGAAGGTCGCGGCCTGGTACCTTTTATAGGAGTTCACCGTCGGGGCGAAGAGCAGGGAGAACTCTCTGGCCAAAGACATCGTCCCGCCGAGGAACCAGCGGAACTCCTTCGTCGGTCGCGTCCCCGCTTTCCCTCCACCCCCCGATGAGAACGCGGAGCGACGCCCGCCCTTGTCCCACAGGCTCGCGTGGATGTGGCAGGAGGAGCCGGCGAGTTTGTCGCTGTATTTGGCCATGAAGGTCAGCGCCGCCCCCTTCTGCATCGCGATCTCCTTGGCGCCGTGCTTGTACACCGTGTGGAGGTCGGCCATCTGGACCGGGTCGGAATATTCGAGGTTGATCTCATGCTGGCCCGGGCCCCACTCACCCTTCGAGTTCTCGACGAGCACGCCGGAGGCCTCCATCAGGTTGCGGATATCCCCCACGACCGGCTCCTCTCGCGTTCCCTGGAGTATGTGGTAGTCCTCGATATAGGTTCCGTAGTGCTCGAGGCCCGTCCAGTTCTTTTTCTGCGCCGATTCGTAAGTCTCCCGCAGCAGATAGAACTCGAGCTCGGTCGCCATCTTCAGCGACCAGCCTTTCGCGGCGGCGCGCGCGACCTGATCCTTGAGGATCTGCCGGGGCGCTACGGCGATGGTCTTCTCGTGGGCGGCGTCGAGGACGTCGGCCACGACGAGCGCGGTGCCGGGCAGCCAGGCCAAGGACCGCCAGGTCGAGAAGTCCGGCACGAGCGCGAAGTCCTGGTAGCCCTTGTCCCAGCTCGTGAGCGCGAAGCCAGCCACGGGGTCCATTTCCATGTCGACGGTGAGCAGATAAGCGCAGGCGTGCGTGCCGTGGGCGGCCACCGATTTCGCGAAGTGGCGCGCGGTGAAGCGCTTGCCGATCCAGCGGCCCTGCATGTCGGGCATCGCGAGGATCACGGTGTGAAGCTTGCCCTTTTTGATGGCGGCCAGCAGAGACGCGGCGTTATTCATGGGCTGAGTGTAAGATATAAGGGCAAAACTGTCCAGGGCGTCCCCCGCCCGCAAACGGAAAACAACTAATGGCACCTAACAACACTGAGAAGTCTATAAAGACGCTTAACAGTAAATTGACTGGGTATTGACAACTTTATGACCACATGCTAACATCAGGTAAGTTTTCACGAGTAAAAAGTATTGCGTCAGAAAAAAGAGTTTTCACGAGTAAACACGACATGGTTGAAATAATCGCGATCGCGAATCAGAAGGGGGGGGTTGGAAAAACCACCACCGCCGTCAATTTAGCCTCGGCTTTGGCGGTTCTTGGCCACGAAACCTTGCTGGTCGACATGGACCCTCAGGGAAATGCCACCTCAGGGGTCGGCTTTAACAAGCACGAATTCGACCCGAACATGTACGATGTGTTGGTCGACCTCATGCCTTTGGAAAAGACCATCAAGCAGTCCCCGCTGCCCAAGTTGTTCGCCGCGGGGACAAATAATGACCTGGCGGGAGCCGAAATCGAGCTGGTATCCGCCTTGGCTCGGGAAAGTCGCCTCAAAGGCGCCCTTTCGGCGGTCAAAAACAGGTTTTCTTTCGTGGTCATCGATTGCCCGCCCTCCTTAGGGCTTTTGACGGTCAATGCCCTCAATGCGGCCGATAAGATCATTATCCCCATACAGGGTGAATACTATTCCATGGAAGGCCTGGCTCAATTCACCGGGGCTGTGGATAGGGTGAAAATCGCCTTGAACCCTAAACTCGAGACCGAGGGGGGGGTGTTGACTATGTTCGACTCCCGCATGACGTTGTCCAACCAGGTCAAAGACGAAGTGGCCAAGTTCTTCGGCCCCAAGATGTTCCAATCCATCATCCCGCGGAACATACGGCTGGCCGAAGCGCCCGGCTTCGGTCAAAGTATTTTCCAGTACGACGCGAAATCCAAGGGCGCGGAAGCCTACATGGCTTTCGCCCGGGAGTTTCTGTCCCGCCGGGGCCTGTCCACCCCGCCCGCGCCTTCGACGCCTGAAACCACGGAGAATCCAGCATGACCCGTAAAGCTCTTGGACGTGGACTCTCGGCCCTGATTCCCTCAAATCCCGCCTCCGTCTCTGCGGCCCCGGCGGCGCCGGCGCCCGTCCATTCACCCGACGGGGGAATCACCAAGGTCCCCGTCGATAAGATCAGGCCCAACCATCTTCAGCCTCGCCGCCATTTCGAGCCCGAGGCGCTGACCGAGCTGGCCACCTCCATCAAGCAGCACGGCCTGGCGCAGCCGATCGTCGTTTCCTACGACCTCGCCACCCGCTCCTATGAGCTCATCGCCGGGGAACGCCGCTGGCGGGCCACCCAGCTCGCCGGTCTCACCGAGATCGACGTCGTCGTTCGTCATCCCAGAGACGAAAAGCATCGGATGGCCCTGACCCTCATCGAGAACCTCCAGCGCGCGGACCTCAACCCCATCGAGGTGGCGCTGGGCTACCTCCGCCTGATGAAGGAGTTCGGCATCAACCAGACCGCCTTGGCCGAAGAGGTGGGAAAGTCCAAGGCCACCATCTCCAACACCTTAAGGCTGCTCGAGCTTTCCGAGGAGATACAGAAAGCGCTGCAATACGGCCAGCTCACCGAAGGCCACGGTCGGGCTCTGCTCACGATCTCCGAGCCGAATCTTCGCCACGCCGTTTTTCAGAAGCTGGTCGCCAATAAGCTGTCGGTTCGTGAGACCGAGGCCCTGGCCCGCGAAATGGAAGCCGGACCTCTTATTGAGGACGCCCCCGCGAAAGGAAAAAAGGCCGAAGCCAAGCCGGCCGATCTGCGCGCGCTCGAGGATTCCCTGCAGCAGCTGCTCGGCACCAAGGTCGTGATCCGCACGAGAAAGGTAGCGTCCAAAGGCTCCATCCAGATCTCGTTCTTCTCTTTTGAGGACTTCGACCGCATATTAAAAGTACTTAAAAAATAATGATATTTCTACATTTTATCTTCGCCGCCGCGCTCAACGCGGCCGCCACGGACGGGCTGGCACCGGCCTTATCGACGAGCGCGATCGTTCCGACTTTCGTGACCGTGGCCCCGAGCCTGCATGACTACGAGCGTTTTGCCGACGGCGGACCGGACGCGAACTGGTATATCGGCTTCAACAACGCCTGGATCGTAAAGCTGCCGCCGGCGCCGGCCGGGGATTTCGCCCACGCGTTCATCGGCGCCAAGCTGGGCCGCGCCAAGACGCGGCCGGTTCCGGGAAAGCCGTGGCTGCGCGAAACCATCCCGGGGAAGGTGTACGCGGGAATATCCGCCACTCCCGCGTGGACCTCCGAACAGAGCTTTTTTCTCGCCGAAACACGGGACATTCCCGCCGAGGCTGATCCGCAGGCGCGCGTCGACGGCGTCGGCGCGGGAGAGTGGTTCTGGGCCGAGGTGCCCTTATCCTTGGTCAGCCAAACCGCTCCGAATTATCTGATCGTCTGGTCGCCGACGAATTATTTCACGAAGGCCTCGAGCGCGCCGATCCTGGCCGCCTCCGAGCTCGAGACGGGGGGAGGGGAGACCCGCGCCTGGCTTAACCGCTCGGTCCAAGGCGTGCCGCCCCGTGCCCGCGGAGCCTCGCTCGAGACTCCTCTCAACACCTTGGCCCCGGCCATCGCCATCAAGCTCGTGCCGCCCGGCCCCGACGAGCCCGCCGTATCGGTCGCGGACTTCGCCGTGGCGCGCGCCGGCAAGCGCCTGGTCGTCCGCTTCTCCGCCGCGGGAGAGGACGTGGGCGAGGCCTGGGTCGAGGCGTCGCGCGACCAGCTCGAGTGGCAACGCGCGTCCCGCATCCAGCGCCGGCCTCCCTTCATGTTCTCCCTGCCCGCCGAGAAGGCTCCCGCCGGGTCTTTCCTCCGCGGCGCCGCCCGCGACATCTCAGGGGCCGTCGGCCTCTCCGACGGCTATATGATTCCTTATGCGCCCCGCTGACGGCCTCGTCGTCGGCGTCGTAGGCGCGACCGGGATGGTCGGCCGCGAGCTTCTCGCTTTGCTCGAGCGCCGGCGTTTCCCCGTCGGAGACCTCCGGCCTTTTTCCTCGGGGCGCGCCCGCTCCTCGGTGAGCTTCCGGGGCCGCGCGATCCCGGCTCCCGGCGTCTCGCTCGCCGCGCTGCGCTCATGCGACCTCGTCTTCCTCGTCAGCTCCGATGAGGTCGCTCTCGAGCTGGCGCCCGCTCTCGCGAGGGCCGGCGTCTGGACGATCGACGACAGCGCCGCGTTCAGGTTGAAGAAAAATATTCCGTTGGTCGTTCCCGAGGTCAATGGCGGGGCTCTCAATGAGGACAGCCGTCTGATCGCCGGTCCCAATTGCACGATGACCGGTTTGGCCGTCGCCGGAGCTCTTCTCCATAAGCTCATCGGCGTCCGTGAGGTCCGCCTCGCGTCCTACCAGGCCGTCTCCGGCGCCGGGAAGGCGGCCTTGGCGGAACTCTTCTCCCAATACTCGGCGCTGTCCGGCCTCCGTCCGGAATCCGACGGCCGCGCGCCGGTGCTCGGATCCGGCAAGTCCTCCGTGCTTCCCCGAGCGATCGCCTACAACGCGATCCCGCAGGTCGGCCGCTTCGGCCCCGACGGCTACTCGAGCGAGGAGGCCAAGGTCGCCGCCGAGCTTCGCAAGATCTGGTCGGCCCCCGCGCTGCATATCTCCGCGACCGCGGTGCGCGTGCCGTCGATCCGCGGACACGCCCTGGCCGCGTGGCTGACCCTGTCGCGACCGATCTCCCTCTCCCGCGCCCGCGCCTTGCTGTCGAGGACGCCGGGACTCGTCCTCTCCCGCGAAGGCGACTACCCCACGCCGCGCTCGGCGGGGGGCAAAGAGCCCGTGTACGCCGGCCGGCTGCGCCGCGGCGCGACGCCCGAGGAACTGGCGCTGTGGATCACCTCCGACAACCTGCTCAAGGGCGCCGCCCTGAACTCGGTGCAGGTCGCCGAGGAGCTTCGCCGCCGCGGTTGGCTGAAGCCCCGCGCTCGATGATCGCGGCCTGGGGCCTGATCCTGGCCGCCTCCATCGCCTCCGGCGAGGCCGTCAGCCCGATGGCCGCCATCGACGCCGCCTGGCTCGCCAAGGGCTTCCACTCGCGAGGGCAGGTGAGCGCGCAAAGCTCGGACCTCTCGGCCACCGCCGCCATCTATACCCCCGCCGAAGGCGGAGGCGACCGCCTCGAGATCTACGTCATCGCGCGGGGAAAAGCCTACCTCGGCTTCACCCACCCGTCGAGGATAGAGCGTCTCGAATTCGACCCTTCGCCGGCGGGCCGCTTCGGCGACCTCTTCGGCGACGGCTCGCTGACCTTGGCCTACCGCGCGACCCGCCTCTCCCTCGGCGCCACCGAGCTCAACATCCTGCGCTGGAAGCGCTTCAAGATCGAGCGCATCGCTGTATTCCCCGAGGGGCGCTTCCTCCTCCTGGAGACCGGGCCGGTGATCGCCTCGCGCGAGTTGCCGCTGGGACGCTATCTGTCGATGGGCTGCGAGGACTTCGGGACGATCTCCCGCACGGCCTTCAAGACGGTCCTCAGCGAGCCGCGCGCCGGCGGCTTCGCTGACGTCTCTTCAAGACACCCTCGGCTCTACCTCTCCGAGATCGAGCGCAAGGAGAAGGCGCTGGGCCGGCTCAGGGAAGACATCGCCGATCACACGGGGGAATACTTGGGCCTGGCGGTCTCGACCTATTACGATTACGCCGCGATCGGGCGCGCGCGCGAAGGCTGGACGCGCCTGCGCGCGTTCTTCAAGATCCCCCCGCTCGTCCCCGCCTCGGTGAAAGCTTGCATGTCCGGGATGGAGAAGGACTTGCGCCGCAAGCTCGCCGTGCCCGCGTCCTGGCCCTAGGCCTTTAGGCCTGGACTTCCCCTGGGTCTTTCGGGTAGAATCGGCGCATGACCAACATCATGGCCGCCGCCGCGCTCATCGCCTCCCAGATCGGAGCCCCCGTTGCCTTCGACGCCGCCCCGGTCGTCGTGCCGCCCGCAAAGGCCGTGGTCATCTCCGCCGCGCCGCGCGCCGGGACTCTCGCGTCCGGCTACGTCTCGGCTTCCGGCACCGTGTCCGGCTCCGGCTACCTGCACTGCAGCGCCCCGCAGAACGGCAGCGGCTGGATGAGCGGCTCGGTGAACCTCTCCGGCAGCCTGCCCGTCAACGGGCCCGACGGCGCGCGCGGCAGCGTGCCGGTCTCCGGGCACGTATATCTGACCGGGTCCTGCCAGAACGGCGGCGGCTTCGTCAGCGGCTCGGCCTTTCTCCAAGGCTCGGGATCGCTGTACGGCCGAGACGGGCGGCTCGCCGGCACCGTCCGCCTCGACGGCAGCGTGTTCATCTCCCAGTACGCCTCGTCGTCCTTCCTCTGGGTCAACCAGTTCACGACCTTGAGCGGCTACTTCACCGCCGCGAACTAGGCGGCTCTTTCCTCAGCGGCCGATCGCCTTTTTCAGGAAGTCGGGCAGCGCGAAGCAGGCGGCGTGGATATCGGCGTTGTACCAGCGCAGGGGCATCTTTGCCGTCTTGACCCGGGAGGCGCGGAAGTCCTTCAACGGATGAAGGCCCTTCGTCGCGAAGGTGAAGGCCCACAGGCCGCCGGGATAGGTGAGGTTGTTGAACAGGCAGACCTCGACGACCGGGAATATTTTGGTCGTGATCTTGAACAGATTTTTGATCGTCGAGATCTCGTAGAAGGGGGAGCCGGCCTGGCTGGCCACGACGCCGTCCTCCGTCAGGATTCTTTTGACGTTTTTATAGAACGAAGGACCGAACAACTCGGCGGCCGGCCCGAACGGCTCGGTCGAATCCACGATCACCACGTCGAATGTCTCCTCCGTTTCCGCGACGAACTTCACGCCGTCGGAGATCAGCACACGCGAGCGCCGGTCCGACAGGGCGGCGGCGGTCTGTGGAATATACCGGCGCGAGGCCTCCACCACGAGCCCGTCGATTTCCACCAAGGTGCAGCTCTCCACCGAACGATGCTTCAACACCTCGCGTACCGTGCCGCCGTCGCCGCCGCCGATGACGAGCACGCGCCGGGGCTTCGGATGAAGGAACAGGGCCGGATGCGCGATCATCTCGTGATAGACGAATTCGTCGCGCTCGGACACCATCGTCATGCCGTCGATGAGCAGCAGCCGGCCATGACCGGCCGTCTCGACGACTTCGACGCTTTGAAAATGGCTTTTCCCCTTGAACAGCCGCTTCTTGAGCTTGAAGCTCGTGCGCACGATGCCCTGGTAGACCTCGTCGACCCAGACCGTTCTCATCTTCACAGGACGATCTCCACCGCGGGGGCCGCGCCTTCGACCGGCTTGAAGTGGTGATCGAAGGTGACGCGATAGCCGCAGGAGAGATTCTGGCGAACGGCCCGCTTGATCGGGTAATAGCAGCGGATCTTCTGCCGCGAGGATTGGGGCTGAAACAGAACGACATCGCATGACTGCGGCTTGAACAGGTCGAGCACTCGGGTGATCGTCTCATTGGCGTCGCCTTCGACGGCATTCGTCTCGAAACTCACGTAGGAGCCGATCTTCTGCGGCGTCACGTGGATCGTGTAGTACTTCGAGCCGCGGATCGCGTTGAGGGAGTAGCCCATCGGCTCGAAGAGATAGTCGTCGACCTGGAAGCCGGAAAGGATCGACCAGACGCCTGACTTATCCCTGATGAAGTCCTTCTTGCGCGAGGGGCCGGACATGAAGACCCGGGAGGCCTGCGGATCGATGCCGTGCATCAGGATCTCGAGCGTCAGGTCCTCGGCGGCGGGCGTGTAGGGCTTGTCGAGGTGGAAGAGGAACACGTGATGATCGTCGCCGTCGCCGAAGCGGTAGGACTTGGCCGGCATACGGTCGGTCAGGCGCCGGCAGTCGTCGAAGAAATTGGAGGGCTGGTATTCCTGATGGTGGGCGTTTTTGCGCTCGTAGACGAGGTACTGGAACCCGTCGGTCCCGAAGTCGTCGACGAGCTGGATCACCGCGGCGACGAGGTCGGTGCGGCCGCAGGTGATCATCGTCAGCCAGGTGTCGGTCACGAACAGGCTCGACTCGGACAGGAGGTAAGCGTCCATCGACTCATTGGAAATGGTCGAAAGGACCTGGGCGTTCGCCTTCGCGACGATGCCTTTCCAGTATTCGTGGCCGCGCGAGCGCAGGGAGGGGCGGCCGGGCGCCAACGCGAGCTCCACTTTCTTTTCCGGTCCTTCGAAAAACATTATCCCTTTCTCCTGTTGCGCGCCGACACTTCTTTCGCGCGCAGCGCGCGCTCGCCGGCCTTGATCGACTTCCAGTTCGCGAGCACCTCTGCGGCGCTCTTGAAGGTCCGCGTCTCTCCGAAGACGTGAGGGTGCCGGCGCATGAGCTTGAGCGCCTGGCTCTCGGCGACGGTCTCCAGGTTGAAGCGTTTGCGGCCCAGGCGCGCGTGAAAGAGGACGTGAAAGAGAATGTCTCCGAGCTCGTCTTCGATCTCATGCCAGCGCCCGCCCTTGAGCGCGGCCGCGAGCTCGGCGGATTCCTCGCGCAGGAAGGGGATCAGGCTCTTGTGCGTCTGTTCGCGGTCCCAAGGGCAGCCCTTCGGGCCCAGGAGCTTGGCCACGACGGCGTCGAGCTTTCGGATGCCCGACCGAGTCATATGGCGAGGAAGTGTCCCTTCCGCACGCCGTCGTAGAGGGACCTTGGTCATGATCAGGGGACCGCGATGAGCTCGGCGCCGAAGTAGGGAACGAGGGCGCGGGGGATGACGACGGAGCCGTCGCTCTGCTGATTGTTCTCGAGAATGGCGGCGGCCAGGCGACCGACGGCGACGCCCGAGCCGTTCAGGGTGTGCACGAGCTCCGGCGCGCTCTTGGCGTCGCGCCGGAAGCGCGCCTGCATGCGGCGAGCCTGGAAGTCGGAGCAGTCCGAGCACGAGGAGATCTCGCGGTACTTGTTCTCCGACGGCATCCAGACCTCGATGTCGTAGGTTTTCTGGGAGGCGAATCCCATGTCCCCGGTGCAGAGGTGGATCACCCGGTGCGGCAGCTCCAACGCCTCGAGCGTCGCCGCCGCGTCCTTGGTCAGCTGCTCGAGCGCCGCGAGCGATGCCTCCGGCTTGGTGATCCAGACGAGCTCCACTTTGTCGAATTGATGGTTGCGGATCACGCCGCGCACGTCCTTGCCGTAGGTGCCCGCCTCCTGGCGGAAGCACGCGGTCAGCGCGGTGAGCTTCATCGGCAGCTTCTCGGCGGCCAGGATCTCCTCGCGCACCATGTTCGTGAGCACGATCTCGGAGGTGGAGATCAGGTAGAGGGTGCTGACCTTGTCGCCCTCCACGTTGACCGTCTTGTACATGTCGGCTTCGAACTTGGGCAGCTGGCTCGTGCCCTCGAGGACCTCGGGCAGCGCCAGATACGGGGGGTGAACCTCGAGATAACCGTTTTTCTCGTGGCGGTCGAGCAGAAAGTTGCCCAAGGCGCGGATGAGCTTGGCGCCCGGGCCCTGCCACAGCGCGAAGCGGGAGCCCGCGAGCTTGACTCCCGTCTTCATATCGAGCGCGCCGAGCTTCTCGGCGACGGTCTGGTGATCGAGCGCCTTGAATTCGAACTTGCGGGGCTCACCCGACGTCCTCACGACCGGGTTCTCGGTCTCATCCTTGCCCACGGGCACGGACTCATGAGGGATATTGGGGAGGCTCATCGCCGCGGCCTTGATGGTCTTCTCGGAGCCGGCGAGCGAGGCTTCCTTGCCGCTCATCAGCG
Organism: Elusimicrobiota bacterium; assembly: GCA_030696455.1. Classification (GTDB taxonomy): domain Bacteria; phylum Elusimicrobiota; class Elusimicrobia; order UBA1565; family UBA9628; genus GWA2-66-18. The sequence goes on from JAUYSH010000078.1 coordinate 25,557, forward strand.
TCTTGAGCTCGGACACCTCCGCCTTGAGCTTGTCCGCCGTCGCCTGATCCTTGGCCGCCATGGCCTTGCCGATGGCCTGGGAGGCGGCGTTGCGCTTGGCGCGCATGTCCTCGACCTCGAGGAGCAGCGCGCGGTGCGACTCGTCGAGCTTGAGAAGGTCGTCGAACTGCGCCCCTACCTTCGGGCTGCGCCCGGCGAGGGCCCGGCGGATGCTCTCCGCGTTCTTGCGCGCCGCGCCGAGATCGATCACTTGGAGACCTCCAACACCGCTTCCAGCGACTGGATCGAGGCCGCTCCTTGGTGAGGCTCGATCATCGCCTGAATCTTCACGCGGTCCGCCCACCAGCCGTAGCGGCCGAGCTTGTTGAGGTAGAGCTCGAGTCCGGGGGAGGTGGTCAGGAACACGTCCAATATCTTGTTGGCGCCGACCTTGGGGACGCGTTTCTCGTCCACGGCGAACGGCACGCCCCACGAGCCTTCGGCGGCCTCGCCGGCGGCCGGCTTGACGCGGCCGGTCATGCTGTAGCGGATCAGGATCCCTTCCGCGGGCTTCGGGCCCCGGTTCTTGAGCCTCAGGCGGACCCGCAGGCGGGATTCGAGCTTCGGCGGCGCGTCGATGAGGCTCGACGCGTCCTCCCAGGCGACGACGCGTCCGCGCTCCACGCGCGCCCGCTGCCACGACAGACCTTCGATCGAAAGCTCGGCCCCGGCGTCCGCGGCCGCGAAGGCCGCGAACGCCAGGACCGAAAGAAGCCGCCGCTTCAACCCGCCCGCCTCACTTCTTGCCGCCGTCGATCGGCAGCTCGGTCGGGGCGACGGGAGGCTCGTTGGCGATCGGAGCGACGCGCGCCACCTTATCGGCCTCCTCGAGGCGCACGAGGCGCACGCCCTGGGTGTTTCGCGAGATGGTCTTGATGTCCTTGCAGCGCAGGCGGATCGCCTTGCCCTGCTCGGTCATCACCATCAGGTCGTCGTCGTCCGTGACGAGCTTCACGCCGATCACGGAGCCGTTGCGGTCCGTCGTCTTGATCGTGATGATGCCGCCGCCGCCGCGATGCTGCCCGCGGTACTCGGAAAGCTCGGTGCGCTTGCCGTGTCCGTGCTCGCAGACCGTCAGCAAGGTCTTCTTCGTGTTCGGCGGGAAGACCTCCATGCCGACGACCTTATCCTCCTTGTCGACGCGGATGCCTCGCACGCCCGCGGCTCCACGGCCCATCGAGCGGATGTCGCTCTCCGGGAAGCGGATGACCATGCCGTCCTTGGTCGCGACGAGCAATTCATCCTTGCCCGAGGTATGCTGAACCTCGACCAAGACGTCGCCCTCGTCCAAGGTGATGGCGATGATCCCGGACCGGCGGATGTTCTCGAAATCCGATAACGGCGTTTTCTTCACCGTTCCGTTGCGCGTCGCCATGGCCAGGAAGGTCTCCTGCCCCTTCTTTTCCTCGAAAGAACGGATGGCGATCGCGGAAGTCACCTTCTCTTCGCCGGTCAGCGCCAACAGATTGACGACGGCCTTGCCGCGCGATGTGCGGTTGCCTTCCGGGATCTCATACGCGCGCAGCGCGAAGACCCGTCCCCGGTTCGTGAAGAACAGCAGCGCGGCATGGGTGTCGGTCACGAAGAAGTGCTCGATGAAATCTTCTTCCTTGACATCGGCGCCCGTGATGCCCTTGCCGCCGCGGCCCTGGGCCTGATATGTGGCCACGGGGATGCGCTTGACGTAGCCTGTGTTGGAGAGAGAGATGACGACCTCCTCCTTCTGGATGAGGTCTTCGAGAGACATCTCGGCGGCCTCGGAGGTGATCTGGGTCTGGCGCGGCTTGCCGAAGGCTTCCTTGACGCCCTCGAGTTCCTTGACGACGATCGCGTAGACCTTCTTGACGTCGGCCAGGATCGCCTTGTACTCCGCGATCTTCTTGAGAAGGCCGTCGTACTCGTCCTGCAGGTCGCCGACCGACAGCTTCGTCAGAGCGGCGAGGCGCATCTCGAGGATCGCGTTCGTCTGGGCCTTCGACAGCTCGAAGGCCTCCATGAGTTCCGTGCGCGCGGTGTCGGTGTCCTTGGCGGCGCGGATGATCTTGATGACGCGGTCGATGTTCTTGATGGCCGTGATCAGGCCCTCCAAGATGTGGGCCCGGTCCAGGCACTTGCGCAGCTGGAACTTGGTGCGGCGGGTGACGACGACCTTGCGATGCTGGATGAAGTGGCCCAGCATGTCCCGTACGCCCAGGACGCGCGGGCGCCCGTCGACGAGGGAGAGCAGGATCACGCCGAACGTGGTCTCCATCTGCGTGTGCTTGAGAAGCTGGTTGAGGACCACGTTCGCGTTGCCGTCCCGCTTGATCTCGATGACCACACGCATGCCCTTGCGGTCGGACTCGTCGCGGATGTCGGAGATGTCGGGGATCTTCTTGTCGCGCACGAGTTCGGCGATCGTCTCGAGCAAGGTCGCCTTGTTGACCTGGTAGGGGAGCTCGTGGATGATGATCGCCTGGCGGTTGCCCTTGATGTCCTCGATGTCGGTCTTGGACTGGACGCGCACGGAGCCGCGGCCCGTCTCGAAGTAGTCCTTGATGCCGGCCCGGCCGCGCACGATGCCGCCGGTGGGGAAGTCCGGACCTTTGATGATCTTCATCAGGTCCTTGTTCTCGATCTTCGGCTCCTTGATGAGGGTGATCGCCGCCTCGCAGACCTCGGAGAGGTTGTGCGGCGGTATGTTGGTCGCCATGCCGACGGCGATGCCCGAAGAGCCGTTGACGAGCAGGTTGGGGACCTTCGCGGGCATGACCGAGGGCTCGGTGGTGGTGCCGTCGAAGTTCGCGGTGAAGTCGACCGTGTCCTGGTCGATGTCCGCCATGACTTCCTCGGCGATCTTGTCCAGGCGGCACTCCGTATAACGGTAAGCCGCGGCGGGGTCGCCGTCGACCGAGCCGAAGTTGCCCTGGCCGTCGATGAGGGGATGCAGCAGGGAGAAATCCTGGACCATGCGCACCATCGCGTCGTACACGGCGGAGTCGCCGTGCGGATGGTACTTCTTGAGGACTTCGCCGACGACGCCGGCGCACTTCGAGTACTTCTTGTTCGAGGCGAGGCCTTCGTCGTGCATCGCGTACAGGATGCGCCGGTGGACGGGCTTGAGGCCGTCGCGCACGTCGGGCAGGGCGCGGCCGACGATCACCGACATCGAGTAATCGATGTAGGAGCCGCGCATCTCGGCGCCGAGGTCGCGCTGGATGATGTTGCCGACGGGTTCGGGGGTCAGTTCCGGCTGATCGGGTTTGGCCATGGTCTTTTCTCTCTGATTAAATTAATCCTGACACCTATCAGCTAGATGTCGAGGTTCTTGACTTCCTTGGCGTGCTTCTCGATGAACAGGCGCCGCGGCTCGACCTTGTCGCCCATGAGGGTGACGAAGGCGTCCTCGGTGTCGGCGGCGTCGACGACCTTGACCTGCAGCAGGCGGCGGCGCTTGGGGTCCATCGTCGTCTCCCACAGCTGGTCGGGGTTCATTTCGCCGAGACCTTTGTAGCGCTGGATCTGCGCGCCGTGGCGTCCCGCGTCGCGGACCATCTCGAGCAGGTCCTTGAGGCTGTAGCCGTCGATCTCGTTGTGAGAGGTCTTCGCCCGGAACAAGGGCTTGGTATTCTCGTCGCGCATGACCTCGTACCACTTCAGGTCGAGGCCCATGTCCTTGAACTTCTTCGACAGCGCCTCGAGCTTGGCCATCTCCCAGAGCTCCTGCACGTCGGGCTCCAGGCCCTCCTCGTCGGCCTCGCTGAGCGGCGATTCCTCGACGGGATCCTCGCCCTCGGCGGGCGCCGTCTTCGCGGCGGGCGCCTTCTTCTTCTCGGCGCGCGCCTCGATGAGCTTCTGCTTCTGCGCGGCGACGTAGGCGTCGCGATATATCTTCCACTCCTTATCGGAGTAGAAGAATTCGTACTCGCCCGCGCTTTTCTCGACGCGATAAAGCGGAAGCTTGCCTGACGCCTGGTGTTCAAGGAAGTCCTCGAGGTGCAGGCTCTTGCGGCTGATGTGGCGGATCAGGCTTTCGAGCTCGGCCAGGAGCTTGAGCAGGTCGCGCAAGTCCTCGACGTCGAGCTTCTTGGATTTGCCGTTGGCCGGGTTGACCGCGGTGACCTCGAGGGAGTTGCGGCCCTCGTTGAGCAGCCACTGCTCCATCTTCTCCTCGGTGTCCTCGTACATCTCCGTCTTCCCCTTCTTGACCTTGAAGAGCGGAGGCTGGGCGATGTAGATGTGACCGTTGTCCACGAGCGCCTTCATCTGGCGGTAGAAGAAGGTGAGGATGAGTGTGCGGATGTG
>JAUYSH010000082.1 GCA_030696455.1 Elusimicrobiota bacterium
TCCTTGCTCGCCGACGCCTCGGGGGCCGCCGGGACGGGAGCCCGGTACTTGAGAGGATCGACGGACGGCAGGGAATCGTCCTTCACGCCGGCCGGAACGACCTCGTACAGCGCGGTCACGGTGTGCCCCGCTCCGAGCTCGCCCGCGTCCTTCTTGTCGTTGTTGAAGTCCTCGGCGGCCAGCACCCGGTTCTCGTAGCCGATCAGCTTGTAGGACGACACGCGCGCCGGGTTGAACTCCACCTGGAGCTTCACGTCTTTGGCGATCGTCAGTAAGGTCCCGCCCATCTCCTTGACCAGGACCTTCTGCGCCTCCATGATGTCGTCGAGGTAGGCGTAGTTGCCGTTGCCCTTGTCCGCGAGCTGCTCCATCTTGGCGTCCTGGTAGTTCCCGCGCCCGACGCCGAGCACGGTGAGGAAAACGCCGTGCTCCCGCTTCTCCTCGATCAGGCGGGTCAGCTCCCCGTCGCTCGTGACGCCGACGTTGAAGTCGCCGTCGGTGGCGAGGATGACGCGGTTGTTCCCCTTCTTGATGAGGTTCTCCGCGGCGACCTTGTACGCGAGCTGGATGCCGGCGCCGCCGGCGGTCGAGCCGCCGGCCGTGAGCCGGTCGAGCGCCTCGAGGATCTCCTTCTTCTTCGCGCCCGAGGTCGGCGGGAGCACGAGCCCCGCCGAGCCCGCGTAGGTCACGATCGAGATGCGGTCCTCCTTGCGCAGCTGCTCGACGAGCAGGCGCAGGCCCTTCTGGACCAGTCCCAGCCGGTCCGGGCCCATCATCGAGCCGGAGCTGTCGATGAGGAACACGAGGTTGTTCGGCGGCAGGTTCTCCTTGGCGATCGACTTGCCCTTGAGCCCGACGCGGACGAGCTTATGGGCGTCGTTCCAAGGGCAGGCCGCGACCTCGGTCGTGATCGAGAACGGATGCTCCCCCTGCGGCTCGGGATAGGCGTACTTGAAGTAGTTGATGAACTCCTCCAGGCGCACCGCGTCCGCCGGAGGCAGCCGGCCCTCGTTGAGGATGCTCCGCGAGTTCGAGTAGGAGGCGGCGTCCACGTCGATGGAGAACGTCGACAGCGGGTGATCCGACGCCTTCTGGAACGCGTTCTCCTCGATGAACGAGTAGCCCTCGCGATCGGTGGGAGCGGGGCTCGGTTCGTTCGCGGAGCCAGAGCCATCAAGGCTGATTCCCGCTCTGTTGAATGCATCGCCGGCGTTCGCTCCTTGGCTCGTCTGGTTCATGCTGCGGCGCCCAGCAATGCCCTTGAAAGCGGGCGCCTTCCGGACGAGGTTCATTCCTCCGCCGCCGGTGGCGGGGCCCAGCGCTCCGCTTGCGCTCGATCCGGATCCGCCGAAAAGCTTCCTGAATGAGGCCATCTCTTGAGGATACGTTGCCGCGCCGCCGATCGCTCCGCCTGCCGCGATGCCGCTGCTCCCGGACTCGTACGGCGAGCTGCTTGCGCCGAAGTTGCTCGACATGTGGAACACCTCGGCTTTCTCGGAGGCGATCCACTTCATCGCGAACGGTGACAGGATCAGGATGAGCGACGCCATCGCGAGGACGAGCGGGCGCACGCCCACCCGGCGCAGCATGGCGCGCAGGCGGCCTTCCTCGGCCTTGGCCAGGAGCTTCGCCTTCGCCGGCCCCTTGCTCCGGCTTTCCCCGCTATAGTCCAGCGCCGAGAGCCTCGCCGCGAAGGCGAGGTCCTTGGCGAGCTCTGGATCCAGGTCGGCCGCGATGGGCCGGCCCGACAAGACCTTGTCCAGCTCGGCGCTGAAACGCTCGGCTTCCATGATTTCGTCCATGATCAGGCCTCCAGGGCGGGAAAATTCTTGCGCAGCTTGCGGATCGACCGGAACAGGATCACGGCGACGTTCGACTCGGACAGGCCGAGCAGGTCGCCGATCGCCCGGTTGGTCATGCCCGAGAAGAAGCGCAGCGAGACCACCTCGCGCGCCTCCTCCTCGAGCCCGTCGAGCGCCGCGGTCAGCAGGCGCTTCTCGTCGGCGGCCTCGGCCTCCTTGGCCGGGCCCTTGGCCGCGTCGGCCGGCTCGATGAGCTCGAGGCTCGACCAGACGCCGCGCTTCTCGGAGCGGAAGTGGTCGGCGACGGAGCGGAAGGCGATCGTGAACAGCCAGGTGCGCCGGTCCCCCCGCTTCGCGTCGAACTTGGGCCAGGCGCGCAGGGCGCGCTCGAAGGTGTCGGCCGCGATCTCGTCGGCCCTCGTCGCCGAGCCGGTCCGGCCCCGCGCGTAGTTGTACACGCGGTCGAACCAGGAGGCGTAGAACTCGGAGAATTCCGCGGTCGGCTTATCGCTCATGTCGGTCGGCATGTGACCCCCGTAGCGCCGTCACCCTGTATTCGCGCGGGGGTCCGGAAGTATTACAGGGCTATTCGCACTTGCGCGACTGGCCGAGCGGGAGCCACTGCAGGCCCGACGGCTCGCGGCGGCGCGGCAGGGCGTTGTGCGAGAAGCAGCGCTTGGCGTCCGGGGCGTCGGTCTCGAGGCGGTAGGTGAGCGTCCACTCGAGGCGGTTGCCGACGTCCTCGGGCCCGTCGAGGATATGGTCGAAGACCTCGGTCGTGACGGGCAGGCCGAAGTAGGAGGTGCTCCCGGGCGCGAGGGTCTGCCCGGGGCCGCTCTCGGCGCGCTCGATGACCTCGCCCTTCACGCGGGCGGCCACGGCCAGGCGCACGCCCACGGCGGGCGCCTCGGCGTGGTTGCGGCGCAGGACCGAGACGATGTAATTGTCCCCCTCCACGGGGAACATCGAGCGCGAGCGGTAGGTCGTGATCGTGACCGGGGACAGCAGGACCGCGGCGGGCGCGGGCGCCGGCGCGGGGGCCGGCGTGGGCGCCGCGACAGGCTCGGGCGGCAGGTCGGGCTCGGCGGGCGCGGCGGCCGGGGTCGGCGCGGGGGCGACGGCCAGGTCGTTGGGCAGGTGCGCGCACATCGGGGTCAGCCAGCCGATCATGAAGGCGATGATCATCGCCGCGAAAAATTTACCCATGCGCGCCGAGTATAGCTAATTCACGTCGCCGCGCCGATGATCGCCGTCGAACGAACTATCCTTGCGGATAGCTCAGAAGCCCGCGGTCTCGCGGACGAAGTACGGCCTCATGTCCTTGAGGTCGTAGTAGATTCGCACGAGGATCTCGGCCAGGAGGCCGATGAGCACCATCTGGAAGCCGATGAGCAGGCAGAAGAT
>JAUYSH010000095.1 GCA_030696455.1 Elusimicrobiota bacterium
GCGCATGTCGATGATGCGGCACTGCGTGCAGGACGCTTGCCCGAGGCGACGCTGCACCAGCACGTAGCGGTGGGTCTTGAGAAGCTCGTCCAGATCGGTCTTCAGCCCTTCCTGCGAGCCTTCCACGACGTTCTTGGCGACGCGCTCGTGTATCGGCAGCTTGAGCCGTTCCGACGGACTTTTCTCGACGGTTTTCACCAAACGGAAGTGCTCGGAGAACGCGGCGACGGCGTCGAAGCCGGCGGGATGCTTGGGGTCGCCGGGGCCGGTCCAGGACAGGAGGTCCCAGCAGAGCTTGATCTCGACGTCGGGGATCTGGGAGTAGCGGGCGAGCTTCTCCGCGTTGACGATCGCCAGGTCGAGACCCGCCTCGACGCAGTGATGCAGATACACGGAGTTGAGGACCTCGCGCCCGGCGGCCGGTAATCCGAAGGATACATTCGAGATGCCCAACACCGTCTTACACCTCGGCATGGCCGACTTGATCAATCGAATGCCTTCGATGGTCTCGACCGCGGAGCCCCAGTAGTTCTTGTCGCCGGTGCCGGCCGGGAAGACGAGGGGGTCGAAGATGATGTCTTCGGGGGCGATGCCGTACTTCGTGGTCAGCAGGTCGAAGGAACGCTTCGCGATCTCGAGCTTGCGCCGCCGCGTCAGCCCCATCCCCATCACCTTGTCTTCGTCGATCGTGCCCACGACGAGCGCCGCGCCGAACTGGTGGACGAGGGGGATGACGGCCTCGAAGCGCTCCTCGCCGTCTTCGAGGTTGATCGAGTTGAGGATGCACTTGCCGGGGGCGCGCTTGAGCGCCTCTTCCATGACCTTCGCGTCGGTCGAGTCGATCATGAACGGCACCTTGACCTTTTTAACGGCTTTTTCGAAGAAGGCGATCAAATCGTCTTTTTCATCGCGGTCGGGGTTGGCGAGGCACACGTCGATGATGTGGGCGCCGGCGCGGACCTGATGGCGGGCGAGCTCGGCGGCGGACTCGATGTCGCCAGACACAATTAATTCTTTGAATTTACGAGAGCCGATGACGTTCGTTCGTTCGCCGACGATAAGTGGTCGCCGGTCCTCATCGAGGGACAATGACTCCATGCCGGACACCGAGGCGCGGCGCGGCTTGTGCGCGCGGCGCGGGGGCTTGCCCGCGACGGCTTCCGCCATCAAGCGTATGTGCTCGGGAGTCGTGCCGCAGCAGCCCCCGACCAGGTTGACCCAGCCCTCGTCGGCGAAGCGGCCGACTTTTTTCGCGACCATGGCGGGGGACTCGTTGTAGACCCCGTTCTCGTCGGGGAGACCGGCGTTCGGATAACAGATCGTGAAGGCGCGCGTCAACGACGACAACGTGCGCAGATGATCCGTCATGAAGTCCGGACCCGTCGCGCAGTTCATGCCGATGGCGAGGAGGTCGAAGTGGGAGACGGCGTCGGCGAGCGCGGCGATGTCCTGGCCGCCGAGCATGGTGCCCATCGTCTCGATGGACACCGAGAGGATGACGGGGATCGAGCGGTTCGCGTCCTTGAAGGCCGCATGGATCCCGTTGATCGAGGCCTTGATGTTGATCGTATCCTGCTGCGTCTCGAGGAGGATGAGATCGGCGCCTCCGTCGAGAAGGCCCTTCGTCGCTTCCTGATAGTTGACCAGGACCTCGTCGTAGGTGATGCCGCCGGTGACCGAGATGGCCTTGGTGCCGGGGCCCAGCGAGCCGGCGACGAAGCGGGGGCGGTCCTTCGTGGCGTGCTTGGCGGCGGCGGCGCGGCCGAGCTCGCAGGCCTTCTTGCAGATCTCGTAAGCCTTGTCCTGGATCGCGTATTCGGCCAGAACATGCTTGATCGCGCCGAAGGTGTTGGTCTCGATGATGTCCGCCCCGGCCGCGAAGTAGGCCTCGTGCACGTCCTGGATCACGTCGGGGCGGGTCAGGACGAGGTTCTCGTTGCAGCCCTCGAGGGCCTCGCCGCCGAAGTCGGCGGCCTTGAGGTCGCGGGCCTGGAGCATGGTGCCCATGGCGCCGTCGAGCACGAGCAGGCGGCGGTGGAGAAGCTCGCGGAGCTCCTCCTCGCGGCCGCGGTCGGTGAAAAGGTGTCGTGAATGGCTCAAAATTCCTCGTTAAATGAAAAAACCACGCCGCGAAGCGTGGTTTTCGGGGGCCTTTTTAGCTCCCGTTGAGGCACGGGGCAATCGGGCACAAATCCTCGCCTGCGACAAGGGATTATAGCGTATTCAAGGGGCCCCGGGCGAGGGCCGGCGCTTTTCCTTGAGAATGAGCTCCCGGAAGTCCTGGCGGACGCGCAGCGAGTCGAAATCCGGATCGTCGGCCGCCTTCTGGGCGAAGACCGAATCGAGCTTGACCGCGGCGAGAAGCTCGCTCATGGCGGCGCTCAGGCGGCCGTTCATCGCGAGCATCGCGGCGTAGTGGTAGCGGGTGCCGCCGACCTCGGGCGCCATGCGCGCGCCGATCTCGGTCTCGGCCAGCGCGGCGGCCAGCTCGCCGGCGTTGAACAAAAGCCGGCCGTTCGTCGTGTGCGCCCGCCCGCGGCCGGCGCGCGCGCTCGCGTTGTAGATGCGCGTCAGGATGAACTTGAAGCGGTCGCGTTCTCCGATCTTGTCGTAGACCAGCAGGGCGCAGGTGCTCAGGGGGTTGTAATGGACGTAGCCCAGGCGCCACTCGGTGGTGTCGGGCCAGAAATCGGGCCGCGCCTCGAGTATGGCCGTGGACAGGATCACCTCGGCCGAACCGGCGGACTCGACCGTCGGGGCGTTTCGGATCGTCTCGCTGAAGCCGGGCCGGTCGAAGCCGGCCTTGCGCAGCTGACGGCGGAAGGCGGCGATGGCGGCCTTGTCGTGCGTGTTGGCGCCGTCGGCCTCGAACACCCAGCGCGTCTCGACGATGGGCTTCTCGGTGACGATGGCCAAGGTGCCGATGCGCGAGGTGATCGGCTCGCCCTGCATGGCCTGCCCGAGCACCGGGTAGGCGTAGCGTTCGACGGCCACCGAGCAGGCGTTGTTCCAGCCCACGATCCGGTATTCCTCGCGCTCGATGTCGAGCGCGCGAAGGGGCGCGGAGAGGAGCAACAGGAAAAGAAGGGAGCGCACGAGGGGAGTATAACAGGACGCGCGCGCGGAGGCTAGGGCCGTCTACAGCTGGTTGAACAGGTAGCGGCGCACGATCCGGGTCAGGGCGGAATCGGGGATCGCCAGGGCGGCGGGATCGGTCACGGGCAAGGCGGCGGCCATGTCGGCGGCGAAGGCGCCGTCGAGGCTCGCGGCGAGGGCCGCGTCGAGCGAGGTCACGATCAGCTCGAACTCGTAGCGGACGCTGCGCGGGTGCAGATTGAAGGAGCCGACGATCGAGAGCAGGCCGTCGACGGTCATGAACTTGCTGTGCAAGGTGTCCCCGCGCTTGAGCGCGACCGTCGCACCCGCCTCGATCAGCTCGGGCAGGCTCGCGAGGATGGGGGCGATGATGATCGGCTCGTCGATGCTCTCGGCGGAGTTGGTCAGGATGTTGACCTTCACGCCGCGGCGCAGCGCGTCGAGCAGGGCGGCGCGCAGCTGAGGCATCGTGATCAGATAGGCGTTCTCGATGTTGATGACTTTGCTGGCGCCCGCGATGGCCTTGAGATGGGCGAGCATGATCGTCGCCTCGCCCTCGGGATCGTCGGCGAGGAAGGACATGCGCGCCTTGCCGGAGGCGGCGCGGACGACCGGCGGGCCCATCAGGCCGTGGGGCAGGCCCTGCGCGGCGACCTGCGCGTTCCAGAGCGCGGCCATGAAGCGGGCCGTCTGGGCGACGACGCGGCCGCGGTAGTACAGGTCGGTGTCGCGCCACTTCTTGGCGCCCCGATGCGAGTAGTCGTCGCCGAAGTTCATGCCGCCGACGATGGCGTGGACTCCGTCGACGAGGAGGATCTTGGTGTGCAGCCCGTCGTAGCGGCGGGCGGCGTCGTTGAAGTAGACGAGCTCGACGCCGGCGGCGGCCATGCGCGCGAGCACGGAGGCGCCGTGGACGGCCGTGGTCTTGCCGTCGACCATGATCTTCACGTCGAGGCCCTCGGCCTTCTTGGCGATGAGCAGGTCGGCGGCGGCGTTGCCGGTCGCGTCGTCGTAGAAGGCCCAGCTCTGGATGAAGATGCTCTTCTTGGCCTTGCGCATCAGGCCGAAGCGGACCTTGAAGGAGGCGGGGCCGTCGATGAGCGCCTTGGCCGAGTTGCCGTCCGTGAAGGCGGCGCCGGTGAGGGCCTCGTATTCTTTTATGAAGCCCGGCTCCGTGAACAGGGACGCCTCTCCCGGGCCGCGCGGGGCGAAGGCGCTCCCGGCGATCAGCGCCAGCTGGCGGCGGGACATGTCGTCCCAGGACTCGAAGGGCTTGGTGCCGGGGATGCGGCCGGCGCCCTCGAGCTCGGCGCCGACCATGAAGGCGAGCTGGGCCGCGTATAAAGCGCGTTTTTCCGCGGGCATCGGCGGCAGGTGCGGGATCACGCGCGGGTCGGCGACGAGGGCCTGAAGCACCGGGGCGAGCCGGCCCGCGGCGTGGACGCGGGCGAGGACCTCGATGAGCTCGGCCTCGGCCTTGGCCGGATCGCCGCCGGCCTTGATCAGCACGACGAGCAGCTCGCGCACGAAGGCGTCGACGGCGGGGTCCCCCGCGGGGACGGGTGCCGCGACGGGGCCCGTCCCGTCGAAGGCCGCGCCGGCCGACAGGCGCAGGGACATTTCGCTCAGGGCGGGCGCGCGAAGCGCGGGCAGCGCCGCGCCCATAGCGTTGAGCGCCTGGACGGCGGTCGGCGCGGCGGGCGCGGGTACGGCGGCCGCGGGGCTGACGGGAACGGCGAGGGCAGGCGCGACCGGCAGCGGCGCCGGAGCGATGAGCGAAGGGGCCAAAGACGGCGTCAGGCCCGCGGGCAGGGCGCTCGGAGCGAGCATCGGCGCGGAGAACGTGACGACGGGCACGGGCGCGCCGGGCATGGCCCTCAGGCCGGAGACGACCCCGGCCCGGGCCGCGGCGGGGCCCAAGACGATCAGGGCTGAAAAAAGAGCGGCGCTCGCGTTCATGCGCACAGTCTACACGCGAACGCGAGCGCCCGTCTTGAGTCTTTCGGCCCTAAAAACCAGGGCCGTTGAGCCTAGGGCGGCGGAGGGGGCAAGAGGGGCGGCAGGCCCGGCGCCGGCGGCGCGGGCTCCGCGATCGGCGGTTCGACCGGGGGAGGAGGCGGCGGCACGCAGCGTTCGTCCCACTTGTTGTCCTGGCGCGGGTGCTTGCGGTCGCGTTCGGCGTCGCGCGCGTCCTTGGCGTCCTCGTGAGCGCATTTCCGTGCCAGGCGGGCTTCCTTCTTCTCCGCCTTCTTTTCCGCCTTCGCTTCCGCCCGCCCGGCCTTCTTGAGGGCGTCCTCCACTGCCAGCGTGACGTTCGGGGCGACGGTGATCAGCGCGAGGCCCGTCGCGACCATCAATCGGATGTTCATGGCACACCTCCGGTCTCTCCGGTTGTACCACGTCCGGCCTCGATTTTCACCCCAATTTGCGGTGAACTGTTCCCGGAAACAGTCGCCTCAGGCGAGGTCGATCCAGTTCCAGCGGCTCTGGTACAGCGCGATCAGGCGCTCGCGCACCGCCCGGTGGCCGGGGGCCCGCAGCTTAGGGTCCGCGGCGAGCAGCTCGTCGGCGTCGGCGCGCGCGAAGCCGAGAAGCTCCGCGTCCTTGAACAGGTCGGCCACCGCGAGCGCCAGCTCGCCGCTCTGGGCGGTGCCGAGCAGCTCCCCGGGGCCGCGCAGCTTCAGGTCCTCCTCTCCGATCTTGAAGCCGTCGGAGGTCGCGGTCATGATGTCGAGCCGGGCGCGGGCCTGCTCGGTGCGCGGGTCGCCGACGAGGTGGCAATAGGAGTCGGCCGCGCCGCGGCCGATGCGACCGCGAAGCTGGTGCAGGCTCGCCAGGCCGAAGCGGTCCGCGTTCTGGATGACCATGACGGTGGCGTTGGGCACATCGATGCCGACCTCGATGACTTGTGTCGCGACAAGTATCTTTGTCTTTCCCGAAGCGAAGCTCTCCATCACCGCGCTCTTCGCCTTTCCCGATAAGGCGCCGTGGATGAGTCCCACCTCCGTGCCGTTGAAAATTGTCGTTCGAAGCCGTTCGTGCTCCGCCTTCGCCGACTGCAGGTCCTGGTTCGCTGATTCCTCGATGATCGGATAAACGATGTAGGCCTGCCGTCCCGCGGCGACCTCGCGGCGCACGGCCTCGAAGGCCTCGGCCTCCGGAGAGAAAAATGTTTTTATCGGCGTGCGCCCCGGCGGCATCTCATCGATCGTCGAGGCCTCGAGGTCGCCGTACAGCGAGAGCGCCAAGGTGCGGGGGATCGGCGTCGCGGTCATGACGAGCAGGTCGATCAGGTTCCCCTTTTGGCGCAAGGTCGTGCGCTGGCGCACTCCGAAACGGTGTTGTTCATCGATGACGGCCAAGCGCAGTTTGGGGAAGCCGATGCCGCTCTCGAGCAGGGCGTGGGTGCCGACGACGATGTCGATCTCGCCGGCCTGCAAGGCCTTGATGATCTTCTCACGCTCTTTCTTGGGCACGCGGGAGGTCAGCGAGGCGACCTTCACGGGAAGACCCTTCAGGAATCGATCGAGAGTCGCGCGATGCTGGTCGGCGAGTATTTCCGTGGGCGCCATCAAGGCGCCCTGGCCTCCGTTCTCGACGGCAAGCAGCAAGGCGGAGAGCGCGACCACGGTCTTCCCCGAGCCCACGTCGCCCTGCAGAAGGCGCGTCATCGGATAGGGCTTTTGCATGTCCTCGAAGATCTCGTTGATGACCCGCTTCTGCGCGTGGGTGAACTCGAAGCCCGCTTTCTGCCGGAAGGGGGTGAGCAAAGTGCGCTTCACTTCATAGGAGAAGGGCTTGAGCAGGCCCCGGGTCTGGCGGCGCTTGAGGATCCACGCGAGTTCGAGCAGCAGGAGCTCCTCGTAGGCGAGGCGCGCGCGCGCCGCCTCGAGCTCGGCCTCGGAGCGCGGGAAGTGGATGCCGCGCAGCGCCTGCGAGGCGGCGAGGAGCTGGCGCTTGGCGGTCAGCTCGGCGGGGACGGCGTCGCGCGCGGAGTCGGCGGACAGCTCGAGGGCCTTGTGGGTGGCCTCGCGGATGAAACGCTGAGAGATCCCTTCGGTCAGACCGTAAACCGGCGTGATGCGCCCCGCGTGCATGCGCCAGCGCTCGTCGGAGAGCGGGTAGTGCTCGTCGACGCGGATCTCGCGCACGCCGGTGAGGTCCGGCTCGGCGCGGCCGATCACCCAGAGGTCGGCGCCCTCCGCCGCCTCCGTCTTCAGCGACGCGAAGGCGTCGTAGGTGCGCGAGAGATGCTTGAACCAAAGGCAATCGACCTTGCCGTGGGCGGTGGCGAGGGTGGCCTTGTAGATGCCCAGGGCCGGGCCGGCTCCGTGCTTGGAGGCGCGCAGCACGCGGCCTCTCAAGACGATCAGCCCCCCGGTGGGACGCTTCAAATCCTGGGTCTCGTGCCGGTCCTGCCAGAGGCGGGGGTAATGCGTGAGAAGGTCGCCCAAGGTCTTCACGCCCAGGTGCTCGAAGAGCACCGCCCGCCGGGGGCCGACCCCTTTCAGGTAT
The DNA here is from genome assembly GCA_030696455.1 of Elusimicrobiota bacterium. Classification (GTDB taxonomy): domain Bacteria; phylum Elusimicrobiota; class Elusimicrobia; order UBA1565; family UBA9628; genus GWA2-66-18. The sequence goes on from JAUYSH010000095.1 coordinate 7,612, forward strand.
TGGACGGGCGTGGTCAGGGATTGCTCGGTCATCTTGCTAGGGCCCGTCGAGGTTTGCTACTATCAAGGCACAATGTCATTCAAATGTCAGATTCCCGGTTGCGGCAAAGGTCCCAAGTCCGGCAACAGCTATAGCCATTCGCACAAGGCCACCCGTCGCGTCTTCCGCCCGAACCTTCAGCGGCAGAAGGTCGCGATCGAAGGCCGGACTCAGACCGTCTACGTGTGCACGGACTGCATCAAGTCCGGGCGCGCCGTTCGCCCGATTCGATAATACCCTTCCTCGTTCGCATGCACAAGGAAGGGTCCGCGCTCAGGGCCTGGGCTTACGCCCTGGCCCTGATTGTTTTATGGTTGCCCGTACGCAGCCCCGACGTCTGGTGGCACCTCTCCGCGGGACGCTGGATCTGGGCGCACGGCGCCGCGCCCTTCGCGGAGACGTTCAGCTTCACCCTCGCGGGCGCGCCTTGGATCGACTTCGAGTGGGGCTTCCAGTTGCTGCTGTATCCGTTCGGCCTGCTCGGCGACTGGGGGCTGTGGGCGGCGAAGGCCCTGCTGCTGTTGGCGGCGTTCCTGCCGCTCGACGGGTTGCTGCGCGACCGCCAGGCGTCCCCGCTCGCGCGGGCCCTGGGTGCCGCACTCTTCGCCGCCGCGATCCTGCCCAAGGCCGACCTGCGCGCCGACCTGCTCTCCGCGGCGTTCTTCGCCTGGCAGCTGCGGCGCCTCGCCTCCGGGCGCGCGTCCTTCCTCGCCGGCTTCGCCGCGTTCGCGTTCTGGGCCAATCTGCACGCGGGCTTCGCCGTGGGCCTGGCGCTGTATCCGGGCTGGGCTCTCGCGCGGCGCCTCGCCGGCAAGGACCGTCCGGAGGGGCTTTGGGCGGAGGCGTGCGGCGCGGCGCTGGGGACCTTGCTCAATCCCTACGGGCTTTCATTATACGCCGTGTTCGTGACGCACGCGCTGGATCCGGTGCGCGTCGGCGTCGCGGAGTGGGGCCCGCTGGACTTGAGCCGGCCGTTTCAGTGGCCGCTGGCCGCGGCTCTCGCCGCCGGCGCTTGGGCCGCGTGGCGCGCTCGCCGCGCCGACCCGGGTCTCGCCGCGGCCGCGTTGGCCCTGAGCGCGGCGACCTTGTTCTCCGCCCGCTTCGGGGTGTACTGGCCGGCCGCCGCCGTGCCCCTGCTGGTCGGCGCGGCGCCGACGTCGGCGCCGGCCGTTCTCTTAGCGCTCACCGCGCTGCTCGCCATTCCCTTGAGCCTCGTTCAGTGGGGGCGGCCCTATCAGGACATGTTCGTCGCGCGCCGCGCCGTGGATTTCGTCGCTGCCGAGCGCGAGGTGTTCGCGCCGCTGCGCGTCTTCAACACCTATGAATACGGCGGCTATCTGGGCTGGCGCCTGGGCGCCGAGGGCCGGGTCTTCGGCGACGGCCGCTACCTGTTTCACGGCCAGTTGGCCGAGATGCAGGAGGCGCTGTCCGGCCCTGCTCCGCTGGCCGCCTTTCTCGAGCGCCACCGGCTCGACGCCCTGTTGATCAAGCGCTATCCCGCGCGCCTGCCGGGAGTGCGGGTTTATCCCGACGGTTCCCGCCGGGAGCTCGCTCGTCCTTGGTACGTGACCTATCTGCCGCGGGAGCGTTGGGCCCTGGTCTGGTGGGATCTTCAGGCCCTCGTCTTCGTGGAGCGCGCGAAGGTGTCCGAGGAGTGGCTCGCGGCCCGCGAGTACCGCTGGCTGCGTCCAGGAGACGAGGAGGCCCTCGCCGACGCCTTGTCGAGAGGGGAAGCGCCCGCGGACGAGGTCGCGGCGGAAAAAGCCCGCCACGAGAACGACCGGGTCCTTCAGCGCGGCTCGCGGGCGACGCCGTGGACCAAGCTGTAGGGTAGGGCGGAGGAGTCGGCGCCGGCGGCCCGGGCCGCGACCAGGACGTCCACGACCTGCTCGCGCGTGAAGAAAATGCTACCCTTCGGCGCGATCACGCGCGCGAGCTTCGCTTCCTCGTCGGCCGCAAAGAGGCGCAGAAACTGCTGGACCGACATCGGCTGCAGGGGGATGGGAGACGGCGCCAGCCAGACCCCGGTGTAGGCGACCAGGACGGGCGTTTCCTTGCCCGCGACGAGCACCGTAGGGTGGGCGTACGGCCGGGGGTACTCATCCGCGCGGACGCGGCCGACCCCATCCTTGGCCGCCGCCGTCATGCTCGACCAGGTCGAAGTCGAGATCGGCACGAGCAGTTGAGGGAACTTCGCCAGCTCGGCCCCGATGGCCTGCGGGGTCGGCGCCGCGGGCGGAGCGTCGGGCCTGCCGCAGGCGGCGAGGAGCAGGAGCGCGGCGGGAAGGACGAGCTTCGTCACGCGACGATCCCTTGCTCCCGCAGATAATGGCGGATCTTGGAGCGCGCGCGCGCGGTCTTGACGTAGTTGAGCCAGTCCTTCTTCGGCAGAGACCCCTTCTTCGTGATGATCTTGCAGATGTCGCCCGACTTCAGCGGCAGGTCGAGCTTGACCATCTTGTTGTTGACCTGCGCGCCGACGCAGGAGAAGCCGATCGCGGTGTGCACGGCGAACGCGAAGTCGAGCGGCGTGGCGCCGGCGGGGAGAACCTTCACCTCGCCGGCCGGCGTGAAGACGAAGACCTGGTCGAACTCGAGGTCGGTCTTGAGGCTGTCGAGGAACTCGCGAGGGGAGTTCAGGTCCTGGAGCCATTCCATCCACTGGCGCAGCCAGTTGAGCTTCTCCTCCATATGCGCGTCGCGCGCCGACTCCCCGGTCTTGTAGCGCCAGTGCGCGGCGATGCCGTACTCCGAGGAGCGGTGCATCTCCTCGGTGCGGATCTGGATCTCGACGAGCTCGCCGGTGGGGCTGACGATCGTCGTGTGCAGCGAGCGGTACAGATTCAGCTTCGGCGTGGAGATGTAGTCGGTGAAGGAGCCCGTCACCGGCTTGAAGTTGGTGTGGATGATTCCGAGCAGGGCGTAGCAGTTGGCCACGGTGTCGGTGATCAGCCGCATGCCGAGCGCATCCTGGATCTCCTCGAAGGGCTTGGCCTGCCTCCCCATCTTCCCGTAGATCGACCAGAGCGTTTTGCTGCGGGCCAGGATGCGGCAGGGTATGTTCGTGCCGGCGAGGACGCGCTCGATGGCCGCCCGGGTCTCGAGCAGGTTCTTCTCGCTGCCGGCGACGAGCGCGGCGACCTTTTGAGAGAGCTCGAGGTGCTCCTCGGGGTACAGGTACCTGAAGGCCAGATCCTCGAGCTCGCCCTTGAGCTTGAACATGCCCAGCCGGTGCGCGAGCGGCGCGTAGAGCGCCATCGTCTCGGTGGCGATGCGCTCCTGCTTCTCCCGTTTGAGGAAGTTCAGCGTCTTCATGTTGTGCAGGCGGTCGGCCAGCTTGACCACGATGACGCGGATGTCCTGGGCGGTGGCCAGCAGCATCTTGCGCCAGTTCTCGGCCTGGGCCTCGTCGCGCGACTCGAACTTCAGCGCGTCGAGCTTCGTCACGCCCATGACGAGCATCGCGATCTCCTCGCCGAACTCCGCGCGCAGCTGCATCTCGGTCGTCGCGGTGTCCTCGATCGTGTCGTGCAGGAGGCCCGCGCACACCGACGGCAGGTCCATGCGCCATTCGATAAGGGACTCAGCGACAGCCGCGCAATGAGTCAGGTAGTGCTCGCCGGACGCGCGGGCTTGGTGGGAGTGCACCTTCTCCGCGAAGTCCCAAGCGAGCTCGAGGGCCGTCGGGTCCACATGGGGAGAGTAGGACGTGAATTTCGCGAGCAAGGCTTCCCTCGTGATCATGAGGCCTCGGTCGAATCGCGCGCGACGCTTTGAAGCTCGAAGAGCCGACGATACAGTCCTCTCGCCGACATGAGTTCCGTATGGGTTCCGGACTCGGCCAGGCTCCCGCCGTTGAGGACGTGGATGCGGTCGGCGGGCGCCACGGAAGCCAGGTCATGCGCGATGGTGACCACGGTGCGCCCGGCCAGCGCCCGGTGGAGCACGGCGAGGACCTCCTCGCGGGCGGCGCCGTCCAGGTGCGCCGTCGCCTCGTCGAGGACGACGATATCGGGGTTCATGAGCAGCATGCGCGCGATGGCCATTTTCTGGCGCTGGCCGAAGGACAGCGAGAAACCCCAGTCGCCGAGCGTCGTTTGGTAGCCCTCGGGCAGGCTCGCGACGAATTCCTCGGCGCCGACGGCCCGCACCGCGGCCTCGACTTCGGAGAGGGCCGTGATCTTGCGTCCGAGGGCCAGGTTCTGGAAGACGGTGTCGTTGAAGAGCACGGCGTCCGCGGACACCAGGCCCGCGCGCGCGCGGATCGAGGAGGCGTCGAGCTCGCGGGCGTCGACGCCGTCGAACATGATGCGGCCCTCCTGCGGATCGTGGAGGCGCAGGAGCAGCTTCGTGATCGTCGTCTTGCCGCAGCCGTTCGGGCCGACGATGGCCGTGCGCGCGCCTTTCGGGATGTCCAAGGTCAGGCCGCGCACCGCCCAGGCGCGGGCGCCCGGATACCGGAATCCGACGCCCTCGAGGCGAACCCCCGAGGTCAGACGCTTGAAGTTCGGCATCCGCTTGCGGGGCACGGCGGTCTTCTCGTCGAGGATCTGGAACAGGCGCTCGGCCGAAGCCCAGGCCCGCTGGCCCTCGGCGTTGACGCGCGCGAGGTTCTTGATCGGCGCGTAGGCGGCCAGCATGGCGCCCATGAAGGCGAAGAAGGCTCCGGGCGTCATGCGGCCGGTGATCACCTCGCGTCCGCCGAACCAGATGACGGCGGCGACCATGACCGAGGCGCCGAGCTCGAGCAGGGGGTTCATCAGCGCGGTGGCGCGCAGATAACGCATCATGGGCTGGAAGAAGGATTCGTTTTCCTCCTGGAATTTTTCGGTGGCGCCGGCCTCGTAGTTGAACGCCTTGACCGTCATCATCCCCCGCACGCTTTCCTGAAAGCGGTGATGCAGGCGGTCGACGGCGATCTGCGATTGGCGGCTGGCGTCGCGCATCTTGCGCGAGAGCACCAACAGCGCCGCCAGCGACAGCGGCGAGCCGAGCACCGTCAGCAGGGCGAAGCGCCAGTCGAGCATGAACAAAGTGGAAACGAGGAACAGCACGGTCAGGCTGTCGCGGATCAGGTAGACCGGCAGCGCCGTGAGCGCGCTTTGGACCAAGGTCAGGTCTCCGGTGACGCGCGACAGGACGTCGGACCCGCGCAGGCCGGAGTAGAACTCCAGCGGCAGCAGGTGCAGGTGGCGGAACAGGTCTTCCCGGATCTGCTGGCTGACGCGCTGGCCGATCCAGCTCATCAGGTAGTTCTGGATGTAGGAGGCGACGGCCTTGAGCGCTACGAGCAGCGGCACGCCGGCCACGGCCAGCGCGAGCATGCGCAGGTCCTTGGCGATGAAGACCTCGTCCACGATCGGCTTGAGCAGGAGGATGCCCAGGCCGTTGATCGCCGACACGCCGATCATCGCCAGGCAGGCCCAACCGAAGCGTCCGAGGTAGGGCTGGGCGTAGCGCAGCAGGCGGCGGCGCACGGTCATTTCGCGGCCTCCACGGGAGCGGCCGCCAGGACGGCGGCGGCCGCGCGGTCGGCGGCGCCCGGCTCGCCCAGCGAGCGGCGCACCTTGAGCAGCTCCGAGCGCACGGCGGCGGCCCGGGCCGGGTCATCGAGAAGGGCGGACGCCTCGAGGAATATCCGGTCGGCGGTCGCGTCGCGCTGGATCAGCTCGGGCACCACGGTTTTTCCCGCGAGAAGGTTGGCCATCGCGATGTGCTTGACCTTCACCAAGGCGCGGGCGATGGCGTAGGTGGGCCAGGACAGCTTGTAGACGACGACCATGGGCACGCCGAGCAGGGCGTTCTCGAGCGTGGCGGTCCCCGAGGAGCAGATCGCGAGATCGAGGTTTCCGCGCTGGGAATAATCCCGCTCCCGCACCAAAGTCACGCCGTCGGGAAGCCGGCCGTAGACCGAATCCGGCTGAGATTCGGCGGCGAACAGCCGGCCCTCGAGAAAGCGGTTTTTAAGCCGAAGCCGGCGGAAGGCCTCGAAGAAGATCGGCAGGTGGCGCCTGATCTCGGACGAGCGGCTTCCGGGCAGGAGGCCGATGAGGTTCGAGCCCTCGCCGCGGGGCTTCGGCTCCGGGATGAGGTCCAGCAGGGGGTGCCCGACGAACTCGGCCGGGACGCCGGCGTCCCGGTAAAGCTTCTCCTCGAACGGGAAGATCACCAGCATCTTCCTGACGAAACGGCCAAGCACCTTGATGCGGCTCGGCCGGCTGGCCCACACCTGCGGGCTGATGAAATAGAAGGCCGGGATGCCGGCCTCCTTGGCGAACGGGAGGATCCGGCGGTTGAAGCCGTAGTAGTCCACGCAGACCAGTGCCTCCGGCCGGCGTTCCCGGATGAAGGCGCGAAGCCGCGCGCCGAGGCGCAGCAGGAATGGGAGCTTCAGGGCCGGCTCGACGAAGCCGGTGACGCCCCTCGAGGTGAGGTCCTCGAGGAACTCGTCGGCGACGGCCCGGCACAGAGGTCCTCCGACGGCGGCGACGCGGACGGACGGGTCGCGGCGCTTGAGCGCCGAGATCAGATTCGAGGCGTGGAGGTCCCCGGAGGGATCGCCCGCGATGATAAGAAAGAGCTTCGGTGCCATGTCGTCAGCTGCGCAGGATGTCCTTCCCGACGTTCTTCGCGATCTTCCCCAGGTCCTGGGCCCAGCTGGGGATGAGGGAGCGTGAGCCCGCGTGGCCGGAGAGCTCGTAGCGTTCGAGCTCCTCGGAGATCTGCAGCGCGAGCTTCAAGGCCTCGACGCCGCGCTCCCCGCTCGGCCAGGGCTTGCGGTTGTGGCGGATGCAGTCGAGAAAGTGCTGATGCTCGTTGCGCAGGGGGTCGGTCGAGGAGAGCTTCGGGCTCAGGTAATCGACGTCCTTGAGGCTCTTGATCACCGCCGTCTTCTTGCGGTAGACCTTGAGGGCGGTGTTGCCGTAATCGAGCGAGATGTAGGAGTCCTTCTGGAAAGCGCGGAGCTTGCGGCTCTTGCCGAGCGAGATGCGGCTGGCGGTCAGGTCCGCGACGCAGCCGGTCTTGAAGCGCACGCGCACGTTGGCGATATCCTCGTGGTGGCCCGAGAGGAGGCTGGCTCCCAGGGCCTCGATCGACTCCACCTCGGATCCGACCAAGGTCAGGAGGATGTCGAGGTCGTGGATCATCAGGTCCATGACGACGCCGATATGGCTCATGCGCGGGTCGTAGGGGCCGAGGCGCTCGACGGTGATGTAGCGCGGGTCGCGGATGTGCTTGACGGCCTCGAGCACGGCGGGGTTGAAGCGCTCGATGTGGCCGACCTGGAGTATCAGCTCCCTGTCCTCGGAGAGGGCCAGCAGCTCCTTGGCCTCGTCGACGGAGGAGGCGAGCGGCTTCTCGATGAGGCAGTGGGCGCCGGCCTCGAGCACGGCCTTCCCGACCTCGTAGTGCAGGGGGGTGGGCACGGCGACGATCACCGCGTCCACGCGTCCCAGCACGTCCTTGTAGTCGCGCACCGCGACGGTGTTCGACTGCCAGGCCGCGAGCTGCGCTTTCCAGACGTTGGTGTCGCAGACGCCGACGAGCTCGACCTCGGGCAGCTTCGAGAGAGCGCGCGCATGGTGGGTGCCCATCTTGCCCGCGCCGACGACGGCGACGCGTATCTTGGATGACTCGGTCATGAGATCGGTCCCTCCGGGGGAAAGCCCGCCACGGCGATGCCGCCGGCGTCGGCAAGCAGCGCGAAGCGATTTCGGTCGAAGACGAGCGTCGAGCCGCTCTCCAGCGCGAGGGCCTTCACTCCGGCGGCCTTGAACTTGTCGATGGACTCAAGCCCGACGACGGGCAGGTCGAAGCGGAAATCCTGCCTCGGCTTGGCGACCTTCACGACGACGAGAGAAGGCTCCTGGCCCGAGGTGCGCGCCAAGGCCGCGGCGCGCTCGACGCAGGCGTCCGTGCCCTCCATGCCCTCGACGGCGACGACCGCTCCGTTCTGCACGACGACCGTCTGACCGATGTCGAAGCCGGCGATCGCCTTCGCGGCACGCCAGCCCAGGGATGCGTCGTTCAGCTCGTCCGTCGAAAATGTCTTCTTCGTGAGCGGTCCGTTCGGCGCCAACAGATGTTCCAGATAAACGGCGGACGAGATGAACTCCAGGCCGTCCTTGGCGAACTCATCGACGACGGCCTTGAGGATGGTATCAGTGCGCTTGTCCTTCAGCCCCAGCAGCACCTTCGCCGCGCGCCAATCCGGCATCACCCCGCCGAAGAGGGAGACGTGCTGGACCTTGCCCGCCATGACGACCTTGCGAGCGCCCCGGTCCTTGAGCGCCTTGATCGGCGCGTCGATCTGGCCGAGCTTAAACCACGTCAGACCCCCCGCGACGGCCTCGAGCGCGGGGTCGGTGACCCCCGGGATGCCCAGCGCCACGACGGGCACGCCGCGGCGCTTCGCCTCCTCGGCGACGAGGAACGGGAAGCGCCCGGAGCCGGCGATGAGTCCCAACGGCTCCACCGTCAAGCGGCCGACCGAGCCATAAGGCGAGGAAGTGTCCCCTCCATTCGCCGTTAGGAAGGGACCTCTTCCAATTCGGCCGCGCCCACGGCCGGGCGCATGTAGCCGCGTTTGCCCGCCGACTCGATGAAGTCGATCCACTCCTGGACGATCGGATCGGGCTTGCCGCCGGCCTTGAGCTGGGCCAGGGCTTCCGCCTGCGTGAGGCCGGAGAGGAAGAGGGTCTTGTAGGCGTTCTTGAGCGCGGTCCGGGATTCGGGCGGCACGCCCGCGCGCTTGAGGCCGAGCATGTTGATGCCGCGCATCGTCGCGCGGTCGCCCTGGGTGTTGGCGAAGGGCAGGACGTCCTGGCCGTTCATCGAGCCGCCGCCGAGCATCGCCAGCCGCCCGATGCGGGTGAACTGGTGGATCGCGCAGCTGCCCCCGAGCACGGCCATCTCTCCGATGTGCACGTGGCCCGCGAGCAGGACCGCGTTGACGATGATGACTCCGTCGCCGACGACGCAGTCATGCGCGACATGCGAGCAGGCCATGAACAGGCAGTTGGAGCCGATCTTGGTCAGGCCGCCGCCCTGGGCGGTCCCGCGGTTGATCGTCACGCATTCGCGCACGACGTTCTTGTCGCCCATGACGAGGCGGGTCTTCTCGCCCGCGTACTTGAGGTCCTGGGGCGGCGTGCCGACGTAGCAGCCGGGGTGGAGGATGTTGTCGGCGCCGAGCGTCGCGTGCTCGACGACCGTGTGGGCTCCGATCTTGGTCCGGGCTCCGATCACGGTCTCCGGGCCGATCACGGCGTACGGGCCGATCTCGGCGCTCGGGTCGATCTGGGCGGAAGGGTCGATTACGGCCGTCGGGTGGATGGCCATGGCATCACGCCGCCTTGTCGACGAGGGCGAAGGTCATGGTCGCTTCCGCCGCGAGCTTGCCGTCGACGTAGGCCTCGCCCCGGAACTTGCCGGCGCGGCCGAGGCGCAGTATCTCGATATGGTGCTTGATCACGCAGCCGGGCAGCACGGGGGCGCGGAACTTGGCCTCGTCGATGCCCATGAAGAAGGCGATCTTGTTCTCGAAGCCGCCCTTGGAGAGCAGCATCGCGCAGGCGGTCTGCGCCATCGACTCGATGATGAGGACTCCCGGCATGACGGGCTGCCCCGGAAAATGTCCCTCGAAGAAATGCTCGTTGGCCGTCACCATTTTCGTGCCGACGCAGTATTTATCTTCCTGGATGACCTCGATCTTGTCTACGAGAAGAAATGGATACCGATGCGGGATCGCCTTCTTCACGCCCATGATGTCGAGCGTGCGGACGGGCGCGGCGGCAAAAGGGTTCGCGGCGGGGGTGGTCTCGGTGGTCATGTTATTTAGCCTCCAGGGCGGGCGTCTTCGGTTTGCGCAGCTTGCGCGCGGCGGCGTCGAGCAGTTTGGCGAACTCGACGTTGTGCGCGTGGCCGAGGCGCTCGGCCTCGACTTTCATCTTGAACAGCGGCCGGCCGATCAAGGTCAGGTCGCCGATGAGATCGAGCATCTTGTGGCGGACGAATTCGTCGGGGAAGCGAAGCCCCTCGGCGTTCGTGTGAAACCGGTCCTTGCCGATGACGATCGCGTTCTCGAGGGTGCCGCCTTGGGCCAGCCCCTGGGACTTGAGGTAAGCGACCTCGTGTTCGAAGCAGAAGGTGCGCGCGCGCGCGACCTCGGCGAGGTAGCTCTCGCGCTCGACGCTCATCGACAGGGTCATCTTGGGCATCAGCGGGTGGTCGTGGATCAAGGTCGCGACGATTTCAAACTTGTCGGAGGGCGTCGCGCGGTAGCGCGCGCCGTCCTTGGCCGTGTAGGTCACCTCGTGCGGCAGATGGAGCCAGCGCTTCGGGGCGTCGAGCGTCTTCAGGCCGGCGCGGATGAGCGCCTCGATGAAGGGTAGGGCCGAGCCGTCCATGATCGGAGGCTCGTTGGCCGTCACCAGAATGTCGAGGTTGTCGATGCCGAGGCCCGTGCACGCCGACAGCACGTGCTCGACGGTGTGGACCTTGGCGTCTCCGAGCCCCAGGTTCGTGCCGCGCACGGTCGTGAGCACGAATTCGAGGCGGGCCGGGATCATCGGCGTTCCGGCGAGGTCGGAGCGGAAGAAGCGGATTCCGGTGTTGGCGGGGGCGGGGCGGAAGGTGATCTTGGAATTGTTGCCGGTGTGCAGGCCCACGCCTTCGAGCTCGACTTCCTTTCCGATCGTGACCTGCAGCGGGTATTCGTTGTTCATCATAGGGTTGACCTCATGTTTTGGCGGACGCGCCGAGCTTCTTCTCGAGCTCCTTGACCTTGTCGAACAGCTCGGGCAGGCGGCTGAACAGCGCCTGGAGCTTGAAGGCCTCGCGGTGCGGGCGGCCGGGCGAGCCGAACAGAACGGACTTCGGGGGCACGTCGCTCATCACGCCGGTCTGGGCGGTGATGATCGCGCCGTCGCCGATCGTCAGGTGGCCGGCGACGCCCGCCTGGCCCGCGAGGATGACGTTATTGCCGATCGTCGTCGAGCCCGCGATGCCCGTCTGCGAGACGACGACGCAGTCGCGCCCGAGCTTGGCGTTGTGGCCGATCTGGACGAGGTTGTCGATCTGGGTGCCGGACTTGACCACGGTCGAGCCGACGGCGCCTCGGTCGATCGTCACGTTGGCGCCGATCTCGCAACCCGCCTCGACGACCACGTTCCCGATCTGGGGGATCTTCGTGTGGCGGCCGGTCTTTTTGTCGGTCAGAAAGCCGAAGCCGTCGGCGCCGATCACCGCGCCGGGGTGAATGATCACGCCGTCGCCGACCACGCAGTCCTCGCGGATCACGACCTGCGGGTAGATCAGGCAGTTGCGGCCCACCTTCGCGTTGACGCCGATATACACCTGCGGCATGATGATCGTGTTCTCGCCCACCGCCGCGCCGCGCTCGATGACGACGAAGTCGCCGACGGAGACGTTGGGACCGAGGGCGGCCTTGCCGTGGATGGAGGCTTTGGGGCTGTGGGTGGGGAGCACCTTGGTCCGGCCGTGCTCGTCGATCATGCGCACGAGCTTGGCGAACGCGGCGCGCGGCTCGTCGACGATCACCTTTCCCTTCGCGGCGCAGGGCGTGCCCTTGAGCTCCGGAGCCAGGAACAGGCAGCCCGCCGGGGCGGTCGCGGCGAGCGCCGTGTATTTGCGGTTCTCCAGAAAAACGGCGTCGGAGGGGCCCGCGTCGGCCAGGTCGGCGACGCCGGTCACCTCGTGGGCGAGGTCTCCGAGGGCCTCGCCGCCGACGATGAAGGCGACGTCGGCGATGGACAGGGGTTTGGGAAGTGTTTTCATCGGGCCGGGACGACTCCTCGCAGCTGCTTCAAGACCTTGTCGGTCAGGTCGACGGCGGGATGGCCGTACAAAGTGGCGGACTTGTCGACGACGACGCTGACGCCCTCGCGCCGGGCGACTTCCGAGATGGCGCGGTACAAGCGGGCGAGGACCTGGTCGGTCTTGCGCCCCTCGGCGTCGAGCAAGGTCGCTTCCGCGCCCAGGCGCTCGCGGTCGAGCTCTCCCTGAAGGCGGTCGATGTCGCCTTGCGTGGCGACGATGCGGCCGTCGAGCTCGAGCAGGCGTTGGGCGAGCGTGGGGCCGGCGGGTGCGGGCTCGGGGATGGGCTCGGGAGCGGGTTCAGGAACGGGCGCCGGCGCGGGCGACGGCGAATCGCTCGGGGCGGGCGCCGGCGCGGGGACGACCGGGCCGCGGTCGCGCGTCGGGTTGAGAGGCGAGGAGCCCGGTTGTTCGAGGTTGAGCGGGCCGTCGGTCAGGCCCGGGAGGTTGATCGTGAGCGGAGCGGCGGCCGCCGTCGAAACGGCGGCAGGCTCGGCGGGCGGGGCGGCCGTTACCGGCGCGGGGGCCGGCGCGGGCGCGGGCGTCGGGGACAGAGGCTTGGCCGGAGCGGGCGCGGCGGCCGGGGCCGCCGGCTTGGCGGGGGCCGAGGCGGTCGGCGTGGATAGGGCGAGCTCCTCGCGTTCGATCTTGAGCGTTCCCAGGTCCTGGCGCAGCCGCAGCAACTCGCCCTTCTTCGCGTTGACGCGCTCCTCGGCTTGGCGGACGAGCTCCTCGAGCCCCTCGCGGGCCCGGGCGGCGTCGGGGCTGGCCGCGAACAGGCGGCGCATGTCCACATAGCCCACGCTGCCGCGCTCGGCGCGGTTCTCCTCGAGCGACAGCTCGATGGCGCGCAAGGGGATGCCGGCCGGCAGCAGGACGGCGCACAAACACAAGATCGAGATTCGTTTCATTAAAATAAGGGTCCCAGGCCGAAGTTGATTTGGTAGAGCCGCTCGCCTCTGCGGTGGTTGAGCCCGTAGCCGTAGTCAAGGCGGATCGGGAAGGCGGGGGTGACGAAGCGCAGGCCGAAGCCGACATCGGTCTTGATGTTCGTCGTGCCCGAGCCGATGCGGCCGTTGAAGTCGCGTACGCGGTCCCAGGCGCCGCCCGCGTCGGCGAACACGACGAACTTGACGATGGTCTTCTTGCGCTCGCGCGCCAACGGGAAGCCGAACTCGATATTCGCCACGCTGTAGACCTTGCCGCCCTGCGGGAAGCCCGCCTCGCCGGAGGGGGAGTAGCCGCGCAGCGAGTCCTGGCCGCCGATGAAGAAGCGGTCCTGCACGGGGACCTGTGTCGTTTTGCCGAACTGGGTCACGTAGCCGCCGCGGTGGTAGGCCGAGATCACGAAGGGCCAATCCTCGACGGTGAACAAGGTGTGATGGGCCTGGTTGGTGATGCTGGGCTTCAAGAAATGGATGTCGCCCTGGAACGGCCCGCCGGAGAGCAGCAGGCCGATGCCGTGGCGCGTGCCGCGCGCGGGATCCCAGATGCTGTCGCGCGTGTCCCGGGAGAACTCGGCGCCGAACGAGGATTGGATGCTCGTGCCTTCCGAGAGGGTGCCGCGGAACTGGTCCTGCACGTTCTCGATGGAGATGCGCGACAGGCCGTAGGTCAGGTCGAGGCGGTATTTATCCTCCTCGAAGCGGGGTCCGACGCGGATCGAGCCGCCGGTGCGGCGCTCGACGTAGGCGGACAGCGAGGTGTCGAAGGGGTTGATGCGGCGGGTGTTGAAGATGTCGAAGCCGAGGCTGGTCGGGCTGTCGCCGACCCACGGCGTGGTCCAACTGATCGAGTAATCCTGGACGCGGCGGCCGAAGGACCACTGGATCGAGCCCTTCTGCGCCCGGCCGAACAGGTTGAGATGCTGGAGGGACAAGGTCCCGATCAGCCCGTCGACCGAGGAGTACGCCGCCCCGGCGGTCAGGACGCCGGGCTTGCCCTCGGCCACGTCGAAGGTCAGGTCGACCTTATCGGGGTCCGAAGGCGTCGGCTGAAGATCGAGGTCGACGTCGTCGATGAACCCGAGGTTGCGGATCTTCTCGATGCTGCGGCGCACGCGCGAGGAGCGGAACATCTCGCCGGGCTTGATGACGATCTCGCGGCGCAGGACGAAGGTCTTGGTCGCCTTGTTGCCCTCGACATCGACGTGGCCGATGTAGGAGATGGGGCCCTCGACGATCTCGAAGAGCACGTCCATGCGGTCGGTCGTCGTGTTGAAGTTCTTGACCGGGTTGATGCGGGTGCGCAGGCGGCCGCGGTCGGAGTAGAGCTCCTGGATGCCGCGGATCGTCTCCTCGAACTTCTCCTGGCTGAAGACCTTGCCCTCGCGGTACTCGACGGTCTTGGCGACCTCGCTGGAGGTGTAGATCAGGTGGCCGGAGAAGGTGGTCTTGCCGAAACGGTAGGAGCGGCCCTCGGTCACGCCCAGGGCGATGTGGATGCGGGTCTTGTCGGCGCTGAGGGTGACGACGGGGCTCGAGATCGCGACGTCGAGGAAGCCGTTATTCTTGTAGTGCGCCTCGATCTTGGCGACGTCGTCGGGCAGGTCCTTGGCGACGTAGACCTTCTTGCGTGCGTTTTTCATCAGCTTCAAAAGCACCTTGCGCTTGAAGGACGCCGCCCCCCCGAACTCGACGAGCGCGATGCGCGACTTGGGCCCCTCGACCACCTTGAAAATCAGCTCCACCTTGGCCGCCTCGGTGTCGGTTTGGACCTCGTAATCGACGGCGGCGTCGAGGAAGCCCTTCTCCTGGTACTTCGCGATCAGCTTGCCTCGGTCCTCATCGAGCTTGGAGCGGTCGAAGGGGTCCTTGTTCTTGAGGCTGAGCAGGTCGGAGAGGACGCCGCGGGAGAGTTTCTTATTGCCCTCGAAGGTGATCTTGCGGATGACCGGCTTCTCCCGGACGATGAAGTTGAGCAGGACCTGGCGGTCGGTGCCGGCGGCCTTGCGGAAGTGCTCGGGGACGGGCTTGTCGAGGAGGCTGACCTCGGCGCCGACCCGCTCGAAGAGGCCCAAGCCGAGCAGCGCCTGGATGTCCTTGTCGAGATCCGGGCGGTCGTACAGGTCGCCCTTGCGGCCCTTGATGGCGCCGCGCAGGGTGGACAGCTTGGTGTTCTTAAGCCCGATGGCGCCGATGTCGCCGATCACCCAGGGGCGGGGGACGACGCCCGAGGCGGCCTCGGCGGCCGCGGCGGTGGAAACGGCGGGGACGGCGTAATCGGTGCTCAGGCCGGGCAGGGGTTGGGTGGAGATCGAGAGCTCCGGCGCGGCAGCCGTGGCTGTCGAGAGGGAGGGCGCGGCGGCTGCGGTTTCGGTGGAAACAGACGGCGGCTCGAAGGCGGGCGGGGTCCCGGAGGACACCGTCTGTCCTGAAGCCGACGACGACAGCACGGCCGCGGCGATAACGCTCATGAGGAAGCTTTTCACCGGAAAGGCGAGTATACCAAATAGAGCGGGCCCCCTTCGCCGGGGGCCCGCTTTTCCTTATATGAGCCGTTCTTAGGACTTGACTCGAGGCTTGCCTCGAGTCCCTGCCAGAAGGGTTCCGCTGGCCCCTTCGTCTCTGAGCGGAGATATTCACTTTGTCCACAGCGGCACTGTCGTCAACGACAGTTGACCAGCCCGCTTCCGCGTCAGTTTAGGCTAAATTAGCCGAAAAATTGCGATTCCTGCGGAAGATGGGTTAAGGCTTCTTGAGGGTCGTCCAGACGCGCGCGCCGGCGGCGCCAGTGGCCCCGGAGACCGTCGGGGTCTGCTCCACGTTCTGGAGCTTGGCGGCGCGCTCGACGGCCGGCTGGGCGTAGGTGAAGAGCTCGGACGTCGTGATCTTGCCGTCCTTGTCCTCGTCGGCGCCGCCGTGCAGGCCCGCAAGCAGGTGATAGGTCAGGAGGCCGTGGCGGGCCTCGTGGTCGCTGGCGCTGATCTGGGAGCCCGCGGCGGCGGCGATCACCGCCGCGTTCTCCGGCCCGCGCGTCTTTTGAACGGCGACCAGGGGGCGGGTGCCCTTGGCGATCAGGGAGCGCTCCCCTTGGCCCGAGAAGCAGGCGTCGAGGACTACGGTCACGTCCTTGGTGGGCAGCTTGGCCAGTTCGGCGTACAACTGCGCCACGGGATAGGCGGTTTCCTCGAGATAAGACGGGTCGGCCTCGTAGGGCATCAGGTAGCTGGCGCCGGTCGTCGGGTTCGGGGCGCCGTGGCCCGCGTAGTAGACGAACACGCGCGACTTGGGGCCGACGCGGTTCTTGAGCCACTTGCCGAAGTGCTTGTCGAAGTCGACCTTGCCGGCCTGGGCGTCGGTCAGCACGGCCACGTTCTTGGGGTCGAAGCCCATAGTCCCGAGATAGGCGGCCATCGTTTTGGCGTCGCGGGAGGCGTAGTCGACGGCGGGCACGCCCTCCTGGCGGTACTTCTCGACGCCGATGACGATGGCGTACGCGTCGGGGTTGGGCTTCGACGAGCCGGGAGGAAGCTTGTCCACGTCGAGCTTCGCGGGCGCCGGGAAGGCGGCGGCCATCGCGGGAGCGTCCTCGAGCCCAAGTTCGGCGATCACCGCCGTGGACGACTCGAGATCGTTGTTCGCCGTGTATCGGTATTTTAGATAGAACACCCGGCGGCCGTCTGGCGACAGGGTCGCGGCCTGGATGCCGGAGTATTCGGGGCCGGAGCCTTCGGCCGTCATCTCGCCTGAGGCCGTTTTCCATATCTGGAGTCGGGCGTCGCGGCCCTTCATCAGAAGGATGGCCGCGATGCGCTCATCGGCGCTGCGGGACCAGATGCCTGCCGGGCTGTACCCGCTGTACCAGCCGGCGGAAATCTTGGGATCGACCCGCGCTTTGAGTCCGCCGGTTTCGGCATCCCACGCCTTGTAAACGGCGCTCCATCGGGACACCGCGGTCTTTCGGTCGGCGGATAGTTCAGGTTGATCGTCCTTGCCGCAGTCTTCAAGAAACGAGACACGCTTTCCGCCGCGGGTTACGCTGCAGCTCTGCGCATCCTTGACGACGGCGTAACGCGCCTCCGGGGGCTCGGGCTGGTAGTATTTTTTGGTGCGCTCCCAATCGTCGTATAGGACCTTATTTTCATACAGCTTCTTGCCGTTGAGGTCGAAAACCAGATCGACGGCGGTGACGCGAGGATCGACGTAGCCGCTCGCGAGGATCTCGGGGCGCTCGCTCGAGATCTTCGTGTCGCCGGATCCGCCTATCCCGGGGCAATCGTAGCTGATGATGCCGCCGTAGTACTTGCAGGAGCCTTCGAAGCTCCACAAAAGCTTGACCTTCGATTCGTCTTCGGTGGAAGCGAGGTAGAGCCGCTCGATGGAACGCGCCATGCTGGGCATGCCGCCGTCGTACACGTATTTAGGATTGTAAAAGAGATGCCGCACGCTGACAAGCACGACTTTTAGATCCGGTCTCACCGCATGGATCAACACGGAGTGATCGTCTTTCTCATGCTTGCGCTCGATCTTCGGAAGCTCGATGCGGCCGATCTGCCGTCCCGTATCGAGCGACCAGAGGTTGACGGAGGCCTCGGTCGGTGTCGCGAGAACGGTGACTGCCGGATCGACGACGCCCGCCGAAGGAAACGAATGGAGGGTCTTCAAGACGAGGGGCTTGTCGGCGGCGGAGGCCGTCAAGGCCAGCAGCAACGCGAGGTGGGAGATCATCTTCGCGAGTATAGCTCCGTTGATCCGATAACGCCAGGCTGCGAATTGAATCATTAAGAATGTTACCGAAGCGGTCCTGGTTGACTCATTTAGAATGTTACCGAACGGCGCAATATAACGCGTCTTTCGGGAGCACCGAGGATGAGCCCGCAAGCCCGATGGGAATACATGAAGACGATTC
>JAUYSH010000109.1 GCA_030696455.1 Elusimicrobiota bacterium
GGCTGGCCAAGACGCAGTCGTTCGTCTCCGAGCTCGGCGTCGCGTTCCGCCGCGTCAAGCTGTTCCAGGAGGTCGCGCGCCACTCCGAGATCGACGGCCTCACCGGCGTGCGGCGCCGGGGCGCTTTCGACAAGAAGATAAGCGAGGAGCTCGTGCGGGCCGAGACTTTTAAAACCACTTTCGGCCTCATGATTCTTGACATCGACCATTTCAAGAGCTTGAATGACGGGCACGGTCATCCGTTCGGTGACCAGGTCTTGAAGCGCATCGGGGCGGTGCTCAATTCGCTCGTCTACGACACCGACTTCGTGGCGCGCTACGGCGGGGAGGAGTTCGCGATCGTCCTGCCCCGGGCGGAGCCGGCCGGGGCGCTGCGCAAGGCCGAGGCGATCCGGGCGGCGATCGAGGCCGAGCTGTTCTCCGTGGGCTTCGAGGAACTCCGGGTGACGATCTCGATCGGGGTGTCGCACTTCCCGCGCGACGCGTCGACCGCGGAGGAGCTGATCGCGAGAGCTGACTCGGCCTTGTACTCGGCCAAGGAAAGCGGCCGCAACCGGGTCGTCGACAGCGACGCCCTGCGCCGTTTGAATTAAGGAGCTGACATGGATAGTCCCGAGTCTTCGCCCGAGCCGCATCCCCTCGAGCCGCACGCTCTCAGCCCTCGCCGCATCAAGCGCCGCCTGATCGGCGCGCTGATCGTCCTGCACGCCGCGGCCCTGTTGGCCGCGACGGTCCTCGTCGTGCGCTCCAAGAGCGACGGCCCGAAAGGCCAGAGCCGCGGCGCGAAGAGCCTGCTGAACCTGAAGCCCAAGGACACGGTCGGCTGGGTGTCCATCCGGGGGCCCATCATGTCCTCGGAGTCGGGCAAGCCCTGGGAGCGCGGCGTCGAGCAGTGGTCGCGGCGCATCGAGCAGCTCGCCGACACGAAGGGCGTCAAGGCGATCGTCCTCGACATCAACTCCCCCGGCGGCAGCGTCGGCGCGGTGCAGGAGATGTACACGCGCATCCTGCGCGTGAAGAGGGAGAAGAAGATTCCCATCGTCGCGCTGTTCGGCGACGTATCCGCCTCCGGGGGCTATTACCTCGGCGCCGCGTGCGACAAGATCGTCGCGCATCCGGGCACGATCACGGGCTCGATCGGCGTGATCTTCTCCGTGTCGAACATGGAGGGCCTCTTCGCCAAGGTCGGCTATAAGCAGGAGCCCATCAAGTCCGGCAAGCACAAGGACATCGGCTCGCCGGCGCGGCCGATGACGCCCGAGGAGCGGCAAATCCTCCAAAGCCTCATCGACGACGCCTACGGCCAGTTCGTGCAGGCCGTGGCCGACGGACGCAAGATGACGGTCGAGCAGGTGCGGCCGTTGGCCGATGGCCGCATTTATAGCGGCAATCAGGCGAAGGAGGTCGGCCTCGTCGACGTGCTCGGGGACTCCTTCGACGCGACCAAGCTCGCCGCCGAGCTCGGCGGCATCAAGGACGAGAAGCCCCGCGTGCGCCGCGACACGGAGAAGCTCAACGACATCTTCGAGCTGCTCGAGGCGCGCGCGCGCTTGACCTTCGGGCTCGGGGGCGGGGGCGTGACCGTCAACGCTTCGCGGTCGCTGCCGATCGGCCTGCTCTACGCGTGGTCCGGAGGCTGGTAAGGTGGACGGCGTCGAGCTCGTTTACGATTATTTCGAGGATCGGGCGCATGCCTCGTCGCTGATCCGCCAGCGGCGGCCGGCCGCGCTGGGCCTGCTGGGCATACTCGTCGGGGCCGCGAGCCTTTACGTCGCCCACGCCCTCGCGGGGCGCACGAGCTTCCCTTTCGGCTGGCCCGGCCTCGCCCTCGCTCTGCTGTGGCACACGGCCATGAACTTCGGGGCCACGGCGGTGCTTCATCTCATCCTCGAGCTCGGCGGCGCGCGCGGCGACGCCCGCGCCCTGTTCGTCCATATCGGCCTTTCCGAGCTCGTCTGGGTGTCGGCCGTGCCGCTCGTGCTGGTGTGCCAGGCCGTCTTTCCCAACCCCGCGTGGAGCCTGCGCCTCGTGTTCTTCTTCGTCGGCCTGTGGTCGCTGTCCTACAAGGCGCGCGGCATACGCGACGAGTACGGCATCAGCGGCGGACGCGCGTGGCTGACCTTGGGCCTGCCCTATCTCGCGGCCATCCTCGTCGTGCTCCTGATGGCCTTCCTCGCCACTCTCGGCTGGGTGCTCGCCGCTCTGCGGAGCTGGGGCTGATGAAGGAGCCCATCCCCGACGTCTGGGAGGGCCTGCCCGTGGTCGGCGCCGCCGGCATGCGCGAGGTCGACCTCGCCGCGACCGAGAAGCGCGGCCTCAAGGCCCTCGACCTGATGGAGAACGCGGGCAAGGCCGTCGCCGCCGAGTGCGCGGTCTTTCTCGCGGAGAAGGGCTTATCCCTCGAGCAGGCCAAGCTGGTCGTCTGCTGCGGCCGCGGCGCCAACGGCGGCGACGGCCTCGTCGCCGCGCGCTATCTGGCCGAGGGGGGGGCGACGGTCGCCGCGTTTCTCTGCCCGCCCAAGAACGACGGCGCCGGGAAATACCCCGAGCTCGTGAGCGTCAATCTGGCCCGGGCGCAGGCGGCCGGCGTCACGGTCACCTCCGCCGGGCCGCAGAAGGGCCTCGAGAAGGCGCTGGCCTGGTGCCACCTCGTCATCGACGCCTTGCTCGGCACGGGCGCGACCGGCAAGCCGGCCGGCGCCATCCATCACATGATCCGCGAGATAACGGCGGCCAAGAAGCCGGTCGTCGCCGTCGACATCCCCTCGGGCATCCATCCCGACACCGGCTACCACAGCGGCGTCTACGTCGTCGCCGACATGACCTTGACCTTGGGGCTGGCCAAGCGCGGCCTGCTGGCGCCGCACGCCAAGGCGGCGGTCGGGGTCCTCAAGGTCCTCGACATCGGCTATCCGGCCGCGCTGCTGCGCGCCGCCAAGTGAGAGCGCCGGCGCTCGCGGCCGTCCTTCTCCTCGCCGGCTGCGGCCAGGCCGGGCCGTTCGCGGTCATGGAAACCTCGAAGGGCCGCATGGTCGCCCGCCTGTACCCGGACCGCGCCCCGAAGACGATCGCGCATCTGCGCGCCCTGGCGGGACGGCCCAAGCCTTTTTACAACGGACTTACTTTCTTTCGCGTAATACCGGGCTTCCTGATCCAAACCGGCGACCCGGCGGGAACCGGCAGGGGCGACCCGGGGCTCCCGGTGCCCGACGAGATCCGGCCGGGCGACCGCTTCGACAAGCCCGGCCTGCTCGGCATGGCGAGCTGGGGCCCGGGAACCTCTCAGACCCAGTTCTTCATCACGCTCGGCCCCGCGCCCGACCTCGACGGGCTGCACACGCAGTTCGGCGAGCTCATCGAGGGGCTCGAGGTCGCCCAAGCGATCGCGGCCGTGCCGCGCGAGACGCGCGATGGGATCGACCGGCCCTTCGACCCGCCGGTGCTGAAGTCGTTCAAGATCGTCCTCTCCCGTCCCTAGAATACCCCGCCTCCCCGGCCTTTTTGCCCATTGACTGCGGGAAGCTCCGGGGCAATACTGGGGTAAGGCCCCATGCTCTCCCCCTCGCTCGTCTTCCTCTTTTCGGCCGCCTCGGCCTTCTGCCTCGAGGCGGCGCCCGTCGATCTCGACGTCCTGCGGGCGGCTGCGAAGGTGAATTTTCTGGCCCACGATCAAGGCGCGCCCACCGTCGATTCCGCGGCGAGGCTCCCGGCCGAGGGCGACGCGAGCCTCGAGGAGCTGCGCGTGGTGCTCCAGTCCGCCCGGGAGATCCAGCTCGGCTGCGTTCTGCCGTGCGCTCAACCCGCCGACATCCTGGTCTATAAGGGCAAGGTCGAGCTGGTGGGCGCCGGGCTGGGCCTCGACGCGCGGGAATCCGCGGCGGCCGTCAAGCGCTACGTCCCCGAAGGCAAGCCGAGGCTGCGGCCGGCGGATCATCCTCAGGGCGCGATCCCCGCCGGCGATCAGCTGATCGAGGGCAAGGTCCTGGAGCGGCTCATCGCCGACGGGCGCATCTCCGGGCAGCTGCGCGAAGGCATGACCCGCCGCGCCCTGGCCTTGGCCGACGCCTTGGGCAAGACCACCTTGATCGACGGCGCCGGCTCCGTGACGGGGGGCGGGGCCGGTTCGTCCCGGACGATGACCCCCGAGCAGATCGCCGCTCTCAACGCCATCCCTCGCGCCCAGGCCGAGAGCCTGCGTCGGCGGGCCGCCGCGCCGCCGCCCCCGCCGCCCGCGGTCGCCGCGCCGAAGAACGAGACGGGGCTCATCGCGAGAGCCCGGGCGCACTGGGACGCGATCGGCGAGAATCCCCGGACGAGCGAGGCGGGCCGCATGGGAGCGGCGACCATGGTCGCCTTCCTCGAGGCTTTCAATCTGGACAATTTCGAGAACAGCGCCTTCGCGCTCTCTCAGAGCGCGGCCGACCCCGGGGTCGGCCGGTGGCAGGCGGCCAAGGATGCCGGCGCGGTAGCGGGCAACGGCTTCCTGGCGGCGGCGGGCTTCATCCCCGCCTCGGCCTGGGCCAAGGTCGCCCAGGCGACCAAGCTGTCGGACGCGGCGGCCTGGACCAGCGCCAAGGTCGCCTCCCTGTTCCGGGGCAAGCCGCCGGTGCCCCCCGAGGTCGCCGCGAGGATCGCGGAGCTGGAGCGCAAGAGCCTCACCCAGCCTCTCACGCGCGAGGAGGTCACCTGGCTGGGCGACGCGAGCCGGGGGAAGGCGAAGATCGTCGTGCATACGACGAAGTCGGAGTCCGTGGCCTCGATCCAGTCGAGCAAGCGCGTCGCCGCCACGACCGAGGCCTTCGTGTACGGCTCGCGCAAAGTGATCCAGAACACCTGGCAGCGCATACTCGCCGGCGTCCCGCCCAAGGACGCGCTCGTCGTTTTCCAGGGACAGGCGGAGACGCTCTTCGCCCGGCACGAGATCAGGGGCGCCTACAGCTGGTTCAAGTCGGCCGCACAGCTGACGACGAACGGCTCCGGCGACATCGTCATCGTCCGGGCGGTGTACAACGCCGAGACCAAGGTCATGACCATCTTCGAGGCGCGCATGGCCACCGCGGCCGACGACGCGCGCTTTATCCTCAACAAGTGGCCCAAGACCCGGATGTGGGGCCGGCGCGTCGTGCTCGACCCGCTCGTGACCACCGCCGCGGGCTTCATCCCGGCCTCCACCGCGGCCAGCGCGGCCGGCGGGAACATCTTCGAATACGTCCTCGGCGGGTCCTGAGCCCGGCCCGGCCGCCTCAGTACTCGGGCCAGGGCGTGCCCTTCGTGTCCTCGTGCGTGCAGTCGACGAAGATCTGCCCCCAGCAGTCCGACCCCGGATCCGCGGCGTAGCCCCAGCCTCCGGTGTCCTTGAGCTTGGTCGCGTCGATCTCGTGGCCGTACTCCTTCTTGGCTCCGCAGACCTCGGCGCCGTAGGCGGTCCAAACGTCGGTCTCCTTGTGGTCGGCGAGCTTGGTCTTCGGCATCGCCTCGATGTAGCGGGGATCGATCAAGGCCTCGAGCGACGCGGGGTACCGGCCCTCCATGTCGCCGTAATAGATCGCGCTCGCCGAGCGCAGGGAGCCGAGCCCGCCTTTCGTCGCGCCCTCTCCCGACCTCACCGAAAGAGCCTTGAACTTTCCGAAGCCGCCGATTCCCAGGGCTCCCAGCGCGCCGACCGTCGACAGCGGCACGACGACCGCCAGGACCCCGAGGAACGCGAAAACGGCCTTGCGGCCGGCGCCCACGCCGTCGACGTAGACGACGCGCGTGCCCGCGACGTAATCGTGCAAGGCGCGCTTGTCCGAGAAGGCGGCGATCACGTAGCCGAGCGCGACAAGGATCGCGCTCAGCCATTCCGACAGGGCGCGCCCGAGCGCGCGTCCGTAGCCGACCGGCTCCCCGGCGAGGGTCACGACCTTGATGCCGGCCGCCATCTTGCCCGGGGTCTGGCCGCCGTTCGCGGTGAAGATGGTCTTGTAGGCGAAGTAGACGAGATAGCCGAGGCCGTAGAACGGGAGCAAAAGGGCCAGCGACAGGATCATCATGTCGATGAGCAAAGCGCCGCCGCGCACCCAGAAGCCGGGGCGGCTCGGCTCGGCGGCGGGCGGCTCGGGGAGGGCGGCTTCGTTATCTTTCATATTGTTTCGCTACGCGCGGCCGGTGGCGGACCGGACCTTGGCCGCGATCGCGGCCAGGCGCTCCTTCACGCCGGGCGCGCGCTTTTCCAAGAGGGGGAGCACCTCGCCCCGCACCCAATTGCGCGTGAACTTGGGGTCGGCGTTGCTCGCGTCCTCGCGCCAGCCGAGGCCGTGCCGTTCGAGGTACAGCAGAACCTCGGCGCGCGTCAGCGGAAGCAGCGGGCGGATCAGCTCCACGCCGGGACGCAGCGGGCGCCTGACCGGAATGCCGCCGAGGCCCTCGAGACTCGTGCCGCGCAGCAGGTGCAGGAGCACGGTCTCGGCCTGGTCGTCGAGCTGGTGGCCGGTCGCGACGGCCGTGAAGCGCCCGCGCCGCGCGCGCTCGCCCAGGACGCGGTAGCGCTCCTTGCGTCCGGCCTCCTCGAGGCCGAGCCCGCGCTTGGCGGCGAGCGCGCGCACCGGCGCGCGGACGATCGCGACGGGCAGGCCGAGCGCGGCGCCCAGCTTCCCGACGAAGCGCGCGTCGGCGTCCGCGGCGCGCCCGCGCAGGCCGTGGTGCACGTGCACGAGGGTCACCGTCAGGCCCTTCTGACGCGCCTGCACCGACAGCCAGTGCGCCAGGCACACCGAATCGGGGCCTCCGGACACCGCCGCGAGCACGCGCCGTCCGGGTGGCAGAAGGCGGTGCTCGGCCTCGAAGGTCATCAGCTTGGACCAGACGCGGGCGGCGAATTCCCGGCGCTTCAACGGAATTGGGAGAGCACGAGGAAGCCCCACAGGCCCGCGGCCACCGCCAGCAGGCACGCGTCGAGCCAAGGGCGAGCGAGCTCGCCGCGCCACGCGCGCAGGGCGCGCCGGCCGACGAGCCACAGCGCGACGGCGTAAGGGAAGAAATAGACGCCCGCTTTTTCGCCGTGGGCGAGCAGCCAGGCGGTCTTGTAGAGCACGGACAGGAGAACGAGCAGGACCGGGAGGTAGAGCGCCGTCAGGGCGGCGCGAGGGGCTGTCATGGGGCTATGAAAGCAAATCCTCTCATCGTCAGAAAGAGGCCGAGGACCAGGGCCGACCGTCCGCACATGAGGTGAAGAGAATATGCGGAATAAAAGCTGTAAAACGAGGGACGAGCCTCGCGGGAGCGGAGGATGAGACCGCCTGCCGCGGCTGCGGCCAATCCGGCGACGACGTAAAGCGCCGCGGGGATCGTCTCCGGCCTAGGCGTCAGGTATACCATGAGAGTGCCGATAGAGGCCAGCAGCATCCCGAGGTACGCCGCGACAAAGCCAGCCAGGTATGCCAGCAAGCGAGAGTTTACGCGCACGCCTTCGTCGTGC
This sequence comes from Elusimicrobiota bacterium, assembly GCA_030696455.1. Lineage (GTDB taxonomy): Bacteria > Elusimicrobiota > Elusimicrobia > UBA1565 > UBA9628 > GWA2-66-18. The sequence continues at coordinate 7,457 of JAUYSH010000109.1, forward strand.
TGGTCGTCGAACCGCTCGTCGGGCTGGCCGTCCTTCTTGCGAACCACGAACAGCCCGCCGGCAGTCAAGGCCAACCCGCCGAGGATGCACGCCGCGGCGTTCATCGGGAGCCGCTCGTCGGAGCGGGAAGAAGCGGAGATATCGCGTCGGCCGCGGCGTCGATGCCTTGAACGACGCCGTCCTTGGCGATCGGCAGGTTGAAGAGCGGCACGAGGCTGGCGGCGATCCTGCCTTGGCTGTTGCCGAGTCCGGAGAGCGCCCCGTACGCCTTCTGGCCGCGCGTGAAATTCCAGGCCGGCGTGCCGAGCATGGCGCGGGTGAGTTCGTCGCCGTTGGCGGCGAGCTTGGCGCCGTAATTGGAACCGGGGAACAGACTGAGGACTCCGGAACTGCGCATGGCCTGCGCCTCGTGATGCATGTAATAGCCCTTCTCGAAGCGTTTGGCGAGCGCGAGCGCTTGCTCGACTTCCGCAGGGTTCAGTTGAGCGGCGGTTTTGCCGACGCGCTGAGCGGTGATCTCAAGGGCATTTGCGCGGTTGAGGAACATCTGGCTGGCGTGGGCGAACTCGTGGGGCTCCCCGACCAGGGGGTTGTATTTTATTTTCCCGCCGGCGAGGTCGGCCTGGCCTATCTTCCCTCCGCGCTCGACGCGGATGACTCCGCCCAGATTCGTCCGGGAGTAGTCGTTCATCGCGTCGGTGGCCGCGCGGTAGTTGCGGTTGCCGCCCCGAGCCAAAGCCGTCGTGACGGTTTCGGTGACGTCGGCCGAGCGCGCGACCACCCTTTGGGTGGCCGCTCTGGACAGCTGCTCGACGCCTTCGATGACGACGGGATTGTCGATCGCCCGGGCGCTCCTGACGACGGCCGCGCCGCCGGAGAGCCCGACGAAGTTGGCCGCGAACATGCCGATGTTTCCGGTCATCTTGACGCCTTCCCACACCGTGCGGCGCGTCGTGACGTCCGAGCTGGCCGAGGCGTAGCCGAGGCGGCCGGCGCTTTCCTCGATGTCCACCAAGCCGGTGATCGCGAGCAGCCCGCGGTTGAAGTACGAGTAGCCGCGCCACAGCGGGTTGGCGTTCGTGTTTTGCGACTCCCTCACCCAGAAATTCGCCGCCTCGCGCACGCGTCCGGGATTCTCCGCGATGACTTTGTCGGCTTCCTTCATGGCGGCGTCGGATCTTTCCTGCACGGTCGGCGGCGGCGGCGCCGTGGCCAGCCGGCGCAGATAGGAGGCCTGGGCGGCGGGGATGCGGTTGAGCGCGGCGAGCTGCTCGGCGGTCATCTGCCGGCGCTCTCCGCCGGGCATGACGACGAAGCCCTGCGCGTCGGCCGTGACCTCCTGGGTGCGGCCGAGGGCCTCGGCCAGGGCGATCGCCTTGCGGCTCAGCCCGCGCCGCACGTCGGCCGCGACCCCCGCGGTCTTCAGCATCTTCTCGACCACCTCGGCCTCGAGCAGGTGCGAGGCTCGGTCACCGGCGACCGCCGCCGTGCGGATGCGGGGAACCCCTCGGGGAAGATAATTCTCGACGGCGGCGCGCACGCCCGCGGCGTCCAGCCCCAATTTCGTCTGCGCGATCAGCTCGATCTTGCCCCGGTAGAGCGCGATCTCCGCCGGGTCGGTGCAGGGCGCCTGGCAGCCCTCCTGCGCGCGGCTCGCCGAGACATGGAGCGCCTTGAGCAGGTCGAAGCTCGGCGTCTGCGCGGGATTGCGGGGCGCGGGAGGCAGCGGGACCGCCTGCTCCAGGAGAGGGGCGCCCTGCTTATGGGCGACGAAGGCGGCGCCGGCCTTCTGGATGAACTCGCCCGCGCGCAGTTCGAAAGCGGCATCGTCCTGAGCGGCGGCTTGCGCGTGCGGGGCGGCGGTCAACGCGAGAAGAATCAGGGGGAGGGGGCCCATGGCCTAAGTATAACCCCGGAACGTGTTTTGTCAATACCGTAAAGTAGCGTAATAATAAGCATATTTTGTGTAAATTCCGCTTGTCGCGCGGTTCGCGTTCAACATGCTAAACTCCAGGCGTGCCCGCCATTCGCCCCGCGACCGACCGGGATATCCCCGCCATCACGGAGATCTACAATCAGGCCGTGCTGCGCGCGACCGGCACCTTCGACACCGAGCCGAAATCCGTCGAGCAGCAGAAGGCCTGGTTCGCGCTGCACGGCGATTCGCATCCCGTGATCGTCGCCGAGGAAAACGGGACGGTCGTGGGCTGGGCCTCGATGTCGCCGTATTCGGATCGCTGCGCTTACGCGCGCACCGCCGAGGTGTCGGTGTATATCGAGGAAGGCGCGAGGGGGCGCGGGCTCGGGGGAGCGCTTCTCGAGGCGATCCTCATCGCCGGGAAGGCGGCCGGGCTCCAGCAGGTCCTCGCCCGCGTCACGGAGGGCAACGCGGCGAGCCTGCGCCTGCACGCCAAGCGCGGCTTCTTCGAGGCCGGGCGCCTGCGCCAGGTCGGTGAGAAATTCGGCAAGATATTAGACGTGCACCTGCTTCAAAAATCCCTGGCGCTCCTGCTGCTGCTGGCCGCCGCGGCGCCCGCGCTGGCCGCCGTCGAGGAAAGCATTCGGGAGTCCGTGGTGCGTCTGACGGCGGGGGACGTCGCCGGGGCGCGGGCCAAGGCCGAGGAGGCCGTCGCCGCCGATCCCCGCGATCCGCGCGCGCAGGAGCAGCTCGGCAACGTCGCGTTGGCCGGGCTCGATCCGAAGGCCGCTGAGGCCGCCGCCGATCGCGCCCTGGCCGGCGGTGAGACGGCCTCGCGCCGGGTGCTTCGCGCGAACGCCCGGCTGACGGGAGGCGACGTGGAGGGCGGGTTCGCCGACGCCGAGCGCGCCGTGATCCTGTCCCCGGGCAGCGGAGCGGCGCGGCTTTCCCTCGCCGTGGCGCTGGAGCTCCTCCGCCGCCCCGCGGCCGAGGTCGAGCGCGAGTACCGCCGCGCCGCGGAGCTCGACGCGACGCTGGCGCCCGAGGCCGAGGCGGCGCTTCGGCGCCTGAGCCCGCCCGCGGCCGCGCCCGCGGGCGCCCGCCTGGGCCCGATCCTCGTCATCCTCGCGGTCTCGGTCCTGTTCGGCTGGATCTTCGGCAAGGCCTCCAAGGCCGGCGAGGAGGTCCTCCCGGCCGAGCCCGCGGCCCCGGCCTTGCTCCCGGGCAGCGGGCGCCTCGACGCCCGCGAGGCTCTCGCGGCCGTGGACGCGGCGGCGAAGGCCGGCTCGCCCGATCCCCGCGCGCTCGCTGAGGCCCTGTACCGCCGGCTCACCGGCCGCCCGGCCTTCCCGCGCGGCACCGACCGCGCCTTGGGCCGCTACGTGCCCGCCTCCGAAACGGCGAAGGGCCTTCCCGCCGGCATCGACGCGTTCTTCGCGCGCGCCTTGGACCCGGAGCCGTCGCGGCGCTTCGCGACCGCCGCCGAGCTTGCCGGCGCCTTCCGCTCCCTCGTCGACCCGCCCGTCCTGTAGGGCTCGCGGCGCAAGTCATCCAATATTGACCGCGCCGCCGGGGCGTTCGTCGCTTCCGATGCGGTACATTCGCGGGCATGAAGACTCGTTGGATGGTTCTCTTGGTAATCGCCGTCGCGCTGGCGGGGCTCAGGGCGGCCCTGCCGTCGATCGTCAAGTCCAGGATCAACGCGGCGCTGACGCGCGTCGAGGGCTGGGACGCGCGCGTCGCCGACGTCGATCTGGGTCTGCTGCGCGGCGGGCTGGTCGTGCGCGGCCTGGAGGCCGACGGCAAAGGCACGAGCATCCGGCTCTCCGTCGACGAGGCCGCCGTCAACGTCGGCTGGGGGGCCCTGCTGCGGCGACGCCTCGTCGCGAGCGTCGAGGTCCGCCGTCCGAAGGCGAGCCTCACGGTGAAGCGCGCCGACAAGGACAAGGCGAAGCGGGCGGCCAGGAAGGCCGAGGAGAAAGCCGCGGTCGTGTGGCCGAACCTGAAGGATATCTTTCCGTTCCGCATCGACCGGTTCGCCGTGCGCGACGGAGAGGTCCTGGTGAAGGAAGGGGAGCTCGAGGCGAAGATCTCGGACCTCTTTTTCGTCGTGGAGAACCTGACGAACATCCCGAAGGACGGCAAGGCGCCGCGCGCCAAGGGCGAGGCCGGCGCGTCCCTCGCGAAAGGGGGGACGGTGCGCTTGGATTTCAGCGTCGGCCCTTCCTCGCGCCCCCCGGCGTTCGACTTCGCGCTCGCGGTCAAGAAGGTCGACCTGCCCTCGCTCAATCCTCTCCTGCGCGCCCAGTTCGGCATGGACGTCGAAAAAGGGGTCTTCGATCTGATCGCGGAGGCGGACTCGTCCGGAGGCGGCTTTCGCGGCTACGTGAAGCCGTTCATCGCGGACCTCGATATGGGCTCGGCCGGCGGCAAAGGCGGGGGGCCGGTGAAGGCCATCAAGGAGGCGGTCGTCGGCGCCGTCGGGCGACTGCTCTCGAATCCGAGGTCCGACGCCGTCGCCGCGAAGGTCCCGTTCGAGGGCCGTTACGACGATCCCGACATCGGGGTCTGGGAGGCCTTCGTCTCGGTCCTGCGCAACGCCTTCGTCAAGGCGCTGACGCTCACGTTCGAGGGCGTCTCGCGCTAGCGGGGCGGAGGGAAGGGGCGGGGGTAGGAGGGCACGGTCTGCCACTTGGAGCGGTCGAGCGGCGCGCGGAGGAAATAATCCACCACGCCGCCGACGGGCTCGCGGCCGAATTTTCGGCTCGACGGAATCTGGGGCAGGCGCACGAACAGGATCGCGACGAGGTCCTCGCGGATCATGTTCTCGAGCGGAGAGTACTCCCGCCCGGACGGCTCGGCCCCGAAGGCGCCGGCCATGGTCAGGAGGTCGCCGCCGACGGCGTTGAAGGACGCGCGGGGAAAGCTGCGCGTCGGCTCCTCGCGCAGGGACCGGTAGATCTGCTCGCCGGCCTCCTTGTCCTTGAGCCCGACGGCCTTGGAGACCAGCTTGGCGACGAGAGGCGGCGTCTTGCCGGTCTCGGGGAATCTCCAGCCCTGCTCGCGGACCGGGTCCGCGATCAGCGCCGTGCAGTTCTTGCCCGTCTTCTCGTACTTGAGCTCCTGCGAGTAGTACTTCGCGTACTGCGCCGTGAACGCTTCCTGAAACCGGGCCGGGACGCGCGCGTCCTTCATGATCATGACCAGCATATAGGACGGCCGGTACCAGCTCTGCCCGCTGTTCAGGTCGGTCATGTACTTGTCCATCGGCACCATGCTCGCGATGATTCCCTTCTCGCTGTAGGTGTTCATGTCGTAGAAGTTGTCGAAGATCCAGTCCGCCATGCTCCCGCCGGGGCCGTACCGGCCGGTGAACAGGCTCGAGTGCCCGGCCAGGGCCTCGTCGTCGTCGCCCTGCGCGCCGTTGAGCATGAAGCCCATCACGGGCAAGCCCTCCCAGGCGCGGCCCGCCCCGGGACGCTCCCAGAGGAGCTTCGTCTCGAAGGGCTTCTTCGCTCCTCCCTTATCCTCGGCGACGAGCGCGTCGATGTCCGCCGCGTTCTTCGCGTCGGCTTCCGTCAGGCGGGAGGCGTCGATGCGGTAATCTTCGGGCCAGATGGTGCGCGCGACGAGGACCTTCACGCCGTCCTTCTCGATGAGCTCGCCGCGCACGCGCACGGCGCGGCCGCGCAGGTAGGCGAGGCTCGAGGCGTCATAATAGGAACGGTTCGACTCGATCTTCTCTTCGAGCGCGAACGGCACGACGGTGCCGTCCTTCAGCGTCGCGGACTGGCCGTCGGCCGAAAGCCTCACGCCCTCGTGCATCTCCTTCGAGCCGAGCCAGATCAGGCCCGCGGGGCCCGACTTGGGGTAGGCGAGCTCGTCGTCCAGGAAGTACCATTTTCCCTCGACGGGGCCGTTGCAGGCGATGCAGCGGCCGGTCCCGAGGTCGAAGTCCGCCTCGGGATAGAGCCCGAGAAAGCCGCTGGTGAGGCGCCGCGCGGCCTCGACGGAGGCCGGCGGGCGCGCGGCCGGGGCCTCGGGCGCGGGCGGGGCGAAAGCCGCGCGGGGAAAAGCGGCGGGGGCCGGGCGCCAGGTTCCCGCGACGGGAGCGGCGACGCCGCCTCCGAACAAGCGCGCGCCGTCGAAGACCGCGTCGGGCGCGGCGTAGGCTCCGGACGCCAGGATGAACGTCAGCGCGACGAGCACGGTCAATTTCTTCACCGTATAATTATAACCGACGGAAGTTACTTTTCCTCCATGGAGTCCCGCGGCATTCGGGGGTACCTTGTACTCGAGGGCGGAGGGCATTCCCATGAGAAGGCATACCCCGGACGCGTTCGACACGGCCGTGCAGAAGGGAAACATCTGGCTCAAGGACATCGAGAAGGCCGGCAAGCTGCGCAGCCGGTTCCAGGCCTACGCCGTCCTGCGCTCCGTGCTCCACGCCCTGCGCGACTGCCTGCCTCCCGCCGAGGCCGTCAAGCTCTCCGCGCAGCTGCCCTTGCTGGTCAAGGGCGTTTTCTTCGACGGCTGGAAGATCCCGCCGAAGCCGGCGCGGATGACCCGCGCCGAGTTAGACGCGCGCATCGGTCACGGCCTCAAGGAGGAGAACGGCGTCGAGCCGGCCCGGGCGCTGAAGGCCGTCCTGGCGGCGCTTCATCTCCACCTGAGCGCTTCGGTGCTGGAGACGATCGAGCCGGTGCTGCCGCGCGAGGTGCACGCCGCGGTGCACGCGGCGCTCGCGGAGATCTGCGCCGAAGAGGCCGTCGCGCAAGCGGCGGCCTCCAAGGACTGGCAGGCGGCCGACCTCGGAGGCCCGTTCGGCGAATAGCGGGGCCGTACGGTCCCCCATGGACTTCCTTCGCCCGAATTGATAAATTCCGCCATGGCCAAGAAAGTCCTCGTTATCGACGATGAACCCGAGATGCTCCAGCTCGTGAAATATACGCTCGAGCACGGGGGCTTCGAGGTGCACACCTGCGACAACGGGCGCCACGCCTGGGACGAGATCGCCAAGGTCAAGCCCGACGTGCTCGTCCTCGACGTCATGCTGCCCGGCATCGACGGCTACTCCCTGCAGCTCAAGATCGCGGCCGAGCCCACCACCAAGGATCTCCCGATCGTGGTCCTGACCGCGCTCGAGCCTTCGAAGACCCTTTTCCAGAAGTTCCCGCAGGTGGTCGGCTTCATGACCAAGCCGTTCAAGACCGAAGAGCTCCTGAAGACGGTGCAGGACGCCTCGGCGAAAGTCGCAGGCTGAGGCGAACCCCATGGCCGAAGAGCCCGCTTATGACGCGATCGTCGTAGGAGCCGGACCGGCGGGTCTTTCCGCGGCCATCGTGATGGCGCGCGCGGGCCTCAAGGTCGTCGTCCTCGAGCGCGGCGAATACCCCGGCGCCAAGAACGTGCAAGGCGCGGTCCTGTACTCGAAGATGCTCCACGAGATCGTCCCGGAGTTCTGGAAGGCCGCCGACGCCCCGATCGAGCGCCCGATCGTCGAGCAGAAGACCTGCATCACGACCGAGGATTCCTTCGTCACCGTCGGCTACCGCTCCAAGAAGTTCCTCGAGGGCATCCCCAACTGCTACACCATCATCCGCGTGCAGTTCGACCAGTGGTACGCCAAGCAGGCCGAGGCGGCCGGCGCCGAGGTGTTCTGCGGCGTCATGGTCGCCGGCGTGCTCAAGGACGCCTCCGGCAAGATCACCGGCATCAAGACCTCCGACGGCGACGACCTGACGGCCAACGTGGTCATCGCCTGCGACGGCGTCAACTCCATCATCGCGCAGAAGGCGGGCTTCATCGACGAGCTCAAGCCCTCCGAGGTCGCCCTCGGCGCGAAGGAAGTCATCGCCCTGCCCTCCTCCGTCATCGAGGACCGCTTCCAGCTCAACCCCGGCGAGGGCGCCACGATGGAGATGTTCGGCTCGGTCTCCCTGGGCATGCTCGGCTACGCGTTCCTGTACACGAACAAGGAGTCGCTGGCGCTCGGCGTCGGCTGCAAGCTGTCCGACTATCAGAAGAACGGCGTGCGGCCCTCCGACCACCTCGAGCACGTCAAGCAGCACCCGCTCGTCAAGAAGCTGATCTCCGGCGGCAAGCTCCTCGAGTACTCCGCGCATCTCATTCCCGAGGGCGGCTACAAGTCGATGCCCCCGCTCGCCGCCGACGGCTTCCTCGTCGCGGGCGACGCGGCGCAGATGACGAACCCCGCCTACCGCGAGGGCAGCAACCTCGCGATGACCGCGGGCAAGCTCGCCGGCGAGACCGTCATCGAGGCCAAGAAGAAGGGCGACTACACGAAGGCGACTTTGACGGCGTACGTCGACAAGCTCAACGCGTCCTACGTCCTGCCCGACATGGAGGACATCCAGGACCTCGAGGAGCACGTCGAGAACTCCCCGGGCTTCCTGGAGTTCTATCCCCGGCTCGCCTGCGAGCTGGCCCAGCTGCGCTTCTCGGCCGACGGCGTGCCCAAGCGCACGCACCTGAAGACGGCCCTCGGCATGATCCGCAAGCGCGGCTTCCTGCGAGTGGCCAAGGACCTGTTCCCTCTGCGGAAGGTGGCGATCTAAATGGACATCAAGGTGGAGACGGGCGTCGAGGCGAAGCTCGGCACGCTCGAGTGGAAGAAGCAGCCCGAGGCGAACATCCTGCTGCGCAACGCCGGGGCCGACTCGCCCTGCGTGACGAAGTGCAAGGATAAACCGTGTACCACGGTGTGTCCCGCCAAGGTTTACGAGTGGGAAGCCGCCCACAACAAGATCATCGTCAACTACGAGAACTGCATCGAGTGCGGCGCCTGCCGCATGCTCTGCCCCTGGGACAACATCGTCTGCGAGTGGCCCGGCGGCGGCCAGGGCATCAAGTACAAGTACGGCTGATCCGCGCCGCGGGCGCTAGTGGTTGCCGTGGTGGCCGGTGTGGTGGCTGTGGCCGGCCTTCTTCCGTTTGCTCGCGCCGTGATGGTGGCAGGCGAGCAGGTAGCAGACGGCGACGATCAGGACGATGACGACGACGAGGAGCACGGTCGTGAGGATCGGCTGGGACTGCTTCGTCATCATCGGGATCGTGATCGGGTTCATCTCTAGAAAGAGTAGTTGATATCCATGAACACCGCCAATCCTTCGCGGCCCACGCCGAAGTCCACGGAGCCGACGACCTGCGGCTTGGCGACCGCGCGGATCCCGACGCCGGCCACGGGGCGGGCGTAGCGGGAGGCGGCGCGCTTCGGGTTGTCGAACACCTCCCCGATGCCGACGAAGGGCGCCAGCTGGAGCTCCGTCGTCACGCCGGCGGTCCTCGCCTCGAAAACCTTGAAGCGCTGCTCGACGTTGAGCGCGGCCATGCCGCGGTCGATGTAGCGGCCGTTGCCGTAGGCGCGCAAGCTGTATTTGCCGCCGAGATGCGACTGCATCCAGAAGGGGGGCGGCGGGCCGAGAAGCTGCTCGTACTTGGCCTGGATCGCGAAGACCTTGCTCTTGTCGGACGTCCAGGGACGGAACCAGCGGGCGTCGAGGCCGTAGCGGCTGTAGTCGAACTGGCTCTCGAAGCCGCGGATCGCGTACTCCGCGAAGGTGTTGACCAGGACGCCCCGGCTCGTGGTGACGCCGTGGTCGCGGGTGTCGTAGTTGAGGCTGAAGCGGTTCTCGCTGGTCTGCCGGTAGGCGCTGGACACCTGGGTCGGGTGGGTGAGGGCGAAATTGGGGAGGTTCGGGAGCGCGCCCGGGGTGATGCGGCCCGCCTGGAAGTGCTTGGAATAACGGAGCCGCCACGGCGAGCCTGAGGCGAGCGGGACACCGACGCCGAGCCGGTACTGGGTGAATTCCTCGCGGTAGTTCGACTCGCGGCTCTTCGGGGCGTCGGGACCGAAGCCGAAGAAGCGTTGGCCGGCGTCGATGTTGTATTGGAGGCGGCCGTAGACGTCGAAGTCGGTGCCGAGGAAGCTGCCGTCCTCGTATTCCCCGAGGGCCTCGCCCTCGTATTTGGAATAGGAGGCGCGTCCGACGAAGGTCGCGTCCTCCTGAGGGTAGTAGTAGAAGCGGTAGGTCGGGATGGCCTGGAAGTTCTTGTTGTAGGTCAGCGAGGGGGCGTGGATCTGATGGATGCGGTCGTCCGTCGCGCCCTGCAGGACCCAGATCGGCATGACGCCGATGGTGACGCCGCGGTTGGGGTCCGTGTCCATGATGGGCAGGCGGATGAACATGCCGCGCCGCAGGGGCTTGATCATCCAGCGAACGATGAGCGGCGTCTCGTCCTTCGCGGGGGCCTGGCGGACCTCCGCGGGAAAGGTCCGTTCCGGAACGAGGGAGTGGTCGTCGATGCCGCGCGCCGGATTGGGCGTGCCCGAAGCGGTGGCTTTGATGATGCGCTTGATCTTCTTCTTGACGGGACCGGCCGCCGGAGCGGCGTCGGCCGCGCCCGCGCCGATCGCGGCGAAGGAGAGGAGAAGGGCCAGGCCTGTGGCTCGAAGCGTCACGGCGCGGATTTTATCATTTACGCCTGAGGCGCCAACCGCGGCCATTCCTTGCGGCCGTCTATGGCAACCGCGCCAGGCTCCAACGGGCCTGTTCGGCGAGCACCGGATCGGCGTCGGCGGCGTATTGCTCGAGGACCGGCCGATGGCGCTCCAGGCGCGAGTTTCCCATCGCCAGCAGGGCGTTCCTCGTCAGGCGCTTGCGCACGGCCCGGGCGACGGGCAGGCCCTTGAGCCGGGCGCGCAGCCCCGCCGAGAGAGGGCCGGCGAGCTCTTCGAGCGGGAGCTCGGTGGCGATCTTCGCCGGCGGCAGCGCGCGGGCGGGCTTCTCGAAGCGGTTCCAGGGGCAGACCTCCTGGCAGACGTCGCAGCCGTACACCCAGTCGCCGACGCCTTCGCGGAACCCTTCGGGGATCGATCCCTTGGACTCGATCGTGAAGTAGGAGATGCATTTGGAGGCGTCGAGCACGCGCTCCCGGGGGAACGCGGCGGTCGGGCAGGCGTCGAGGCACTTGGTGCAGGAGCCGCAGCGGTCCGGGCCCGCGGAGTCGGAGGGAAGCTCGATGTTCATCGCCAGCCCGGCGAGCAGGAAGTAGGAGCCGACGTCCTCATTGAGCAATAAGGTGTTCTTGCCGTGCCAGCCGAGGCCGGCGGAGGCGGCGTAGGAGCGCTCGAGGATCGGGCTCATGTCGCAGAACGCGACGCCCCGGGCTCCGGGCACCTCGGCGGACAGCCAGTCGCGGACCGCGTTCATGCGGTCGCGCAGCAGCTGGTGGTAGTCCTCCCGCACGGCGTAGCGCGCGATGCGGCCGTGGCCCTCCTTGGGGGAGGGGGCGGCGCCGGGATCGCCGTAAGAGAAAGCGCAGATGAGCACCGACCTGGCGTCCGTCATCCACGCGCGGATGTCCCGGCGCGACTCCGTGTTGCGGGCCATGTAGTCCATCTCGCCGTTCATGCCGGCGGCGAGCCACGCGTCGTAGGCCGGTCCTCCGGCGGCGGGGGCGGCGGCGGTGATCCCGGCGAGGTCCGCGCCGGCCTCCCGCGCGCGCCTTTTGAGCGCTCCCGCGATCTCGAGCGGGTTCAGGGGGTCCGCGAGACTTTGAGGATCTTGAACGTGCGGGGGCCGTTGGGGAGCGAGATCTCGACGGTCTCCTTCGACTTCTTGCCGAGCAGCCCCGAGCCGAGGGGGGACTGGACGGAGATCTTGCCTTCGTTCGGGTCGGATTCGTCCTCGCCGACGAGCGTGTACTCCACGGTGTCCCCGTCGGAGTCCTCGAGGTCCACGGTCGTGCCGATCGCGACGGTGTCCTTGGGGATGTCCATCTCCTCGATGATCTTCGCGCTCTGGAGCTTGTCCTGGATCTGGCCGATGCGGCCCATGACCTCGCCCATCTTCTCCTTGGCGGAGTGGTACTCGGCGTTCTCCTTGAGATCGCCTTTCTCACGGGCCTCGCCGATGTCGAGCGAGAGCTGGGTCTTCTGCTTCATCAGCGCCTTGAGGTCTTCCTGCAGCTTCAAATGTCCGGCGCGCGTCAAATAGGTTTCGGCCATGGGGGAGTCTCCAAAGGGGGAATACGACTACAATTATACGAAATTGCCCGCCCGCCTGGCGCGGGAAAGGCGGGTCATCGCGGCCTTCAGGACGGCCCGCGCCCCGACGGAGCGGCCCGTCAGGGCGCGCAGGCTGACCGACCTCGCGAGCGGGGGCTCGTTGTCGACGTTGACGCCGAAGCCGACGATGAGCCAGTCGAGCCGGCCGCCGCTTCCCGACGCCTCGCACAGGATCCCGGCGATCTTCCTGCCCTTGCCGTCGGCGCAGAGGGCGTACACGTCGTTCGGAGGCTTCACGGTCGTCGCCGCGCCGAAATTCCGCAGCACCTCGGCGAGGGCTTCGCCGCAGGCGAGGGACAGCCCGGCCAGGCGCTCCGGCGGGAACCGCGGCCGCAGGAGCCAGGAGGCGTAGAGCCCGCCGGGGGCGGAGCGCCAGCGGCGGCTCATGCGTCCTTTGCCGGCGGTCTGAGCGAGCGCCCACACCAAGGTCCCATCCGGGGCGCCTTCCTCGGCGAGACGGCGCGCGACGGCCTGGGTCGAATCGACGCGCGCCAGGCGCACGAGCCTGCTGACGCCGGCGAGCTTCATCCGAGGTCGAGTCCGAGGTCGAGGGCGGGGGCGCTGTGGGTCAGGCGGCCGATCGAGATGCGGTCGGGACCGAGCCTGGCCAGCGCGCGGACCTCGGCGAGGCCGACGCCGCCGGACACCTCGATCTTCACCCGCGGGGCCAGGGCGCGGATGCGGCGGATCTCGCGGCGCAGGCGCGGGCCGCGCAGGTTGTCGAGGAGGAGCACGTCGGGCCTCAGCGCCAGGGCGCGGGCCACCTGGGCCGGGGAGTCGCACTCGATGATGAGCGGTATGCGCGGGTGGGCGCGGCGCAGGCGCTCGACCCCCGCCTCGAGGCCGCCGCCGGCGTAATGGTTGTCCTTGACCATCGCGGCGTCATACAGGCCGAGGCGGTGATTCAAGCCGCCGCCGCAGGCGACCGCGTACTTGTCGAGCGCGCGCCACCCGGGCAAGGTCTTGCGCGTATCGAGGATGCGCGCCCGCGTGCCCTTGACCCGGTCGACGAAGCGGCGCGTCAACGTCGCCACGCCCGACATCCGCTGCAAAAAATTAAGCGCGGTCCGCTCGGCCGTGAGCAGACCGCGGCCGCCCCGGACGGCCATGACCGCCTGGCCCCGGCGCACCCGCGCGCCGTCGCGGGCGAGCAAGGTCACGCGGGCCCGGGGGTCGCAGGACTTGAAGGCGGCGGCCGCGATCGCGAGGCCGCAGACGACGCCCGGCTCGCGGCTGACGACGCGCACCGACAGCCGCGTCTTCGCGGGGACGAAGAAGCGAGTCGTGACGTCCCCGGCGGCGCCGAGATCCTCTTGAAGCGCGCTGCGCAGCAGCGCGCGCCAGGCGGCGGGATTCAGGCGTTTCATTCCGGGCGCTTGCGCGTCTGTCCGGGACGCTCCGGGAAGACCGCTCCTGCGGACAGCACGACCTGGATGCCCTGCTGGACGCTCAGCGGGCTCGGGATGATCCGGTCGCTCGGGACGAAGATCACGTCGCCGACGTAGACGTGGTTGGTGGGAATATACACCGACATCAGCTTCTTCTGCTCGCCTCCGGGCAGGTCGAGCAGCATCTCTCCGGTGAGAAATCCGAGGCTGTAGACTCCGGGCCGGGGGAACTCGACCATGACCACGCTCTTGAAGGAAGCCTTGTTCGCGGGCGAGAAGGCCTCCGTCATCTGCTTGATCGTGCCGTACACCCATTTGAACACGGGGATGCGCGCGAGCAGGTCCTCGGCGAGCACCAGCATGCGCTCGCCGACGACGTGAGAGGTCAGCATCCCCGCGCCCAAAATGAGGAGGGCCGCGGCGATGAGGCCGAGGCCCGGGACCCGGAAGCCGAGGGCGGCGTCGAGCACGGGCGCCAGGGTCCTGTCGACCGCGCTGACGAAGGTCCACACCACGAGCACCGAGAGCCCGATGGGGATCAAGGTGAAGAAGCCCGAGATGAAATATCGCCTCAAGCGGGCCTGGATCTTTTGCCGCATCGCCACCATCCTATTATTTTTCCGCCCCACCCGCCTGTGGTATCATACCGCCCGCTCCCGGGAGGCGCGATGCAGAGATACAAGAAGGAATGGGTCGTTTCGCTCGGTCTGCTGCTGCTCGCGGCCGCCGCCGGGCTCATGTTCGGGGCCTACCCTACGCCCGCCCCGGCGCACGCCAAGCCGATCGTGCCCGGCGACGTCGCCTGGATGCTGACCGCGACGGCGCTCGTCCTGCTGATGACCCCGGGGCTCTCGTTCTTCTACGGCGGCATGGTGCAGCGCAAGAACGTGATCTCGACGATGCTCCAGAGCTTCATCGCGATGGGCGTGGTCAGCCTGCTGTGGGTCGTCGTGGGCTTCAGCCTGTCGTTCGGCGACTCGCTCGGCGGCTTCGTCGGAAACCCGTCGACCTATTTCATGTTCCGCGGCGTCGGCGGCGCGACGCACCCCGACCTGGCGCCGACCATCCCGCTCGCGCTCTTCGCGCTGTTCCAGCTCAAGTTCGCCATCATCACCCCCGCCCTCATCACCGGCTCCTTCGCCGAACGCGTGCGCTTCATGAGCTACCTGATCTTCATCGTCCTGTTCACCTTGCTCATCTACTGCCCGGTCGCGCACTGGACCTGGCACCCGGAGGGGTTCCTGAGGAAGTGGGGCGTGCTCGACTTCGCCGGCGGCACCGTCGTCCACATGACCGCGGGCTTCGCGGCGCTGGCGGGAGCCATGTTCATGGGGCCGCGCACGGGGCGCGCCCCCGGGACGAGCCACGTGCCCGCGAACATCCCGTTCGTGCTGCTCGGCACCGGCATGCTGTGGTTCGGCTGGTTCGGCTTCAACGCGGGCTCGGCGCTGGCCGCCAACGAGACGGCCGTGCTCGCGTTCATGACGACGAACACCGCGTCCGCGTCGGCGATGCTGGCCTGGGTCCTGTTCGACGCCGTGCGCGGGCGTCGCCCGTCCGCCCTCGGCGCCTCGATCGGCGCGGTGGTCGGCCTTGTCGCGATCACGCCCGCGGCCGGCTATGTCGGCGTCGGCCAGAGCATCGCGATCGGGGCGATCGCGAGCATCGTCAGCAACCTGGCGGTGCATCGCAGAGCCCGCACCAACCTTGACGACACCCTCGACGTGTTCCCATGCCACGGCGTGGGCGGCATCGTGGGCATGATCCTGACCGGCGTGCTGGCCGACAAGGTGGGACTCATCCACGGCGACCCGACGATCTTCCTGCGCCATCTCGCCTCGATCTTGATCGTGGGGGCCTACTCCTTCGCGGGCTCCTGGCTGATCTACAAGGCCTGCGACGCGGCGATCACGCTGCGCGTGCGGCCCGAGCAGGAGGACGCCGGCCTCGACGTCAGCCAGCACGCCGAAAGCTACACGGGCTAGGCGGGGCCGTCCGGCTTTGTCATTATTGCTGTTGACAATAAAGAGATAAGCTGATAAAAGATGTCAGGTTTATCGCAGTCGCCGGACGGAGCGAGCGTGATCGCCAAGCTGATGATGCCGTGGCTGTTCGTGGGACGCAATCCGGGCTGGACGCCGTACGCCAAGGTGCGTCGGGACGGTCCGGCGGCGCGACCGCGCCGCAAGGTCCGGCGGCCCGCCGTCCGCCCGTCCTGAGCTAGGCCTTCCGCTTCGCGCGGCCGCCGGAGGGGCGGCTCGCGGACATGGACTTGAGCTCGAAGAGCTGGTCGCGCAGCAGGACGGCGGCCTCGAAGTCGAGGGCGTCGGCCGCGGCGCGCATGCGCGTCTCGACCTCCTCGATGATCGCGGGCAGGTCCTTCGCGCTCAGCGGGCGCTCGGCGTCGCGCAGGAGCATGAGGCCCTCGCGCTTGGCGGTGCTCTGGAACTCCTCGAGCTCCTCCACCGCCTTGACGATGGTCTTCGGCGTGATGCCGTGCTCCTTGTTGTAGGACAGCTGCTTGACGCGGCGGCGGTCCATCTCGTCGAGCGCGCGCTTCATCGAGCCGGTGACCTTGTCCGCGTAGAGGATGACCTGGCCGCCGACGTTGCGCGCGGCGCGGCCGGAGATCTGGATCAAGGTCGTCTCGCTGCGCAGGAAGCCCTCGTGGTCGGCCCCGAGGATGGCGACGAGCGAGACCTCGGGCAGGTCGAGGCCCTCGCGCAGCAGGTTGATGCCGACTAATATGTCGAAGACGCCCGATCTCAAGTCCTGCAGGATCTGGATGCGCTCGAGCGAGTCGATGTCGGAGTGCAGATATCGGACCTTGAGTCCCTTGGTCGTCAGGTACTGAGAGAGGTCCTCGGCGGTGCGTTTGGTGAGCGTCGTGATCAGCGCGCGCTCCTTCTTCGCCGCGCGGTCGCGCAGGCGGACGATCAGATCCTCGAGCTGCCCCTCGGAGGGGCGGATGATGGTCTCCGGGTCGACGAGCCCGGTCGGACGCACCACCATCTCGACGATCTCCCCCTTCGTCTTCTTGAGCTCGTAGGGGCCCGGAGTGGCGGAGACGAACACGGTCTGGCCGGCGAGCGCCTCGAACTCCGCGAACTTGAGGGGGCGGTTGTCGAGCGCGGAGGGCAGGCGCCAGCCGAAGTCGATGAGGGTCTGCTTGCGGGCGCGGTCGCCCTCGTACATGCCGCCCACCTGGGGGATCGCGACGTGGGATTCGTCGACGACCAGCAGGTAATCCTTCGGGAAGAAGTCGATCAGGCAGTAGGGGCGTTCGCCGGCCGGGCGTCCCGAGAGATGCCGGGAGTAGTTCTCGATGCCGTGGCAAAAGCCCATCTCCCGCAGCATCTCCAGATCGTAACGCGCCTTCTGCTCGAGGCGCTGGGCCTCGAGCAGCTTGCCCTGGTTCTTGAAGAACACGATACGGTCGGCGAGCTCCGCTTCGATCGCCGCGATCGCGCGCTCGCGCTCCGGGCCGCCGGTGACGAAGTGTTTGGCGGGATAAACCCATTCCCGCCGGAGGTCCTTGATCTTTACGCCGGTCAGGGGATCGAACTCGATCAGGGACGACACCCCGTCGTCATCGAGCGTGGCTCGCAGCGCCGTTTCCATGTAGGCTGGAAAAATGTCCACGACGCCGCCCTTGACCCTGAACTTCCCCCGTACGAACTCCATCTCATTGCGCTCATAATGCACTTCCACGAGCTGCTTGATCAGCTCCTCCCGGGTCGTTTTCCATCCTACCTCCAAGGGCACCGTCCGGTTCTGATAGGCCTCGGGCGAGCCGATGTTGTAGATGCAGGACACCGAGGCGACGACGAGCACGTCCTTGCGCGCGAGCAAGGAGCTCGTGCACTTGAGCCGGAGCCGGTCGATGCGGTCGTTGACCGAGGAGTCCTTCTCGATATAGGTGTCGCTCGACGGGACGTACGCCTCGGGCTGATAGTAGTCGTAGTAGGAGATGAAGAACTCGACGGCGTTGTCGGGGAAGAAGGACTTGAACTCGGAGTAGAGCTGGGCGGCGAGCACCTTGTTGGGGGAGAGCACCAAGGTCGGACGGTTGAGCTCCCGGATGACGTTGGCCATCGCGAAGGTCTTGCCCGAGCCGGTGACGCCGAGCAGGGTCTGCGCGGGCGCCCCTTCCCTGATCCGCGAGATGAGCGCGGCGATGGCCTCGGGCTGGTCGCCGGCGGGCTTGAAGGAGGAGCGGAGACGGAACGAGGACACGGGGGCTCAGCGCTCGTCGAGCGGGCCGCGTATCTTGACCGACGTGCGCTGTGGGTCGAGGACATTGGCCTCGAGCCGGAAGCGGTCCTCGTCGCCGATGACGGCCAGCGTTTCGAGGTCGACGACGGCCTTGAGCTTCTCGCGCAGCTGCGTGCCGTCGGGCGTCGAGGCTAGGAGCGTGTCGAGGCCGTCGGCATAGGTGCCGTGCTGCGCGTGATAGGCCAGCTGCAGGTCATACAGCCGCATCAGGCCTTGATGCGACTGATAGCGGACGGCCGCGACCGCGCGGATCGGCTTGAGGTAGATGTGCCGGCCCACGGCGGAGCCCGCCGCGCCGGCCGCCAGGGCGGCCGCGATGATGTAGAGCGTGCGCGGCTCGGTCAGCTTCGCCTTGAGCCGGGCGAAGTAGGACGGCGAGGACGGGCTGTTCTCTTCCATGGCTCCATCCATTATGGAACGCGCGGCGGGCCCTGTCAAGGCTCGCCCCCGCCGGTGAGGGTCCAGGCGCGAAGGACCTCCGCGACGCTCCAAGCCTGGGCCACGCATCCGCGCGGGGTGAACGGCTCCTCGGCGTCGAAGATCTCGCTGATCGAGCCGATGCAGGCCTCTCCGAGATGCGAGACGAGGCCGCGCAGGCACGCGCGAGCGCCCGCGACGTCCGCGGGGCGGGCCTTCAGCCGGGCGTCGATGTACGGACCGATGAGCCAGGCCCAGACCGTGCCCTGATGGTAGGCGGCGTCGCGCGACCGGAGATCCCCGTCGTAGCGCGGCTTGTACAGCGGCGAGGCGCGCGAGAGGGTGCGCAGCCCGACGGGCGTCAGCAGTTCCCGCTCGACGGTCTCGAGGACGGCATTCCAGCGCCCCGGGTCCAGCACGGGGTGGGGCAGGGAGATCGAAAGCAGCTGGTTCGGCCGCACGCAGGCGCCCTCTTCGGGGCTGCCGTCCACGAGGTCGTACAGGCAGCCTCCGCCCTCGTTCCAGAAGCGCGCGTTGAAGGAGACGCGGGCGCGCTCCGCGAGGGCCGCGTATTCCGCGGGCGCCCCGGCCGTATCGACCCGCGCCGACCAATCCTCCATGAGCCGCAAGGCGTTGTACCAGAGGGCGTTGATCTCCACCGGATATCCATTGCGGGGGGTGACGGGGATGCCTCCCACCATGGCGTCCATCCAGGTCAGGGCGTTTTTCCCGTCCCCGGCGTGGAGAAGCCCCCGGGCGTCCATGCCGATGCCGAACCGCGTTCCCTCCATGAACGTGCGGATGATCCGTTTCATGACGGGCCAGAAACGGTCGCGGATCAGCGTCCTGTCGGG
>JAUYSH010000016.1 GCA_030696455.1 Elusimicrobiota bacterium
GCCGGTTCTGCAGCTTGGCCCAGATGACCGAGCGGATGACGAAGAAGTACACGCCCTGCAGGTCCGGGTGGTTCTCGAGATTCTGGAGATCGAAGACGACGAGGCGGTTCTTGAGGTCGAGCCGCCCCTTCCGGTCGAAGAGCCGGCCGTACATGCCGCTCGTCCACAGCTCCAGGGCGTCGGCGTAGGCCTTGGCGCGCGGGCGCTCGCCGGACAGGCGCGCGAGCTCTCGGCGCACGTCCGAAAGCGTCACCTCCTCCTTTGCCGCGTAGGCCGCCTTGATGGCCGTCTCGAGGAACGCCTTTTCCGTGGTGCTTACCCCCTCGCCAGGGCGGAGGCACATGCGCGAGATCAAAAGTGAGAGGTAGGCCACGGCGTCTCCATCAAACTCCCCCTCCGGCGCGATCTCGCCGCGCGGCGGGAAGGGGTTGAAGCCGAACTTCTCGGAGAGCTCCACCTCCAGATATTCGCCGCCGAATGCGCGCGCCAGCTTACGGTAGGAGCCGCCCACGTCGATGACGACGACATGATTCTCCGGCGACTCGGCCAAGTAGGCGCTCAGGATGTAGTTGGTCGTGAAGCTCTTGCCGGAGCCCGTGGTCCCCAGGATGAGGCCGTGCTTGGCGGGAAGGTCGTCGTCGAAGGGATCGAGGCCGACCAGCTCGCCCAGAGGGGTCTCAAAGAGCATCTTTTTCTGCCGGCTGCCCCGCCAGGAGCCCGACAACGGCAGGAAGCCCGAGAGCGCGTCAGTCTGGATGTAGAACTGCCGGTTGTTGAGCCGCGCGTGGCCCGGCACCGAGCCCAGGAAGAGCCGGAAGTGGTTCATATCGTCCGAAAGTCCTTCGGCCGAGGCGAAGTCGTGGAAGGACCCGAGCACAGCCGCGGTCTTGTCGCGCAAGGTCTCGGGGTCCTCGGCGCGCACGAGCACCGAAAGCGAGAAGCGGAACAGGCGCTGGGCCGTGGCGCGGATCTCGGTCAGCAGCTCGTCGAGCTCCTGGTGCTTGCGCTCGGCCTCGTAGTTCTTGCTCATGGCCGAAAAGGCGAGCGTGCGCGTGATGTTGTTCTTGAGCTTGAGGCTTGAGACCGCCTTCTCCGCGTCGAGCGTGTGGACGGTGAGGTTCAGGTCGCAGTCCGGCCACAGGCTGTCGAGCAGCCGCCAGGCATAGCCCGGGTGAGCCGTCTCGGGCAGGCGCAGCAGGCTCACGCCGCGGTAGTAGGAGTCGCCCACCCCCACGTGGTCGAACTCCTCGCGCAGCGGCGTCGCCGCCGCCTGCTCGCGCAGCGTCCGCAGGGGCGAGACGCGCGACAGCGGCAAGCTTTCGGTTTTGGCCGGGTTCAAGTGCCGGTAGGCGAGATCGAGAAGCTCCTGCGAGTCGAGCTTCCGGGATTTGAGGCCGAGGTTGTGCAGGCGCTCGGAGACGACCTGATCGAGCGCCGCGTGCTCCTTGCGCCGCAGCGCGTCGAACTCGGCCGTGACCTGGCGCATCGGGCGCTTGAAGCGCGGGATGATGGGCGAGACGGGCACGAGCCCGTCCTTGGGATGGCTCGTCACGAAGAGCAGGCAGCGCCGCCGCTGGAGGAACTTGCGCTCCAAGGCCTCGCACTTCTTCTCGATGACGAGGCGAGACAAAGCGTCAGCGTCCGGGTGCGCATTCGACCCGCGGAAGGCGCGGATCGCGTCCGGGTCGCCCTTGCGGACCTGGACGACGAACTGGAGCGTCACGTCGGCCGGCAAAGCGTTGAGGAAGGCCCGCGCCTGAGTCTCGAAGAGGTCGGCGCGCGCCGGATCGGCCAGCCGCAGGCTGTCGAGCTCCAATTCGTAGGCCGAGGACATGGAGAGGTCCACTCCGACCAAGACGCCGTCGCCCAGACTCCAGAGGTTGAGAAATTGGGCCAGCGGCGGGACCTTGGGTCCGTGGATCGCCTGGCGCAGAGTGGTCAGTCCCATTTCAACTCGGTTCAAGCCTTATCTCCTTTCATGCTCTCGGCGTCGTCAAACGCGCAGACCGCCTTGAAGCGGCTCGCGAGAACGTAGCGCGTCAGGTCCAGCACGTAGCCCTCCGGCTTGTTGCGCTTGAGCGCGCGGATGCCGAAATACGTCAGCAGCAGTGCGACCCCATTGCCGAACAGCCCCTCGCGGTTGAAGCTGAACGCGAGGAAGAATACGAGCAGGAGCAGCACCCCGTCGGCCAGTTCCAGGCCGAAGAAGCGGTCGCCTGCGTTCACGCTGCGATAGACCTTGACGCTTTCCATGATGAAATCCTGGTCCGCCCGGTCCGCGGCTGCTCTCGCCGCGGACCGAACGGGACCGTTTAGGCGGCCGCCTCCTCCTTCTTCGGCGCGCGATTGTCCGTCGGCGACTCGAGGCGCTCGAGGACTTCGAGCATCTCCGCCGCCACCTCCCAGCGGAAGTTCTTGCCCTTCGGGTCCGACCAGGTGCGCAGGTGGCCCTCGACGAGCACCGCGCTGTCCTTGCCGAGCGTCTCGACCTGCGCGGCCAGCGACCGCCAGGCCACCACCGGCACGAAGGCCTTCTGCTGCTTGGGGCGGCTCTCGCTGTCGCGGTATCTGCGCGTCACCGCCAGCGTGAAGATCGCCTTCTTGTGGCCCCCCGTCACCTCCACCATCAGCGGCTTGCGCGTCAGCCGCCCGATCAGGCGGGTCAAGTTCTCCTCGCCGATAGGCGCGCCGCCCTCCTGCATGCTCGGCACCTCTCCCCCGTCCGTTCCTTCTTTGTCCATGCGTTCCCTCCGTTCGTCGAGTTTCTTCCTCCAAGGCGCCAGGATCTCCCCGGCGCTCCGGTACGCAAGGCTGGCCATCAGAAGCCGCCGGCCAGCCGCTTCATCAGCGCCATGAGCGAGGGCGCCAGGAAGATCAGCGCGCCTCCGCCCACCACGAAACCTCCCTTCCTCATCGCGTCCTGGTCGCCCGCGGCGAGGCTGATGCCGACCCAGATGATGCCGAGCAGGAACACGCCCGGCCCCAGGATCGTGATCAGCCAGTTGGCCGACCCGTTGAGGAAGTTGCCGAGCTGACCCTCGTTGCCGCCGTACTGGGCGAAGGCCTGCGTCGCCGTCATGACCATCCCCGCGGCCAACACGGCCGCGCC
>JAUYSH010000125.1 GCA_030696455.1 Elusimicrobiota bacterium
GAGATCGCCCAGCCCTGCGTGAAGCCGTTGAAGCCGATCGGAAGGGACAGGGAGACGCCGACGTTGTGGTTCGGATTGGGGATCGACGAGCCGGCGCCGGGGAAGGCCGGAGAGCGCGACCGCGTCCAGGCCGCGTCCAACTTGAGGTTGGGCAGGATGCCCTGCACGGCCTGCTGGACGGCGACGCGCGCGCTCTCGAGCTCCTCGCGGGCCCTGGCGACCTCGGGGCGGCCGCCGAGGGCGGAGGCGAAGCCGGCGTCGACGAGCGGCAAGGTCGTAGCACCCGCCTGGAGGTCGACCGTCAGCGCGGCCTCGTCGAGGGCGCCGCGGTCGAGCAGGACGTTGAAGGAGACGAGGGCCTTCTTGCGCTCCGCCTCGGCCGAGATGATGCGCAGCTCGGAGGAGCGCTGGTCCGTCTCGCTCTTGAGCAGGTCGGCCAGGCTTTTCATGCCGTGCTTGTACAGGTCGAGGGACTGCTCGTACTGCCGCCGCTGGTCCTCGAGGTTTTGCCGGGCCACGCCGAGCAGCTCGGTTTTCGCGCTGAGGTCGTAATAAGCGGAGATCGCCGCGAAGGCTCGGTCCTGCCTGGCCGCCGTCAGCGCGAAGCGGGCCGCCCGGCGCGCGAGCGCGGCGGCGCGGACGCGCTGCAGGTCCTGGAAGCCGTTGAACAGGTTCCAGTTCGCCGTCGTCACCGCCTGGCCGAGCCGCGGCGAGAAGCGGCCATGCTCGTAGCGGTAGGCGTCGAGAGGATTGTGGCCGTAGGGATACTGGGCGTAGGTGAAGCCGAACGTGGGGAGCGCCATCGCCGCGGCCTGGCCCTTGAGCGCGGCGTCCGCGGCCTCGTAGGCCTCCCGCGCCGAGCGGACCTCGGGAGAGGCCTCGAGCGCCGCGGCCGTGTAGGAGGAAACCGTGATGCCGTCGGCGAAAACCGGGATGGAGAGAAGCGCCAGCGACATCAGGGATGAGAGGGGAATCATCAAGGTCCGGGCGAGTATTCTAGCATGCCCGCCCGCGCCCCATCGACCCTGACCTCCGTCATAGGACTATAGACCCGGTCCCGGGGTGGGCCCCAGGCCCCTGTCGCCCTGGGCCCGCGGGCCCCATACTTAAGGCATGGACATGAAACGAGCCCTGCTGCTGGTTCTGCTCCTCGCGACGCCGGGCGCCGCCGCCATCCACCTCGAGGTGACCGCCGGGCCGCGGTCCCCTGAGGCGATCAAGCTCACCGAAGCCGCCGCCGCCAAGCTGCTCGAGGCCCCCGTCCGGGACCCCCTCGCCCCCGGCCTGGCCATCCATGCTCCCTCCTGGAAGCGGGACCTGCCTCCGGCCGAGCGCCTGGCCCTTCTGCGCGACCTCCAGGCTTTCTGGGGCCCGCGCCTCACCGTCCGCGAAGCCGCCGGCCCCGGCGCCCCCGCGGCCGGTCCGGTTCCCCCCGCCGCCTCCCTCGACTTCCGGGAGCGCACGGACGCCATGCGCGCCCGCCTCGACGCCGCGCCCCGCCCCCTCGAGCGCGGCGCCCAGGACCGGTTCTACGACGGCGGCCGCTCCGGCCAGGGCTCGGTCGTGGCCGCGTCCGGCCCCGCCTCCCCCTCCGCCGTCCGGCGCGCCGCGTTCACGCCGCAGGCCCCCCGCCTCAGAGCCGCCCCGCCGCCCCCTCCGCCCGCGAAGAAGACGGCCTCCCCGATCTCCTTGAAGCGGGCCGGCTGGGAGTTCCTGAAGGGCGCGGGGCACGCGGTCGCGGAGGTGTTCACCTGGAAGGGGCTGGCGGTCGCCGCCGGCTCGATCGCGCTCGTGACCGTCGCCCCCGTCGCGATCTACGGCTTTCTCGTCCTGGGCGCGGCCTTCGCGGGCTGGACCATCGGCAAGGCGCTCGTCGACGGCTACGCCGCCCACAAGGCCGGCGACGCCGAGAAGTTCTACGGCGCGTCCCGGGAGATGGGCCGCGGCGCGCTGGCCATGACCATGACGATGATCGGCGCGCGCCACGCGCCGACGAACTTCAAGCCGCACTTCCCCCGCACCTCCGGGGAATGGCGCGCGATGGCCGCGGCCGTCGACGACGAGCCGATCATCGCGATGTCGATCCTGCGCGACCGCGCGAAAAACCCTTAAACCCGCCGCGGCGAAAAGCTAGGATTTCAGGATGCTCCTCCCCCTCCTGTTCGCCGCGCTGGCCGCTTCGGCCGCGGAGCCGTCCCTGGTCCTCTCGCGCCCGGAGAAGGCCGTGCTCAACGAGCGCGTCGAGCTCAAGCCCATCCGGGGCCACCACTTCAACGTCGACGCGCCCCAGAAGTGCGGCAAGCACAAGGCCGACGAGGTGACGCCGCGCGTGTTCCGCTGCCGGCTCGCGTCCTCGGGAGAGGTCCCGGTCGTCGCGAGCGTCTGCGACGACGCGAAGACCTTCTGCCGCCAGGAGCGCTTCACGGTGCGGGTCGCGGGCAGGAAGAAGGACTCCGAACGGGCGAAGCTCGCTCCCAAGCCCCACCCCTTCGCCGCCGGCTTCCTCGTCAACGAGCCCGGCAAGGCGGTGACGTTCGCCCGCCGCGCGCGCCAGCCCATCTTCGTGCATTTCTACGGCATCTGGTGCCCGCCGTGCAACATGCTCGAGGAAGGCGTCTATCCCACCGCCGCGTTCCAAAAGGCCTCCGAGGGCTTCGTGCTGCTGGCGCTCGACGCCGACGCCGAGCTGTCCTGGGACTGGAAGGCCCGCTTCAAGATCGGCGGCTACCCGACCTTGCTCGTGCTCGACGAGCGCGGCCAGGAGGTCTCCCGCGCGGTCGGCTACCGCTCGCCCGAGGCGCTTTCCGCCTTCCTCGCCGAGTCGCGCGGCCTGATCGACGAGCCCATCGAGGTCGCCGCCCTGGCCGTGGCGAAGTCGAGCCCGACCGAGGACGGCGTCCGCCGCGCCCGCGTCGCCCGCTGGCGTCTGGAGCGCTCCGAGCCCGCCGAGGCCCTCGCCGCGGCGGCTACGGCGCCCGCGGCGCGCCGTGAGGCGCTGATCGCGACGAAGACGCTCGCCGCGAAGAGCGACGACGCCCGCGCCGTGCTCGGCGCGCTCACCGCCTTGACCTCGGAATTCCCCGAGGACGCCGAGTTCACCGACTGGGCCTCCGACCTCGTCGAGCGCGACCGCCCCGCCGCCGCGGCCCTCGAGGGCGCCGTGCGCGCCTCCGTCGCCAGGTGGGCGGCGGACCCCAAGCTCAGCGAGCGCGGCCTGGTGCCCGGCGACATGCGCGCCTACGAGGCCTCCTTCCTCGAGTCCCTGGGCAAGGGGGACGACGCGAAGGCCGCGTGGTCCGCCGCCGCCGAGGCCTACGGGGCCGACGCCAAGGCCTCGACGCTCAAGGTCGCGCGCGGCGCGAACTTGGAGCGCGCCTACTGCCTGCAGAAGGCCGGCCGCCTCGGCGAGGCGCGGACGCTGTACGACTCGCTCGTCGGCGCCTACCCGAACGAATTCACCTTCCAGTACGGCTACGCGCGCCTGCTCTTCGCGCAGAAGGAGCATCCCGCCGCCCTCGTCTCCGCCCGCGCCGCCGTCAAATCCGGCTACGGCGACAACTGGCTGCGCGCCGTCGGGCTCGAGGCGAAAATCCTCAAGGAGATGGGACTCAAAGAAGAGGCCGCCAAGTCCCTCGACGCGGCGCTCGAGGAAGCCGCGGCGCCCAAGTCCGCCGCGGTGCGCACGCATCGTTATCTCGCGGAGCTGCGCAAGCTCCGCGCCGAGTTATAGGCGCCGAAGTCCTTCTTTTCCAAAAATAACCGCTGATTAATTCGAGCGAATTCACCGTCGGCGCCGACGGTGAATCGCTCATATTTTTTAAACGTTATTTTTAAGATTTCGAGGACCCGTCGGCGGAGCGTACAAGGAATTGCCGATCAGACTGACCGCCCGTCAGTTCAGTACATCATGTGGCCGTGCCCGTAGGGAGGCCAGTCGTCGCGGAAGCGCGGGTTGCTGGGGCCGCGCGGGTAGGAGTTCGACGACGTCGATGAAGGCGAGCCGGCGCCCGGATGAATGTCGGGGACGCTCCCCTTCGGCTCGGCGGCGCGGCGGGAGAAGACGGGGTCGCGGGCGTAGGCGATGGCGCGCAGGGCCGCGGCGGTCTTCATCGGCCGGGTCTGGTTCGTCAGCATCTCCTGCAGCTTCGAGGGCTTGGGCGAGCCGTCCGCGTTGAGGCCCTGGGAGCGCGAGTACTCCTCGAACTTGCCGGAGCGGACCAGCACGCGCGCCCAGGCGTCGGGCGAGTTGAAGTAGGCCTGCTCGTTGACGCTGGCGATGTCCCCGGGGGACTGGTCCATCAGCTCCTCGAGGGGCGCCAAGGTGTCGGCGCCGCCGGCGAGCTGGGCGGTCACGACGTACGCGTAGAGGATCGGCCAGCTCGAGCCCAGGCTGTAGTCCTTCACGCCGCGGGCGTCGAGGTAGCGCTTCATCGCGTCGCCGAGGCCGCCGGTGAGGCCCTCGCGCGCGACGATCGCCGCCCAGGCGCGCGACATCTCGTAGCCGGTGCGAGAGTAGCTCGTCTGCGTCTTCATCATGTTGTGCAGGCGATGGAGCGCCGCCGCGTCCGTCTCGCGCTCGCCGGCGAGCTTGAGCGCCGCCTGGCGCACGGGCTCGGCGCTGTTCGTGCCCCAGAACGTCGTGTCGCGGAAGATCTTCTGCAGCTCGTCGGTCCGGCCCAGGCGCTTCATCATCGCGAGGTAGGCGTCGGCGTCGGTCTTGGCGTGGTCGAGGTCGGCGGGCATGCCGACGGTCCCGAGCGCGCGGTTGGCCGCGTCGGTGATGTCGGTCGTGCGGCCGCCCTTGAGCTGGGACGCGCGGCTCAGCGCCTGGCGCGTCGCGGCGAGCCCGAGCCGCGCGTAGATCGCGGAGAGCGCCTGGACGAGCGCGTTGTGGACCGGGACCTCATAGTGGGAGGAGCCGGTGACGCGGCGGGCCATGTTCTCGAGCAGCGCCACGTCTTCGGCTCCGCCGAAGCGCTCCAAAATGAGGGCCGCGGTCATCGCCAGCGGCCAGTCCGCGCCGACCTCGTTAGTGACCTTCGGCGAGGACCAGGTGTTCTCCGCCGGCGTCTCGAGGGCGTCGGAGGCCCACTTCTTCGACTCGA
>JAUYSH010000036.1 GCA_030696455.1 Elusimicrobiota bacterium
GATAACGACGGGCTGAAGGCGCTCGATAAAGGCAACGAGCTGGTTATATTGGGGAGTGACGGGAAGGATTTTGGAACGGCAACGGATTGGGGAACCGATGGAAGCACGACCCTCACCTGGGCGAGGGCTTCCATGGGGAAGGCAACGGAGGCGCAAAGACTTAAAGCTATTAACCGGCGCATCGGCTAAAGCATAACCCAACGACCCGGAGCTTTCCCAGGGCCGTATGGTCCATTCCTTAATGTCGTTGGACCTACCCTTCAAGACGCGCTTCCAGAACCTTGCGCGTCTCGGCCCAGGAACGGGTCAGCGACTCGGAGATCATGCCCGGTTTGCGGACCGAATCCAGCAAAGGAAACGTCGAAGCTTTGCCCCGCGTCCACTTCCCCTCTTTATCCGCCAGCAACGTGTCCTCGGTCGCCATCAAGCCGGTCTTTTCGATTTTCACCTGCCCATCGGGGAAGCGTTCATCCATCGTGTCGATGACCCAACCGACCGCGGCGCGTTGAATACGCCGCCGGCGCAGGCGGGCCCAGTCGGCGAGGAAGGCGGCGCCGCGCAGGATGTCGTAGTCGTAGAAGCGCGGTAAGCCGATCTCGAGGAAGGCGGGGTCCATCAATTGACCGTCCCGCAAGCGGAAGGCCAGGCGTCTTTCCATCAAATACTCGGCGCCGCGGTCGACGAACTGCTCCTCGATCGGGGTCAGCGGGCGGCCCGCACCGAGCACCGCTTCGAGGACCGGCAAGGTGGACTGGACCGAGGAGGCGCCGCCCTTCTCGTACGCCTTCTCGTCGCAGTTGAGGCCGCCGTCGGGCAGCTGATAGTGGAGGAACCAGGCCCGCATCCACGGCGACCGCGCGTCGAGGTCGAGGCCGCACGCCGACAAGGCCTGATACATGTTGCCCAACCCGCAGTGGCACAGGCCGTCGCGATGACTGTCCTTCCCGGGCGGCAGGGGCTCGCGCGGGTTCGGGAAGAAGCGGACGTACTTGGCCTCGATGGCGGCGAGCATCGCCTCGGCCGCGTCCTTGGGGATCGCGTCGGCGCGGCCGAGCTCCCACAGCAAGGTGATGTGCCACCAGGGAGAGTCCCACTTCGGCCAATAGGGATCGAGGGCGAGGCTGTCCATCGCCTTTTTCGAGGACAGGTAGGCCGCCGAGACCGCGATCCAGCTCTCGATCATGTCCGCGGCTTGCGCGCCACGCAATCGAGGACGCATGGAGCGATGAACAGGCTTTCGGGACGCCGCGCCGCCGCGCGCCAAGCGGCGGCGGTCCGGCGGGCCGCGGCGGGAGAGAACGGGCGGAGCTTGCCCAGGCGCGGCATCACGCCGAGGAAGTACCAAGACGCCCAGGCCCACACGTCGGAGCCCGGAAAGCCGGACTTGAGGTTCGGATGAGCCTCGACCGGGACGAGGCCGGCGCGCTTGTACAGCGCCGGCAGGCGTCCCCCCACGCTCGCGTCGCCGCCCTGGGTCTCGAAGAACACCCTGTCGGCGGCCATCATCGCATCCCAGTCCTTCGGCTTGGGGTACAGCGCCATCGTCGCGCGGTGGTAATCCTGGATCGCGATGCGCCCTCCGGGCTTGAGCGCGCTCGCGAGGCGGCGGAGGTGCTTCTCCGGCTCGGGCAGGAACAGGAACACCCAGCGGGCGAAGATCAGGTCGTATTTTCCCTTGGGCAAAGGCGCGTCGATGAGGTCGGACCCCCAGATCGTCCCTTCGCCGCGCCCGTCGCGCGCGCACAGCCGGCGCAGGCGCGCGGCGAACGGCGCCGAGCGCTCCACCGCGTCGACGGGCCCTTTCACCCGGCGGCGAAGCTCCAGGTGCAAAGACCCCTGACCGGGACCGATCTCGAGGACCTTCCAGCCCGGCTTGACGCCGAGACGGTCGAACAGCGCGAAGGAGACGGGGTCCCACAGCTTCGCCTGGAATCTCAGTCGCGCGGCTTCTCCGCGGGAGTCGCCGAGCAGGTAGCGGTAGCGGGCCATGAACCATGATAGCAAAGGCCCTTGACAACTCCCGCATATGTGACTATAATTGTTACAATATGGCGGCCAACTCCCGATTCGCCGTGGCGGTCCATGCCCTCGCGATGCTCGCGGTCCACAAGGACGAACCCCGGACCTCGCGGGACATCGCGGCCTCGGTCGCGACGAACCCGGTCGTGATCCGCCGCCTCCTCGCCGAGCTCGCCCGCGCCGGCATCGTCGAATCGACGCACGGCGCCAAGGGCGGGTTCCGGCTCGCCAAGCCCGCCGGCCGGGTCTCCCTCCACGACGTCTACAAGGCGGTCGAGGAAGGGCACTTCTTCGTCCAGCACGAGAAGCGCAACGAGAAGTGCCCGCTGGCCTGCCGCATGCAGAAGATCCTCGCGGAGGTGTTCACGCGCGTGGAATCCAAGGTCCTGCCCGAGCTCAAGCGCACCACCTTGGCCGACATCGTCGGGGAGCTCGGCTTGACGGCCTGATTTTTTTTAAGCTAAACTGTAACTAGAGAGGATACATATGATCACCGAAGCCGCCAAGAAGACCGTGACC
Source organism: Elusimicrobiota bacterium (assembly GCA_030696455.1). Lineage (GTDB taxonomy): Bacteria > Elusimicrobiota > Elusimicrobia > UBA1565 > UBA9628 > GWA2-66-18. The sequence goes on from JAUYSH010000036.1 coordinate 2,539, forward strand.
CCCGAGACCCTCCTGACCGCGATGAGCTGGCGCTACGCCGTGAAGAAGTTCGACGCGGCGGGACGCATCCCGGCGGACAAATGGGCCGCGCTCGAGCAGTCGCTCGTGCTGTCCCCCTCCTCCTACGGCCTGCAGGCCTTGAAGTTCCTCGTCATCGAGGACAAGGACCTCCGCGCCAAGCTCCGGCCCGCCTCCTGGGACCAGAGCCAGATCACCGACGCCGACAAGCTCGTCGTCTTCCTCGTCCGAAAGGACGCGGGCCCCGCCGACGTGCAGCGGTTCGTGGACCGCATCTCCGAGGTGCGCCGCGTCCCCGCCGAGATGCTCGAGGGCTACAAGCAGACGATGCTCCAGTCGGTCTCCCTGCCGCCGGAGAAGGTCGAGGCCTGGCTGACGCGCCAGGTCTACATCGCGCTCGGCAACTTCCTGACGTCGGCCGCCTTGCTCGGGGTGGACGCCTGCCCGATGGAGGGGTTCGACAAGGACAAGTACGACGAGCTCCTCGGACTGCACGCGAAGGGCTGGAAGTCCGTCGTCGTCGCGACCGCCGGCGCGCGCGCCTCGGACGACGCGTACGCGAGGAACGCCAAGGTCCGCTTCCCCCTGAGCGAGCTCGTCGAGCACATATGAAGGCGATCGTCGTCGAGAAGTTCGGCGGGCCCGAGGTCCTGAGGCTCAAGGACGTCCCCGAGCCGAAGGCCGGGCCGGGGCAGGTCCTCGTCGCCCTCAAGGCGATCGGCGTCAACCCGGTGGACACCTACATCCGCGCCGGGACGTACACGCGCAAGGCGGAGCTGCCGTGGACGCCCGGCACGGACGCCGCCGGCTTCGTCGAGGCGGCGGGGCCGGGCGCCCCGTTCAAGCCCGGGGAGCGCGTCTACGTCTACGGGGCCGTCGGCGGCGTCTACGCGGAGAAGGCCGTCGTCGAGGCCTCCCGCGCGTTCCCCCTGGCCGACCGGCTCAGCTTCGAGCAGGGCGCGGCCATCGGCGTGCCCTACGCGACCGCGCATCGCGCCCTGTTCCAGAGCGGCGGCGCCCGGCGCGGAGAGACCGTCCTCATCCACGGCGCCAGCGGCGGCGTGGGCGTGGCGACGGTACAGCTCGCCCTCGCGGCGGGCCTCATCGTCATCGGCACGGCGGGCGGACCGGAGGGCGCGGCGTTCCTCAAGTCCCTCGGCGTCTCCTACGCCCTCGACCACCGCAAGCCGGGCTATCTGGACGACATCCTGAAGCTGACCGACGCCCAGGGCCCAGACCTCATCATCGAGATGCTCGCCAACGTCAACCTCGCCGACGACCTGCGCCTCGCGGCTCAGCGCGGCCGCATCGTCATCGTGGGCAGCCGCGGCCCGGTGCCGATCGATCCCCGCCTCACGATCACGAAGGACCTCACCGTGCGCGGCATGAGCCTGTGGAACATGTCGGAGGCCGAGCGCGAGCACGTGCACGCCGACCTGGCGAAGGGGTTAGCGGACGGAACGCTCAAGCCTTTGATCGGCGCGAAGTTCCCTCTCGCCGAGGCCTTCAAGGCCCACGCGGCGATCCTGGCCCCCGGCGCCCGCGGCAAGATCGTCCTCATCCCTTAGCCGCCCGCCGCGGCGGCGCTCAACTGTTTCCGGAAACAGTTAGAATCCTTTTGATGGGGATTCTCGAGGACTGGGGCTGGGACGCGCGCTGGGCCGAGGCCTTCGGCGGCGACGCCGCGCAGGGCCATTTCCCCGCGCGCCTGATCGAGGAGCAGCGCGGCCTGTTCCAGATCATATCGGAGCAGGGCGTGAAGTCCGCGCGCACGCCCGGGAACATGCGCCACAAGGCGGCCGACCGCGCCGGCCTTCCCGCCGTCGGCGACTGGGTCAGCGCCGAGGCGGTGCCCAACGAGAAGGTGGTCCTCATCCGCCGCATACTCCCCCGCCGCACCAAGCTCTCGCGCAAGGCGGCCGGCGAGACGATGGAGGAGCAGGTCATCGCGGCCAACCTCGACACCGTGCTGGTCATGACCGCCCTGAACGCCGACTTCAACGCCCGACGCCTCGAGCGGTTCCTGACCGTGAGCCGGGAAAGCGGCGCCGAGCCCGTCTTGATCCTCAACAAGCTCGACGCCTGCGCCGAGCCCGACCCCTTCCTCGCGGAAGCCCGTCAGGCCGCCGGCGACGCCGCGGTCGTCGCGGTCTCGGCCAAGACCGGAGCGGGCCTCGACGCCCTCTCGGCGTGGATCAAGCCCGGGCGCACGGTCGGCCTCATCGGCTCCTCGGGCGTGGGCAAGTCCACCTTGGTCAATCGCCTGGCCGGGAACCAGGACCTGAAGACCGCCGAAACGCGCCGCTCCGACGAGCGCGGCCGCCACACGACGACCCATCGCCAGCTCTTCATCCTTCCCGGCGGCGGCATCCTTCTCGACACGCCGGGCATGCGCGAGATGCAGTTCTGGGACGCCGAGCAGGGCCTCAAGAAGACCTTCGACGATATCGAGGCGTTGGCACCCTCCTGCCGCTTCAAGGACTGCGTCCACGGCTCCGAGCCCGGCTGCGCGGTGAAGGCCGCCATCGAAGCCGGGGCCTTGGCCGCCGAGCGCCTCGCGTCATGGGCCAAGCTCAAGCACGAGTCCGAGCACGAGGCGAGCCGCCGCGAGGCCCCCGCGGCGACCGAGAAGCAGAAGTGGAAGACGATCCACAAGGCGGCGCGCAAGCGGATCAAAGAGAAGCGCAAATGAGCGCCGACCTCCTCGCCGGAGCAGGCGAGGGGCTCTATCTGTTTATTCTCTGCCACATCCTGGCCCGCGTCGAGATCCACATCGAGGGCGCCCAAGGCTGGGCCGTAAACCTCCCCACCTGGCGCTGGGGCCCGGAGTGGTGGCTCGGCCTCACCAACGGGAAAGAGCTCACCGGCTATCACCTGTGGCTCACCTTGTTCCTGATAGGGATGTTCCACCTGCCGCTCGCGTTCGCGGGCTTCTCTCTCGCCTTGTGGGCGAAGTGCCTGTCTTCCTACCTGCTCGTCACGGCGGCGTGGGACCTGCAGTGGTTCGTCTGGAACCCCGCATGGGGCTTCGCGGCGCTGCGAACGCGGGAGGTGGCGTGGTTCCGCCGCAGGATCTTCGGCCTGCCCGTGGATTACTTCGCGGGCTACGCGGCGTCGGGCGTCGTCACCGCCTTGATCTGGAGCCCGGGCCTCGGGCTGTGGGCCGGGCGGACGCTCACCGTGCTGCTCATGAGCGTCCTGTCGATTTCCGCGGCCCGCTTCAGCCGTTAAACGAAAGATGAGGCGCTCCTCAGCGGAGATGTTAAAGCGCGTTAGAGCTTCTCTTTCCTCACAGTCGAGCCCCCGAAGAGAGCCTTCAAGCCCCGCCAAGAGTCGGTGAATATCCGGTAGACGCCGCCCGAGTAATCCGTGCCCGTGGTGGCTCCGATGTAGACGCCCACCGATCCGTACCACCGTGAGAAATATTTCCGGCGGAACACGTCGCTCTCGCGCGCCGTGATCTCCTGACGGCCGACCGCCAGCGTCCAGGACAGGCCGAACATGTGATCGGCGCGCAGCCCGTAATCGATGACCTTCAGCTGGGCCGTGACTCGCGGCACCACCGTCCTTTCGGGCGGCCCGAAGAAGGTCGGCGTTTGCACGTCGCTGAAGAAGTGCATGCGCGCCCAGTTGCTGTACGAGCCGTAGGCCTCGAGCCGGCCGATGCTGTAGTCGGCCTTCGAGTCGTCCATGAAATGCAGGAAGGACGGGCCGCGCCAGCTGTAGAGCGTGGCGAAGGCCTGCACGGGGAGGGCGCTGACAATGAGGTGGCCCGAGGCGTCGGGCCGACCGCGGCGCGGCAGGTCCCAGGCGCCGAACTGCCCCTCGAGCACGGTCGTTCCCAGGCCGAGGCCGTAGCGCGACTCGTAGAGCCCGAACTCGCCGGCGCGCGCCAACTGCGAGCCTGTCCGGACCTCTCCTCCGACGCCGCCCATGCGCAGCCAGTAGGCGGAGGCGTCTCCGGCGGCCAGCAGCAGGAGGCTACAGAGCCAGACGCTTCTCAATGTCTTCCCCGAGGCCGGCGTCTTTGTTGAGCTTGCGCACGAAGGCGGCGCGTTTTTCCCAATGCTTGGCCAGGCGCTTCCACTTCGCCGCCTCATAGGTCCGCGCGAGAGCGTGGTAGGCCGGCTCGTACCAGGGCGCGTCGACGAGGAGCTTGCGCAGGTGATAAAGGGCCTCGTTCCACTTGTGCGCGCGGGCGGCGTCCTCGTACTCGCGGAAGGTCGCGTCCGCATCCGCGGCCCGGTCGCCGCCGGCGTTGCGCGCTTCGATGAAGGCGCGGAGCTGCTCGTCGGTGAGCTCGCGGGGGTCGAGGTCCGACGACTTGGCGAAAGCGGCCAGATGCCACTTCGCGTCGCGCAGGCGTCCGTCTCGCGCCGCGGCCAGATAGAGGCCGTAGTAGAGCACCCGCGGGTCCAGGTCCGACTCCAGCGCGGCGGTGAAGTGGCTGGCGGCCCGGCTCAGGTCACCCTGCGCCAGAAACTCGGCGGCGGGGCCCGCGAGGTTGGCGTTGTGGGCCATGGAGGCCGACAGCGCCGCATCGATGACGTCGCCGTCCTTGGCCAGATGCGCCGCGCCCAGGTAGGCCAAGGTCTCGGGCCTCGAGGTCGGCGATATCTCGACGGTGAAGCGGGCGATGCCTTTGCCCGCCGCCGTGCGCGCCTCGAGGATCAGATCCTCGCCTTCACGGCAGTTGATGTGAAGGTCCGGATTGCTCGAGGTCACGCGGGTGAACCGGGAGTTCAGGTTGTCGAGCAGCGCCTGCGAGCCGCAGACGGGCGAGCCGCCGTGGAGCTCGACGTAGACCGGCAAGGCGGGAAGGTCGTAGGCCGCGGCGGGCGCCGCCAGCAGAAGCAGAAACAAGAACCCCATTTCCGTGAGACTATCAAATTTAGGGGAAATGTATTATCCTCCGGGCGATGCGCGGTGAAATCCTTACGCTGCTCCTTCTTCTCGCCCCGCTTCCGGCCGGTGCCCAGGCGCTTTCCGAGCTCTGCGGCGCCGCAAATGCTTCCTCTTGTCCCGGCTACGGGACCATCGGCGGAGGCAAGCCCGATGGCGGCGGCTACGAAGAGAAGCCGCCGGCCTGCGATCCCGAGTGCCAGCGCCGGGCCGCGGAGCGCCACGCCGCCGCGTACAAGAACATGATGCAGATCAGGCCCGTGCCGGAGATCGACGACGTCGCCATCCGCGAGGGCCGCACGGTCAAGGCCGCGCAGCGGGCCGACTACCAGGAGAACCTGGCCATCGTGGCTTTCGGCACGCTCTACGTCGGGCGCACGCTGATCAGTCCCTGGTGGGCCCTCGGCTCCTTCGCGGTCGTCATCGTCCTTCCGCGCCTCCACCTCGAGCAGCACGTGCCCGTCGTCATGTCGATGTGGGACAGCTGGACGTTCGCCGCGAAGAAGGTGGATAAGGGAGCAAAGCCCAGGAATTGTCCTACAGGCACGCTGCCCATCGACAAAGATGAGAGAATCCCGCGCGAGCATCATGGTAAACTTAAAAAACAGATTGGTGCCGGAAGCGCCGATTGGACCGGCATCACACCTGATGGACGCATCATCACGAATGACGAAAACGGCGAAGCGCGAGATAACGGACCGTACGAATCCTTCCTGCCCTAAACATGAACGACTTTAAATTCAGCCTCGCTTTTCGTGTTTTCCATCCAAAGGCCTCCATCGCAGATATCGACACTGCTGTCGGTCGCAAGGCGAATTATAAACAGGAAGTCGGCAAGCCCCGCAAGACTCCCAAGGATGAGCCGCTCAAGGGCGTCTACGATCAGACGTACTGCTGTTATGAGCTCGTTGAAGGCAGACGGGCTATGTTCGAAAAATCTCTTCGTAAATGGACGCGCACCTTTGGAAATCGCAAGGCGGCGCTCCAAAAGTTGCGCCGCAGCGGCGGGAGGCTGGAATACTACCTGGTCCTTCTGCTCGAGGGTAACGCCGGCATCGTTTTTGAAGATCTCGACCTTCGCGAAATGTCAGCCCTGGGCATCCAACTCGCCCTGGATATCTACCCTTAACGCCTTTTTTGAAATTCCAAGATTCCAGGCTGCCCTTCGCCTATGGTCGCTCCCTCGCCATCATGGCTTGCAGCAAGTGCCGGCGGTCACCTGGAAGTGGCCCGAGAACGGACACCGACGAGATCCGGGAGTGGGATTCGCAGCATGGGCGGTTGGAGAGGTGGAGCCCCAACGGGAAGGAGCGCCGCCGCGAGTACGATAGGGATACGGGGAAGCCGACCAAGCCTCGGGATCCGACCAAACGACCCATCGAGAAATGAGCCATGGAATATAAAAAGATCATCTGCGTCGTGGAGTGCTACGACAACGAGACCGAGAAGCTGGTCTGGGAACGCGAGATCGAGAACCCGGATTTGAAAGCGCTGCACAAGCTCTTCGATGCCCCGGCCGACGATCTCGAGTTGTACTCCGGCGGCTTCGAGCTCGTGGGCGACCGGGTGCCCTATTTCGAGAAGCTCTTGGGTGAAAAGCTCGATCTGGACAAGAACGCCTACTTTTTCTCGGCCGCCGGGATCGGCTAGCAGGCCGCTCAGCGGCCGGCGAGGATCGCGGCCAGGCGGGCGCGGGCTAAGGGCTCGTGCGAGCGGCCCCAGGCGGCGTAGGCGCTCCAAAGCTGATACTCGAGATAGCGGCGCGCGTCGGCGAACTCGCCGCCGGCGGCCTCGAGAGAACGGGCCTTCGCCGAGACGTCCAGCCATTCGTCCATGAAGCGGTCGAGAGCGGCCGAGCCCGGCGCGGAGGCGGCGAACGGGAGCAGCAGCCCCGGCGCGACGCGCCCGGCGCCGGTGAAGCGCTTGGCCAGCGCCCCCGTCCCGAAATAGGAGTCCTTCGGCATGCCGCGCTTGGCCGCGCGCGCGGCGAGCAAGGCGTCGGCGGACCCCGCGTCGAGGATCAACGGCCGCGCCGCGCCGCGAGGCGCCGCGCCTCGGGCGAGGGACTCGGCGTAGGCCGCGAGCAGGGACAGCCAGCGCTGGGCCTCGTCGTAGCTGCGCTTGGGCAGCTCGGCGATCTCCATGTCGCGCGCCGCGGACTTTCGTCCCTTGAAGGGCAGGCTCGCCCCGCGAAGCTCGAGCGACACGACGAGCTTGCCGTTCTCCGTGCCCCAGTAGCGCAGGCCGACGAAGGCGTGCTTCTCGCTGTCGGGGTCCTCGGCCGGGGGCACGTGCGCCTCGGGGCCCGCGGCGGCGAGCAGCTCGGCCACGCGGCGGGAGCGGCCGGCGTGCCAGGGCTGAAGCGAGGCGTGGACGACGTTCTGGAAGCTGTCCTGAGCGGCCTGCGCGTACAGCGCGTCGTTGAACGCCTGAAGGGCGGCCTGCAGGCCGGCGAGCTGGGCGCGCAGGACCTCGGGCTCAGCCTTCACGAAGACGTGGTACTGGGTGCCGGCGTGGCCGGTGTCGGCGATCACGCGCCGCGTGCGCGCGAGCGCCTCGCCGACGGAGGACGCGGGGGTCGTCTTGCCGCTGACGATCTCGGGCTGGAGGAAGCGATGGCCCGGGATGTGCTCGTAGCCCGAGGGCGGCGCCTCCATGTCGGGATGCTCGGCGAGGAAGTCCGGGGCGCCGGGAGAGCGCTCCATCAAGAGGAAGGTCTTCCCCTTCCACGCGGCCCCGGCGCCGCGTTCGGCGATCACCGCCTTCTCGTACTTGTCGAGGTAGGCGAGCTTGGCGTCCTTGCTCAGGGCCTCCCAGACGGCGCCGTCTCCCTTCGAGAAAGGCGACAGGGCGCGGCGCAGGCCGTAGCCCGCCTTGGCGAAGCCCTTGAGCCCGGCCCGGACCTCGGCGACGAGCGCGGGCCGCAGTTCAACTGGGCGGTAATACTTGAAGAAGGTCCCGGACGAGTCGCGGGAGTCCTGGGCGATAAGGCTGCCTTCCTGCTCGTTCTGGATGAAGACGCCGGCCGCGAGCGGACGGCCGGAGACGGAGCGCGCGGCGCCGGACAGGATCTCGGCGGCCTTGGCGCCGTCGAACAGCGCGGCGCCGGAGTCGGTTTCAGCGGGAGCGGACGCCGCGGGCGGGCCGCGCGGCGGCGCGTCGGGCAAGGACGCGGCGGCCTTGACTGGGACGAGCGCTCGGACGGGTGCCAAGCCGGCGACGGGTGTGGGCAGAACGGGGATCGGGGCGACGGCCGCGGGCGACACGGCGAGCGGCGACAACGCCGGAGACAGCGAAGGCGCCATGGTCTGCGCCGGAGAGAGCAGGGGGACGGTGAAGGACGGCGCGCGCATCTGAGGCGCGGTCTCGACGCGCTCGACGACGACGCGCGCCTGACCCGCGGCGCAGGGCGCCGTCAGGAGAAGGAAGAGGCTGATGAAGGGAGCGGCCGCCATTGACCGAGTGTAGCCTCCCCGGTCAGTCCGCGCCAGGGACCTTTAGACCCCCGCGCCCGGGGACGCAGGACCCAGAGCGGCGGTCCGCAGCGCGGCAGATCAGGGCACGGGCAAGCCGTGCTTATCCCCCTCCGGCGGGCCCGGCGGATTCCGTTCTCGCCGGCATTTGCCAGGTCAGCTCCTCTTTGCCGTCCGCGCAAGAGCCCACCCCTCGTCGCAAAAGCTCGATTTCCCTCACAACCGCGCCCACCTCCCAAAAATCCGTTCGGCCGGGCGCGGCCCGTCCGGCCCGCTCTCGCGGGACCGCCGCGCCGGCCGCCCCGCGGACCACGACGTCGAAGGCGTCCATCACGCGAGGATGACACGCCATGGGCCGGGACGTCTTATCTCCGGCGCAGCAGTCTCTTGATGCGCTCGATCGTGGCCGGATGCGCGGAGAACGCGTCGGCGAGCGGAGCCCGCAAGCCGCGCCGAACACGAGCGGAAAGGGAGAAGAAACCCGCGAGCCAGACCGGGTCGGTCAGCCAGGCGGAGAAATGATCCGCCCGCGTCTCCGCCTGCCGCCGGAAGGCGTAACTCGAAGCGAGCGCGAGAACGAACAACGCGGGAGCAAGCAGGACGGGATATATGGAAATCGCCGTGAATAGGCCCGAGGCCGTCCCGAGGAGCAGCTCGAAAAGAGCCATGAAGAAGAAAACCGCCGCATAGCCCGGCAGGATCTTGATGCCGCTCGTGTGCAGAAGACGATTGAACAGGCCGCGCAGGTCCCCATGGACCAGGTGCCCCAACTCATGGGCCATGACGGCCGCGACGACTCGGACAGGAAGCTTCCCGTATTCGGCGCCGACGATCATGATGGCCTCGGGGCCCAGGCTCTCGCCCGAAACGCCCGCATGCAAAGGTTCATCCACATGAACGATCCGTCGCGGCGCGCGCTCCGGCGGCAATCCCAGGCGCCGCACGAGCACCCGGACGACCCGCCGCACGCGCCGCGCCGTCCGAAGATCAGGACGCGCGCTCAAGGTCGGGCCGGATTCGGGGAGGCTCCCCGGGCCGAGATCCCACGCCATCCAGACGGACACGGAGACGGCCGCGAGTATCCCTCCTCCGACGAGCCCCAGACCGACGAACGGGAGGATGAAGGATATGGGCGCCAGGACGGACGTGAACGCTCGATAGGCCGCTTGCTTCGCGCGCACGGACTGAGGCTGGCGGTAGTCCTCCAGCGGCTTCGTCCCCCGGAAGGACGGCGGCGCCAGGCCGCTCGCCCTGCGCACGGCCTCCAACTCGGAGGCAGGCAGGAGACGAGCCGCGGAAGATCGCTCGGACGACGACCCCTCGCGGTGAGCCGGCCCCTCGGGAAGCCGCGCATCGGCGTATCGTTGAGAGCCGTCGAAGAAAGTCCGGGCGGAGGATGCCTGGGAATCCGGGGAGATTCGAGATCCCTCGAGCCCGAGCGCGGAAGCGGCGACGGCGAGAGTGTCTCGGCCGGCGAGGGATGTTTGGGTCCCCGGGACGGCCGCCGTTCGAACGGTCCGGACGGCGAGACCGACCGCGACCGGCGCGGCGGGAGGCATACTCGCCGTTGCACCCAGCGGATTCCCAGCCGCCCGAACGTCGGGAGCGGATGTCAGGGGATGCAGGCCGGCCAAAGAGAGGCCGCGGGAGAGCGGCGACGGGGTCAGCGAGATCGGGACATGCGCGCCGACGACTCCTGATGCAGCGACGGCGCCCAGGACGGCCGGCGCCCCCGCCGACGCGGCGCGCGCCTGGAACTGGGCGAACGCCGGCGCGGCCTGGACGGCCGATTGCAGGACGAGGGCGAGGACGCAGAGAGCGGAGACCGGTTTTTTCATGGTGCCGACGATAGGATAATCAGCCGCCGATGGAGATGAGAGGGCCCGCAGGGAGCCACCGAACAGGGATAAGGCCCAGGCATGATTGGGCCCTAGGACCCACCCGATATTTCCGGCGAAGTCGTCCGCCGCCTCGCGATGAAGGGATTTCCAACGCGCCTTCCGCCTGAAAGCCGCCGCATCCGGACAGGTCAGCCCCTCTTTGCCGCCCGCGCACGAACTCCGCCGCGACGACGGCGGCTGCCACTCATACCATACGATCGGCCCCGGAGTTTGTTCCCGGCCACGCCTCTTTTTTTTGCAGCCCCCTGCGATGGATGCACACCTCTTGTTCATCTTGGAGGGGCCTATTATCAAGTGAATTTTGGCTTGAGCCGATCATGGGGGTGTAACCAGCTTCCGCGCCAGGGGGACGTAAGGCCCCCCTCCGCCCGGGACGCAAGGCCCAGAGCGGCGCGGTCGAGGCGCGGTAGAATAGGCGCATGAAGATTTTCCGGGCGTTGCTCCCGCTTTTCCTCGCATTCCCCGCCGCCGCCCAGGTCCGCGTCGTCCCCGCCCTTCAGGGCCACGCCGCCCCCGCGATCTCCCTGCCCTCCGCTCCCGTCGTCTCCGCCCCGTCGGTCGCAGCACCCCTCGTCCCGTCCCTTTCCCCCTCGCTCCTCTCCGCCCCCGCCGCGCTGCCGGCCCGGACCGTGCTCGGCCTGCGCGACGACGCCGACCGCCTGTTCGCCGCGCTGGCGAACATCCATTCGCGGGAGAAGGCCAACGAGACGCCCGCCGCCCTCAACGCCCTCAAGCGCGCCTTGCTCGTCGATTTCGACGGCGTGATCGCCGGGCTTCCCGCCGCGGAGCTGCCCGAGGGCCAATCGCCGCGCGGGCGCGTGAAGGTCCTGCGCCGCGAGCGCGCCAAGGCCGAGCGCGCGGGCGAGCCCCTGCGCCTGGCCGCCGTGTCGGGAGAGCTCGCCGCCCTTCAGCTGCGCGTCGCGCGCGAGATGATCTCCGACGCCTCGCCGGTCGCCCCGAAGGCGTTCAAGCGCAACGCGGCCCTGTGGTCCTTGGTCGGCGCGCACAACAGCGCCGCCGCCTCCGCCGCCGAGGCGACCCGCCTCGAGGCGCTCGCCCGCGGCGAGGAAGTCTTCGGCGACGGCCGCCCCTATGTGGTCTGGAACCGCTGGTCGAACATCCGTTACGAGCTCGAGCAGGCCGCGCGTCACGCGCGCAACGGCCGCCCCGCCGAGGCGCGCAAGCTCCTGCGCGCCGCCGCAGCGACTTTGCGCCTCGCCGGACGCGACGCCTCGGACCTGAAGGCCGCCGCCGCCTTCGAGGCGCTGGCCAAGCGCCCCAAGTCGGACGCGATCCTCGCCGCCAAGGACCTCGTCGCCCATCCCGAATTGAAGACGCCCGCGCCGGTGCCCTACGAGAAGCTCTCCTCCGCGGTGCGCGCGCAGGTGCACGCGCTGGAGTCCACGCGCGCGGACTACCTGGAGACGCTCGACTTCGAGACGAGCCTGCGCCACGCCGAGGCCCTGCTCTCCTCTCCGCGGCCGTCGGCCGCGGACCGCGCCCAGGCGAGGGCGCGCCTGTCCGCCGCCGCCGAATGGGCCGGGCGCGGGCGCGTCGAGGCCAAGCGCCTCGCGGCCCGCAACCTGGGGTCGGCCGTCGCCGCCCTGGACCGCGGCGACCTCACGCTCGCCGCCCGTCACGCGTCCTGGACGGTCGACGCGCTCGTCGAGCGCCGCGAGGAGCTCACGCGCATCGCGCTCTCGGTGCGCCGGCGCCTGCTGGGCGCGCTCGCCTAGGAGCCTGAGCAAATAGCCGGGCGTCAGCGGAAAAGCCGGAAAAACGCCGACATCTCCATCGGGTACTTCTCGTCGTCGCCCGGAGAGCGCACGGCGACGCCCAGGTCGGCCTGGCGCGCTCCCAGCAGAGCGTACTGCGCCTCGATCGGATTCAGCTCGAGCGTCAGGACTCCCGTGGCGCGCAGGTCGGCGGTGGTCGTCACCCCGAGGACCTTCACGTTCTGCAGGATCGTCGCCGCGGTCTTCTCCTTGACGCCGGCGCCGTTGACGCGATCGAAGACGGCCAGGAGGTCCACATGGTCGCCGGGCTTGACGGTCAACAGTTGATCCTCCGGCACCGGGACCCCGACGGAGCGCCGCCCTCGCGCGGGACCGGCCTTGTCAAAAGACGATTTCGCGATCTTCAAGGCGCCGGCGGCCGGGGCCCGGACTGGGGCCTCGACGGAAAGGGTGTTGGGCGCCCCTCCCGCTATCCCCATGACCAGGGCGGAAGGGTCGCGTACGTTCAAAGGAACGATGATGTCGGTGGGGCCGGTTTCCGGCGCGGCATCGGCGGGCTGAGCCGCGGCGCGCGGGCACGGGGCGGCAAGGAGAAGAAAGGCCAGCAAGGCGAGGTTCTTGGTCATCGCCGCACTATAGCCCCGGAATCCGTCCGGCGTCAAGGGATGGCTCGCGAAGTACGAAGCAGGAATTTCCAGCGCGCATTCCGCCTCAAAGCCGCCGCTTGCGGATATTTCTATTGGTCTGCTGCAGAGCCCACTCCTCGTCCCAAAGGCTCGATTTCCCCCACAACCGCGCCCACCGCCCAAAAATCCTCTCGGCCGGGCGCGGCCCGTCCGGCCCGCTCGCGCCGGCCGCTACGCCGGCCACGCGCGTTCTCCTGCTTCGTCTTTCCAGCCGCGCCGGACTAAAGCGATGAAGCGTTTCCCGCTTTCCACCTCGCTCTTGCACCGCTCGCTGTCCGGCTCGATGTCGAGGCACGCGCCCGCACCCTGGCTCGCCCTACGCCTTCAGGAAGGGCTAAGGGAACGATAGCGTTCCAGGGCCTGAGCCCAAGGCAAAAGGTCGATGCCGCTCTCAAGGCGGCGAGGCTGACGGTCATGGAGCGAGGCCATCACCAGCGGAACCCTGGGAAAGCGCGCGCGGAAGGCGCGCAAGGTCTGAGCGCTGACGAGCTCCTGCCCCGTCTTGCATTCGATGGCCAGAAGGGGTTTGTGCCCGTCCATGACCAGCAGGTCGATCTCGTGGCTTGCCTCTCTCCAAAAGGAGAATTGATGGTCTTTGCCGGCGTTGTCCCGGAGCCGGCGCAGCTCGCGCACGAACCAGGTCTCGAAGAGGAACCCCATCTCGGCGGGAGTGGGCGGGTCGTTGAGCCGGTTCTGGATGGCGCGGACCACGCCGCAGTCGAAGAAATAGAACTTGGGGCGAGCCTTCTTGCGTTCGCTGCGGTCCCAGGGCCACAGGAAGTCCCCCAGGAGGGTGTCTTCCAGGATCGAGTAATATTCCTTCACCGTGCTGGAAGGCACGGAGCATTCGCGAGAGATGTTGGCGAACTCGACGACCTGGGCGTTGCTCTGGACCGCGACTTGGAGGAAGCGCTGGAACGCCCCGACGTTGCGCGTCAGCGCCTCCGCCTGGATCTCCTCTTTGATGTAGGTGGTGGCATAGGAGCGCAAGAGAGACCTGGCCTCATCCGTGTCGTGATCCGCCAAGAACTGGGCCACCTTGGGAAGGGTGCCGAACTGGCAGGCCGCTTTGATGTCGAAATGCCCGCTGAGCTCCTCTTGGGTCAAGGGATGGAGCTTGAGGTCCTTGGCTCGCCCGCCTAGGAGGTTGGCTCCGCCGCGCTTGAGCTTGCGCGCGCTGGATCCTGAAAGCATGAACAGCAATTGCTTTTCCTCGATTCCTTTCTGGACATAATCGAGAAGGACCGGCACGCGTTGAATCTCATCGACGACGACCAGCGACTTATCCTTAAGAGCTGAGATCTGTTCCCAAAACAGCCGCGGGGACTGCTTGAGCTGGAGCTCCAACTCGGGATCCAAGAGGTCGATATACAAAGCGGCGGGCAGGGTCCGCAGAAGGAAGGTCTTGCCGGTCATGCGGGGCCCGAACAAGAAGGCGGAGCGCTTCAAGGGGGTCAAGTGGAGCGATCGCCGGAAAATCATTATTTAAAATAACATGTATATGTTATTTAGTCAAGTTAAATAGCTGGTTATCCGATTGACGCATCAAGGATGGCCCACGGAGTTCCAGGATCCCCGCCGCCAGCCTCATCCCCCCTCCGCACTTCTCGCACCTCACCGGATCCACCTCGAAGATCTTCCCCAAGCACGCCGCCCACGCACGCTTCGCGGTACTCGCCGCTTTGCGCGCCTCCCGCGCCGCCTTCCCCGCCATCGTCACACTGTACCCGCTCTCCAGCTCCCTCAGCGTCGCCCCGCCACGCGTCGCCTCCGTCACCGCACTCCTCACAGGCGACCGCGGCCCCAGCGCCCCGTAATACCGCACCACGTGCTTCCTCGCCGGCGGCACCAGCGCCGCCATGCGCCCTACGAACTCCGCCGCAGGCCATTCATGGCATGATGGCCCTCCGTTGGTCTTGCTCACTTGATACCGGACGAGGCCCTCTTTCCGAGTGGGCCGGGCGCGGGCGCGTCGAGGCCAAGCGCCTCGCGGCACGCGTCCTGGACGGTCGACGCGCTCGTCGAGCGCCGCGCGGAGCTCACGCGCATCGCGCTCTCGGTGCGCCGCCGCCTGCTCGGCGCCCTGTCGGTTTAAGCGCTACCAGACGCGGCAGGCCTTCGGCGCGACCATGGGGTCGCCGGCATTCATGGTATGATGACCTTCCGTTGGTCTTGCTCACTTGATAGCGGACGAGGCCCTCTTACGCCGAGGCCTGCGCCCAGATCGTTGTCGCCGCCCTGAAGAAGGGCGTCCGGCTCTGATGGAGGACTATATGACCATACTGCTCATAGGTCTTTTAAGCCTTGCCGCGCCAGCCGCCGCCGTCTCGTCACAGGTCCCGTCAGGATATTGGGAAAGCGTCGATCTCGTCGATTCCATCGATGCGTTCGCGCCGGGCAGACGATCCTGGCCCGAGGACCTCTTCCTCAAAGACTTCGAGTGCGCGACCGACGGACGCTGCTCTCTGGGCTGGACGTGCAAAGGCGGCTGGACGACGCATGCCGACGGGAAGACTCGCGCCCCCTACACCGTGATGGCCGTCGGCGGCGAGTCGTTCTTGTTTCTGCCTTGGCTGAGCGGAGACGTCACAGTGCGCGGGATGAAGCCGAGTTTCTATGTTCTGAAGAAGGCGGACAAAACCGCCGTCCGGCCGCGAAAGGAGAGCGTCAAGCCCTCCGGTCAAATCGCGCAAAGCACGTCCACGATCAAACCCTTCGACGACGTCCGCGGCAAGGATCTCAGCGGCGCGGATTTCTCCGGCCGGCCCGACCTCGTCGGCACGCTGACTTTCAACGAGCGGACCGTCTGGCCCGAACCGGCGGCCATGGGAAAAAACGACGACCCGCGGCGTTTGATGTCCTCCGCCCTGAACCCCGGGCTGGGCGTGCGCGCGCTCCATGGGCAAGGCATCACGGGCACGGGGGTCAACGTCGCCATCATCGACCAGCCTCTGCTGGACGACCACCCCGAGTTCGCCGGGAAGCTCGCGGCCTATCGCGATTTCGGATGCGGCAGCGACAGCAGCATGCACGGCCCCGCGGTCGCCAGCCTTCTGGTCGGCGCCAAATGCGGCACCGCGCCGGGCGCGAAGGTCTATTACGCGGCCGTCCCGTCCTGGAAAGCGGACGCCTCCTACTACGCGCGGGCGCTCGACTGGATACTCGAACAGAACGCCGGCCTCAACGGACGCGAGAAGATCCGGGTCGTGTCGGTCTCCGCCGTACCTTCAGGCCGAGGCTCCCCCTTCACGAAGGACAACAAGGCCTGGGACGAGGCGCGCGGACGCGCGCGCGCGCAGGGAGTGCTCGTGCTCGATGCCACCGAGGAGGAAGGGATCATCGGCCCCTGCCATCATGACCCCCGCGACCCGGAGAACGTATCCAAATGCGAGCCGGGCTTCCCGGGACGAGGCGGGCGTTTCTCCGGCCTTATCCTGGCGCCCGTGGCGCCGCGCGCGGTCGCCGAGCAATACAAGCGGGGAGAGCCCTCGTACCAGTACAACGGACGCGCCGGCCTGAGTTGGGCGATCCCTTATGCGGCAGGCGTGCTCGCGCTCGGCTGGCAGGCGCGCCCCGACCTGAGCGCCGAGCGGATGCAAGAGATGCTCTTCCGATCGGCCCGCGTCACGAAACAGGGCGAGAAGATCATCGATCCGGCCGGATTCATCGAACTGGTCAAGACCGCCCGCTGATCGCCGGTCAGTGCTTGCGGGCCCGGGGAGGCGGCGGGGGAACGACGAACCAGATGTTCTCGTATCCCGCTTCGGGGGTCTCGGCGACGCCGAAACCACGCCTTGGGTCGTACGGCGCGCGCAGTCGGACGGTCAGCTCTTCGCGTTTCATGACATTGTCTAAATCAGCATAAAGACAATGTTAATATAACAACATCGTCTACAACGCGCCAGGAGCAAGGTTGTCTTGAGCGCCCCCAGCTGAGGGTCACCAGACGCGGCAGGACTTCGGCGCGACCATGGGGTCGCCGGCCTTGCACGAGAAGGCCTTCGCGAACTCGGCCGAGTTCGACAGCGGCCCGATCACGCGCTCGCGCGCGGCGGAGTGCGGGCCCACCAGCGCCTGCATGCGCGCGGCTTCCTCGGTCCGGTTCTGGCACCAGATCTGCGCGAAGCCGATGTACAGGAGCTGGCGCGGCGTGAAGCCCTTCCATTTTTTATCCCCGCCGGGAAGCTTGTCGACGGCCAGGCCGGCGACGAGGAGGCCGCCGTTGTCGGCGGTGTTCTCGCCCAAGGTCAGCTTGCCGTTGAGCTTGACGCCCGGCAGGACCTCGTAGGCGCCGTACTGGTCGACGAAGCACTGGGCGCGGGACTCGAACGCCTTCGCGTCCGCCTCGGTCCACCAATCGTTCATGTTCCCGTTCAGGTCGAACTTGCGGCCCGAGTCGTCGAAGCCGTGCGTCAACTCGTGGCCGATCACCATGCCGATGCCGCCGAGGTTCACCGCGTCGGGCATCTCGGGATCGAAGAACGGGGGTTGGAGTATGCCCGCGGGGAAGTTGATGTCGTTCATCTGCGGGTTGTAGTAGGCGTTGACCGTCGGAGGCGTCATGTGCCACTCCTTGCGGTCGACCGGCTTGCCGATCTTATTGAGTTGGCGCAGGTGCTCGAACTCGGTCGCGGCGCGCAGCGAGCCGAGCAGGTCCGCGCGGTCGATCTTCACCCCGGAATAGTCGCGCCACTTCTCGGGATAGCCGACCTTGTTGCCGATCGCGGCGAGCTTGGCCAGCGCCTTTTCCTTCGTCGCCGGCGTCATCCACTCGAGGCCCGCGATGTCGTCCTCGAGCGCGCGCTCCACGGCGACGACGAGGGCGTCCATCTTCTTCTTGGTCTCCGGCGGGTATGCTTTCTCGACGTAGCCGCGCCCGAGGTCCTCGCCGAGCGCCCCGTCGACGAGCTCCACGCAGCGTTTCCAGCGGGGCTTGAGCTCCTTGGCGCCCGTCAGGCGGCGGCCGTAGAAGTCGAATTTCTCCTCGACGAACGCACGGGGCAGCCAATAGCCCGCGGCTGACAGGACGCGCCAGCGCAGATAGGCCTTGAGTTCGTCGAGCGGCGTCTTCTTGAGCAGCTTTCCGAAGCCGTCGAGGAAATCGGGAGACGAGGCGTTGACGGCGCTCCACGCGGGGCCGCCGGCGGCGGCGAAGTAGCTCTCCCAGCCGAAGCCGGGAGCGAGCTTGGCCAGGTCCGCGCGCGTCATCTTGTGATAGGTGTTCATCGGGTCGCGCCGGGCGACGCGGTCCATGGAGTCCTTCGCCAGGGCGGTCTCGATCTTCATCACGGCGGCTGCGTGCTCGGCCGCGGCCTTGGGCGCGGAGCCGGCGAGGCCGAAGGTACGCGCGACGTGCCACTCGTAGGCGCGGCGAAGCTCGCCGGATTTCGGGTCGTTCTTGAGGTAATAGTCGCGGTCCGGCAGGCCGAGGCCGGCCTGGTCGACCAACGCGATCACCGAGGTCGAATCCTTGTAGTCCTGGTCGGAGCCGTAGCCGAAGCCGGCGTTGACCCCGGCGCGATGCAGGCGGGCGAGCAGGGGAGCCAGGTCCTTGGCCGAGCGCAGGGCCTCGATCGCGTCGAGCTCGTTGGCGAGCGGCTTGAGCCCGGCGGACTCGACGGCGCCTTCGTCCATGCAGGCGTTATAAAGATCGCCGACCCGTCGGGAGGCGTCGTCCTTCGGCGCGGCGGCCGCGGACTCGAGCACGTCGCGCAGGATCTCCTTGTTGCGCTCGGCGAGCTCGTTGAACCGGCCCCAGCGCGACTGGTCGGCCGGGATCGGGTTGGCCTTCATCCAGCCGCCGCAAGCGTAGCGGTAGAAGTCGTCGCAAGGCTTGGCCGACAGGTCCATCGCGGCGGGATCGAAGCCCGAGATCTTCTTGGGCGCCTCGGCGGCGGCGGACGAGGCGAGGGCGGCGGCGAGCAGCAGGTGTTTGATCATGGACCGGATTATACGAAACGGGGCCGTCCCGCGCCTTTGCTACAATCGCGTCGTGCTCATCCTCTTGGCCTACGTCGTCGCCGGCGCGGCGGCGGGAACGCTCGGCGCGCTGGTCGGGCTCGGCGGCGGCATCATCATCGTGCCCGTGCTCTCCCTCTTCCTGGGCGTGCCGATCCATCAGGCGGTGGCCGCGAGCCTCGTCGCCGTGGTGGCGACCTCGAGCGTCGCGGCGATCGGCTACGTGCGCGACGAGATCACGAACCTGCGCCTGGGCATGACCTTGGAGACGGCGACCACGGCGGGCGCGATCGGCGGCGGCCTGCTCGCGTCGCACCTGCAGCGCGAGGTCCTGAGCGCGGTGTTCGCGGCCTTCCTGGTCCTCAACGCGCTTTATCTGATCCTCAAGCAAAGCCGCGGCGAGCGGGCCCGCGCCGACGCGCCCGAGACGGGCGCGCTCGGCGGCCGCTACCACGACGCCGTCCTCGGCCGCGAGGTCTCCTACCGCGTGCATAACGTCCCCCTGGGCATGGCCGTGTCGGCGCTGGCCGGCGCGATCTCGGGCCTGCTCGGCATCGGCGGCGGCCCGATCAAGGTGCCGATGATGACCTCGGCCATGGGCGTGCCGATGAAAGCGGCGGCCGCGACGAGCAACTTCATGATCGGCGTCACCGCCTGCGCCAGCGCGGCGCTGTACTACAACCGGGGTCTCGTGTCGCCCGCCGTCGCCGTACCCGTGGCCCTCGGCGTGGCGGCGGGAGCGTACGCGGGCTCGCGGCTCGCACGCCGCGTGCATGGAGCGCACCTTTCGCGCATCCTGGCCGCCGTGCTCTCGATCCTGGCCGTGCAGATGTCCCTCGCGGCCGCGGGAATACGCCTGCGATGAGCGCTCCCCGCGATCCCGCCAGCGCCGCGGTGGCCCGCACCTTGACCGCGGGCGTGGCCGCCTCGTTGCTCGCGATGGCGCTGGGCTACGTCCTCGCGCTGCTGGGCGGCGGACCGCTGCCGGCCGCCGCGACGCCCCTGGCGGACCTTCCCTCCGGATTGGGCGCGCTCGATCCCGGGGCCGTCATGAGCCTCGGCCTGCTGCTGCTGCTCGCGACCCCGGCCGCGCGCGTCGCGGTCCTGGTCTGGCAGTTCGCGCGCCGGCGGGAGTGGCTCTTCGCGGCGGTCTCGCTGACGGTGCTCGGGATACTCGCGGCGAGCGTCGCGCTCGGACGGGCCGAGTAGGCCTCTAGCCGGGCTTGCGGAACAGCGCGGCGTCGCGCGAGGGCCGCTCCAGCGTCCAGCCGAAGCGGCGCGCTATGAAGGATAACGTCTCGGCCCGATAAAACGCGATGTGCGTGGGGTCCTTGTGGTACCACCAGGACGGGAACGCCGCGTCGTCCTCGAGCACGCCCGTCATCACGCCGAGAAGACCACCGGGCGCGATCAAGGCGTCGAGACGTTGAAAAACGTGGGCGGGGCTCCGAAGATGCTCGAGGACCTCGGTGCACACCAGGAAATCATAGAGCGTGCTCAAGGCGGAATCGTCAGACGCGAAGAAGGGGTCGTAGTCCGTCATGACGAATCCGCGTTCGCGCATCATGACGGAAGCCGTCGGGCCCGGGCCGCTGCCGAAATCGAGGCCGCGGGCCCCGGCCGTCAGGCGCACCGCAAGCGGCGACAGCAAACGATCGAGGAACGCGCGATAACCCGCGTCCTCGGGGGAATTGCGGTGCGAAGCGTAGCGCGCACGCTCTGCCTCCGAAGATAAGTGCTGAGCGGCCGGCACGAAGGTCAAGGCGCAGGTCCCGCAGCGCAGGAAGTCACGGTCGGAGCGGTGGAACGGACGCGATGCCCCGGAGCACAGCGGGCACGCCGGCTCGGCCATGCTACTCGATCGGCTCGACGGCGACGGCCTCCTCGACGGTGAGAGGCACGACGGCCTTGAGCGGCTCGGCGCGGATGGGGCACGCGGAGTCGCTGCAGGAGGCGCAGTACTTCCGGCGGCACGGATCGAGGTGCACGTGAAGCTCCCCCTCGAGGCCGGAGGCCGCGAGGAGCTTCTTGTCGAAGCGCTCCGCGTCGTCGTGCGCCTCGGCGACCGGAAGATACTCGGGGACGACGAGATGGACGTCGACGTGCGTGTAGCGCCCGGAGCGGATGGCGCGCAGGCCGTGCGCGGTGATCACCCCGGTCTCGTCGACGCCTTTGCGAAGCAGCCCGTCCAGCGCCGAGACGATGACCCCGATCGTCGCCGAGTCCTCCTCGTCGAGCAGGGCCGCCGCCGACTCGCGCACCAGGCCGTAGCCGGTCCGGGCGAGCAGCAAGGCGACGGCGATCGCGATGACGGGGTCGAGCCAGCTGTAGCCGGTCAGCTGCACGAGGAGGAGGCCGATGAAAATGCCGCCGGTCGTGTAGAAATCCGAGATCACGTGATGGCCGTCCGCCTCGAGGGTCTTGGACTTGAGGCGGCGGCCCGTGCGCAGCAGGTACCAGCCGAGCAGGCCGTTGAGCAGGCCCGCCCCGAGGTTGATCGCCATGCCCAGGCCGAGGCTCTTGAGCTCGACGCCGCGCACGAGCGCCAGGGAGGACTCATAGAAGATGACGAGCGCCGCCAGCGAGATGAGGCCGCCCTCGAAGGCCGCGGCGAAGTACTCCATCTTGCCGTGGCCGTAGGGATGGTCCTTGTCGGCGGGCTGCCCCGCGAAGATGACCGCGCCGAGTCCGAAGGCGGCGGCGACGACGTTGACGATGCTCTCGAGCGCGTCGGACTGCAGCGCCATCGAGCCGGTCATGAAATAGGCGGCCGCCTTCAGGGCGAAGATGACGATCCCGCCCAGAAGCGAGATCAGGATCGCCCGGACGCGCTCCCGCTGGTCGGCGTCGGTTTGGCTCATACCCGTCGATGATAGTGCATCGGCTTGCCGCGCGGCAAGTGAATGGCTAAGATGACGTATGGCCGACCCCGACCCGTTGAGGGAGCTGTTCCGCTCGCGCTTCGGCGCCGACGCGGAAACCCTCGTGCCCGTGCGGGCCGACGGCTCCAGCCGCAAGATCTACCGGCTCTCCGGCGCGGGGACCACCGCCATCGGCGTGCTCAACGAGGACGCCAAGGAGAACCGGGCGTTCATCGAGTTCTCCAAGCACTTTTTCAAGAACGGCATTCCAGTCCCGGAATTCTACGCCGGGAACGCCGACGCGACGGCCTACCTCGAAGAAGACCTCGGCGACACGACCTTGTTCCAGTTCCTCGGCAAGCGCCGCACGCCCGCCGGCTTCCCGCCGGAGGTCGTCGCCGCGTACCGCGACGTCGTGCGCTGGCTGCCGAAGATCCAGATCACGGCGGGTGCTACGATCGACGACAAGTGGTGCTATCCGCGCAAAAGCTTCGACAAGCAGTCGATGCTGTGGGATCTCAATTACTTCAAGTACTACTTCCTCACCTTGGGCGCCATTCCGTTCCATGAAGAGCGGCTCGAAGAGGACTTCCAGGTCTTCGCCGACTACCTGCTCGCCGCCGAGCGGAAGTACTTCCTGTGCCGCGACTTCCAGTCGCGCAACGTCATGCTCAAGGACGGCAAGCCCTACTTCATCGACTATCAGGGCGGCCGGCGCGGCGCCCTGCAGTACGACATCGCGTCCTTGCTCTACGACGCCAAGGCCGACGTGCCTTTCGACCTGCGCGACGAGCTGCTCGACCTCTACATCGAAGAGGCCGGCAAGCTCGCCCCGATCGACGCGACCGAGTTCAAGAAGTACTTCCCAGGCTTCGTCCTCGTGCGCATCATGCAGGCCATGGGCGCCTACGGGCTGCGCGGCTTTCACGAGAAGAAGCCCCTCTTCCTTCAAAGCATCCCCTATGCGATCCGGAACATCGAGCACGTCCTCGCCACGTCCGGCCTTCCCGTCGACGTCCCCGAGCTGACCGGCGTCTTCAAGAGGCTCATCGGGTCCTCGGACCTACGCAAGTTCGGCGCGGCGAAGCTGAAGCTGGCGGTCCGCATACAGAGCTTCTCTTACAAGGGCGGCATGCCCAAGGACCAGGGCGGCCACGGCGGCGGCTACGTGCTGGACTGTCGCTGCCTGCCGAACCCCGGCCGGGAGATCGTCTTCAAGACGCAGTCCGGCCTCGATCCCGAGGTCATCGCCTACCTCTCGAAGCAGGACGCCGTCGACCGCTGGGCCCGCTCGGCCTTCTCCATGATCGACCAGGCCGTCGAGGATTACGGCCGCCGCAACTTCACCGACCTGTCCGTCGCCTTCGGCTGCACGGGAGGCCAGCATCGCTCGGTGTATCTGGCCGAGCGCCTCGCCAAGCACCTGCGCGACCAGGGCGTGTCCGCGGTGGTCTCCCACCGCGAGAAGAAGAACTGGCCCAAGAAATGAAGGCGCTGATCCTGGCGGCGGGCGTCGGGTCCCGGCTGAAGCCGCTGACCGACGAGACGCCCAAGGCGCTGATCTCCGTCGCCGGCGTGCCGATGCTCGAGCGGGTCCTGGTCCGTCTCAAGGCCGCGGGCGTGAAAGCCTTCGTCGTCAACGCCCATCATCACCCTCAGAAGGTCGCCGACTTCTGCGCCGATCTCTCGCACCGCCACGGCGTGCCCGTGTCCGTGTCCCGTGAGGATGACCTGATCCTCGACACCGGCGGCGCGATCAAGAAGGCCGCCCCCCTGCTCAAGGGCCGCGAGCCGTTCTTCGTCCACAACGCCGACGTCCTGACCGACCTCGACTTGCGCGCCCTGGCCAAGTCCCACAAGGACTCCGGAGCCCTCGCCACCTTGGCCGTCCGCGAGCGCGCCAGCGGCCGCGCCTATCTGTTCGACGCCAAAGGCCGATTCGCCGGCCACGACCGCGGCGAGGGAAACATCACCTGGGCCAAGGGCGCCGTCCCCAACCCCCAGCGCCTGGCGTTCGACGGCGTGCATCTGCTCTCCCCCGAACTGCTCGAAAAGATCACCGAGGGGGGCGTGTTCTCCATCACGAAAACTTACCTGCGCCTCGCCGCTGCCGGAGCCGACATACGCGCCTTCCGGGGCGACGCGTGGGCTTGGCACGACATCGGCACCGTCGAGAAGCTCGCCGCGGCCGAGGCCTGGGCCGCCGCCCTCCCCTCTTAACTATCCTAAAGGATAGCCGCCGCTTGGTTTGGTAGAATACGACCGTGGAAGACCCCCGCCCCGCCCCGTCCGGGCCCGATGAGCCTCGCGAGCCCAAGGAAGCGTTCCCCCCGCGCCCGAAGCTGACGGGACGCCCGAAGGGCCACGAGCTCCCGATCCCTTGGGTGCGGCTGCGCTCGACGGCGTCCGGCCATCAGCTGTATAAGCGCATGCTCGGCGAGGTGGACCCGAAGGCGCGCCCCGGCGACCTGGTCGCCGTCTACGACCGCTTCGACGCCCCGTACGGCGTCGCCCTCTACAATCCGCGAAGCTTGATCGCCCTGCGGCTGCTCACCCGCGGGATCGGGGCCTTCGACGCGGACGCTTTTTTCAACGAACGGATAGCGACGGCGGTGACCTTCCGACGGACCGTATTGGACCTCGATGCCAGGACGGATGCCTATCGTCTCGTGCACGACAACGGAGACGGATTACCGGGTCTTGTCGTCGACCGCTACGGCGACTGCATCGCCCTCGAGTTCTACTCGCTGGGCATGTTCAAGCAGTCCGCGCGCATCGAGCGCGCCCTCAAGATCCACTACCCGAACGCGCGCTTTTTTCATCGAGCTTCGCCTCACACGCAGAGCATGGAGGGCTTCACCCTCGACCCTAACAAGGGGACCGGCACGAGGGTAAAAGAAAACGGCGTGACCTTCGTCGTCGATCCCTCGACCGGCTACAAGACCGGATTCTTCACCGATCAGCGCGAGAACCGAGCGGCGATCCTCCCGTTCGCGAAAGGCAAGAAGGTCTTGGATGTATGCTCCTACACCGGCGGCTTCGCGCTGTACGCCAAGAAGCTCGGCGGCGCGGAGGAGGTCACCGCGGTCGAGCTCGACCCGGATGCCGCCGCGCTCCTCAAGATGAACGCCAACGCCAACCAGCAGCGCATCGACGTGGTCTGCGCCGACGCCTTCCCTTATATGCGCCAGGCGGCGATGAACGCCAAGCGCTACGGCCTCATCGTCCTCGACCCCTACAAGCTCATCGCCAACCAGGAGGGCTACGCCCTCGGCCGCCAGAAGTACATCGACCTCAACCGCCTCGGCATGGTCCTGCTCGAGCCGGGCGGCATCCTCGTCACCTGCTCCTGCTCGGGCATGCTCTCCTGGGACGAATTCCTGCAGTTCGTGCGCACGGCCGCGGGCTCCTGCGGCAAGCGCGTCCAGGTCTTCCGCAAGAGCGGCGCGGGCGCCGATCACCCGTTCACCGCGGACCATCCCGAAGGCGAGTACCTGAAAGTCCTTTGGTGCCGCGTCCTCTAATACTCGCGGCGGTCCTGCTCGCCTGCGGCTGCAACGAGATCCGCTATCAGGCCGCGCGCCTGCGCGCGAGCGCGCCCAAGCTCGAGGTCCCCAAGGCCGCGTCGCTGCCCGACCGGCGCGTGACCTATGAGTGCAAGGACGGCGAGCCTTTCGCCGCCTACTTCACGCCCGGCGGCGCGGGCGCGGTCCTCTCGCTGGGCGGGGACGACTTCCCGCTGCGCGAGCTCTCCATCCCCTCGGGCCGGCGCTTCGGCGACGGGCGCTACGAGCTGCATGTCGCCGAAGACGGCTCGGTCCACGTCACCCTCGACGACAAGCGCCTCCGCGGCCGCTGCACCGCCAAATAGCCGCATAGGCCTAAAGGGCCCTATGTTCATAGGACTTACGACCCTGGTACAATATTCGTAAGGGAGTATCCTTGAGCAACCTGTAATCCTCGAGATCGGTCGAGGAGCATCCACGTCCGAGCCGAATTCGGACGCCAGGAAAGCGCTCTCGCTTTTTTGGCGTTTTTGTTTTTAGGAGGAAGTAAGATGCTGAACCGCATGTTGACCCTCGGATTGTTCCTGCTGGGAATCGTCTCTCCCGCCCTCGCGCAACGCGACCCTCAAGGCGGCGGCAGGCCCGGACGCGGCGGCGAGAACCGCCCTCCTCGCCAGGATCCGCCTCGCCAGGATCCGCCTCGCCAGCAGCCCCCTCGCCAGCAGCCCCCTCGCCAGCAGCCTCCCCGTCAGCAGCCTCCCCGCCAGGATCCGCCGCGTCAGCAGCCGCCGCGCCAGCAGCCGCCGCGCCAGAAGCCTCCGCGGCAGAAGCCTCCGCGTCAGAGGCCGCCGGTCGTCGTTCCCCCTCAGGCCGGTCGCCCCGGCCAGCCCGGACGCGGACGCGTGATGCCCGTTCCTCCCCGCCCGATCGACAACGGCGGCTTGCTCGACCCTCGCCGCCACGGCGACGGGCGCGCGCACACCCAGCCCAACCGGCGCTGGGACGGCAGCCCCATCACGCACCGGCCGTGGACCAACCCGCACGGGCGCCACATCCCCCCGAACCGGGACCACGTCACCATCATCAATAACACGACCATCATCAACAACATCACTCACGTGCACCGCGGCTGGGACACCCGCGACCACAACCATAGCTGGTACTACTGGAACGGACACCGCCTGGCCCACCGCTACGACACGTTCGGCTACCATTGGTGGGGCTTCTACATCGGCGACTCCTACTTCTGGACCCGCTACAACAACGGGCGCCATTGGTGGTACGACCCCTACTACCAGCGCTGGGTGTACCTGCACGACGGCCGCTGGTGGTGGCAGGATCCCTTCGCGCCGACGGCGGTCTACGTGATCATCGACAACCGCTACTACCGCTACCAGGACAACGCGGGCACCATCATCGTGCGTCCGGACCCGACGACGCCCGTCGTGGCGCCGCCCGCGGAGCCGGCCGCTCCCGCGCCGTCGCCGGACGCGGACACGATGTACAGCCTGGACGGCACGCGGTCGATCCAGATCCTCGGCGAGGCGAAGGAAGCCTTCCTCTACGACCTGACCGCCACGGACCCGAACGGGGCCGCCGCCGGCGGGAAGTGGCTGGCGAGCGGGGTGAAGTCGGCCAAGTTCGTCTACGACGACAAGCACGAGGCCGACGGCACGACCACTCAGGTCATCCGCCAGATCGAGCTCGACTTCGAGGATCCCAAGACCGCCGCCGTGGCGGACCTCAACGGCGAGCGCAAGATCGTGATCAGCGGAGAGGAGCGCTCGGCCGATCTGTACAACCTCGATGACGAGGAAGCGGCGCCCGCGTACCTGGCGTCCGGCGTCGGCGAGATCAAGCTCGTCAACGCGGAGACGGCGAACGAGGCCGGCGAGATCGAGCGCGCGCTCAAGCTCGTGATCGTCTCGGCCAAGGACGACGCGGGCGTCGACACGCTCCTGCTGTTCAACCGCGACGGCGCGCCGTACGACGCCGCCGCGCCGCAGCCGGGAGAGGCGCCGTCGGCGCCTTCGCCCGCCGAGCGGATGCAGCAGTCTCCGGCCTTCAACGAACTGACGTCGGGGCAGCCCGGCTGGTAGACGCGAGCCGCTCCTAAAAGTGCCGCCCCCGGCCTCACGGCCGGGGGCGGCTTTCTTTCGGGCCGGGAACTGTTTCCGGAAACAGTTATCATTCCTTTGGTGCAATTCCTGCTCATCCTCGCCGCCGCGCTGGCCGCCGCCTGGGCCCTCCCGCGCCTGAGGCGGGTCGCCTCGGTCGGGTGCTCGTACAAGGCCAAGGCCCTCGCCTCCGCGTACTTCGTGTCCGGGCTCACGCCCGACCCGGAGCGCGCCCCGGAGATCGCCGACGAAGCCTACCGGCTCATGCGCCTGTTCCGCGCGCGCGTCGACCGCGAGAGCAAGTCGGTGACCGCATCCTTCCTGGGGCTGCAGCCGCGGACCGCGGCGTACCGGCCCGGGTTCGGCGCGACCTTGACCCCGGGGCCCCTGCCGCCGCCGCCGCCTTGGAAGGCCCCGGCGCCCGAATCGGACCTGCCCGCGCGGGAAACGCCGGCGCTGATCCCGATCCTCGACGCCGCCTTCGCCGAGCCCGGCCCGCGCCGGCGCCGCACCCGCGCCATCGTCGTGCTTCACGACGGCGCCGTCGTCGGCGAACGCTACGCCCCCGGGATCACCGCGACGACGCCGCTCAACGGCTGGTCGATGACCAAGAGCGTCATGGGCGCCCTGATCGGAACGCTCGTGAGGGAAGGCAAGCTCGGGCTCGCGGACAAGCGCCTGCTTCCGCAGTGGAACGGACCGGGAGACCCGCGCGCGGAGATCGCGCTCGAGGACCTCCTGCGCATGCGCAGCGGCCTGCGCTTCTCCGAGGTCTACGCCGACCCGCTCTCCGACGTCACGCGCATGCTCTTCGACGGCTTCGACGCCGGAGGCTTCGCCGCGTCGCTTCCCCTCGAGGCGCCGCCGGGGACGCGCTGGAAGTACGCGAGCGGCACGACCAACATCCTCTCGCTGATCGCGCGGGGCGCGGTGGGAGAGGCGGATTACCCATCGTGGCCGCGCCGCGTGCTGTTCGATCCCCTGGGCATGCCCAGCGCCCTCATCGAGCCCGACGCCGCGGGCACCTTCATCGGCTCGTCCTTCATGTTCGCGACGGCGCGCGACTGGGCGCGCTTCGGCCTGCTGTACGCGAACGGGGGCCGGGGCGCGTTGCCCGAGGGCTGGGCCGCCTTCGGCGCGAGCCCCACGCCGCAGGCGCCGAACGGGCGCTACGGCGCGCACTGGTGGCTGAAGCTGTCGCCGGAGCTCGGCGGCGGGACGGCGGCGGCGGACCGCATCCCCCCCGACGCCTTCCACGCGCTCGGCCACGAGGGCCAGTGCCTGAGCGTCGTGCCCTCGCGCCGCCTCGTGGTCGTGCGCCTCGGGGTCTCCATCGACATCAAGGCGTGGGACCACGCGGCGTTCCTCGCGGATCTGCTCGACGCGCTCCCGGCCTAGTTTGTAGAGTCGGGGCATGGAACACCGCTGCCTGTCGCCGTGGAGAGGAGCCGTCGCCGGAGGGCTGATCGTCTTCGCCTGGAGCGTGTTCTCCTGGATGATCCTCCCCTTCCACGGCCGGGCGATCGCGCCGTTCGGCGATCCCGCGGCGCTCGTCAACATCATGGAGGCGGGCGCGCCGAGGTCCGGCGTCTACATCCTCGCCAACGACCCGAAGGGCCAGACCGCGCCGACGGACCCGTTCATCTTCGTCTCCTACAAGAAGGAGGGCTCCGGCTCGCGCGCCGCGGCGATCGCGTCGGGGCTTCTGCTGCAGATGACGGGGGCGTTCTTCTGGACCTGGATCCTGGGAAAGATCCCCGGGCTGACGATCAAGGACTCGGCGCTGTACGGCCTGTTCTTCGGGCTTTGCATCGGGGCGTTAGGGATACTGCCCGGGACGGTGTGCTGGCATCTGCCGCTATCCTTCACGGCGATGTACGTCGTGGACGCCGCGATCGCGTGGACGGCCGCCACCATGGTCCTCTCGCGCTGCTACGCCCCCGTCTGCGCCCTGCCGAAGCGCCCTTAAGCCTTCTTCTTGACGAAGGTCAGGTCCTGGAAGATGATGCCCAGGCCGAGGTACTCGCCCGCGCGGTTCTTGACCTGCAACGTGCTGTAGCCGATGATGAGAGGGGCGTCGCCGTGGAGCACGGAGACCTCCGCGCGGTGCACGGTCTGATGGGTGGCGAGGGCGTCGCGCACGACCGCGCACAGCGCCGGGAACGCGCCGAGCGCCGCCGCGTAGTCCTTGCCGATGAGCGCGGCGAGGTCCTTGAGGTGCAGGATCCTGCCGGCCGTCGGGTTCACGTAGACCACCGCGCCGTCGAGGCTCACGGACAGGAAGCCGCCCGTGAGGTTGTCGAGGATGCTCTGGTAGTACTCGGCCGTGGTGTACATGGCCCGGGATTCTACGAAATCCTGATCAGGCCACGGCGGCGTCGATCGCGCGCAGCAGGTCCGCGGACAGGATCTTACCCGACGCCGCGGCGTTCTCCGCCACCTGCTCGGGGCGGCTCGCGCCGACGATCGCCGAGGCGACCTCCGGGCGGCGCAGCACCCAGGCGAGCGCGAGGTGCGCCAAGGTCATCCCGGCCTGCGCCGCGATCGGGCGCAGGCGGTCGACCTTGGCGAGGTTCTCGTCGTTGAGCCAGTGGCTCATGAAGCCGCTCATGTCGGGGCTCGTCGCGCGCGTGCCGGCCGGCGGCGGGGCGCCGCGCTTGTACTTCCCCGTGAGGATGCCCTGGGCCAGCGGCGACCAGACGATCTGGCCGATCCCGTGCTTCGCGCACAGAGGGAAGACCTCGGGCTCGTGGCGGCGCGCGATGATCGAGTACTGAGGCTGGCTCGAGACGAAGCGCGCGGCGCCGGGGATGGCCAGCGCGGCGGAGATCTGCGCGGGGGCCCACTCGCTGAAGCCGATCCAGCGCGCCTTGCCGGACTTCACCGCCTCGCCGAGCGCCTCCATCGTCTCGGCCAGCGGCGTCTGCGCGTCGTAGCGATGGCACTGGTAGAGGTCGACGTAGTCGGTGCCCAGCCGCTCGAGCGACAGGTCGAGTTGCTTGCGGATCTGGGCGCGGGAGAGACCCTTGTCCGTCTCGGTCATCGGGAAAAACAGCTTCGTCGCCAGGACGTAGGAGGAGCGCGCCCGTCCCTTCAGGGCCTTCCCGAGGAACGCCTCGGCCGCGCCGAGGCCGTAGATGTTGGACGTGTCGATGAAGTTGATGCCGGAGTCGAAGGCCGCGTCCACGCAGGCGCGGCCGGCCGCGTCGTCGACGCCGAGGCCGAAGGTCAGCCAGGAGCCCAGGGATATCTCGGAGACGCTCAGGTCGCTCGCGCCCAGCTTTCGGTATTTCATCCCGTCTTTTTACCAATTCGCGGGGCGGTCCGGCGCCGGAGGCCCTTCTTGGCCGCGCGCTTGACCCCGCGCCGCGGCTTCGAGGCCGCCTTGACCGGGCTCAGGCCGGCCGCCGCCGGGCCGTTGAGCACGCGGCCCGCGGGATCGAAGCGCGAGCCGTGCGCCGGGCAGTCCCAGGTCCTCTCGGCCGAGTTCCAGCGGACGACGGCTCCGAGATGGGGGCACACGGCCGAACATTCCGTCAGTGTCCCGTCGGGGTCGCGGTAGGCCGCGATCCGGGAGAACCCCCGTCTCAGGACGGCGCCCGAGCCCGGCGGGATGTCCTCGGCCGAGGAGACCTCCGCCGGGGCGAGGTGGCCCGCGTACTGCGCGGCGGAATTGAGGTTTTCGCGCGCCCATCGGGCGAGCGACCCCGCGCGCACCCGGGAAGGATCGTAGAGCTTCTCCCAGGCGTGAGAGCGGCCCGCGATCAGATCCGGCAGCATGAGGCCGGCGATGGTGCCGTGCGTCATGCCGTGGCCGCAGTCGCCCGTGACGATGAAGACGTTCTCCTCGTCGCCGGGATTGCGGCCGATGTAGGCGATGCCGTCGCTCGTGCCGATGATCTGACCCGACCAGCGGTGGGAGACGGCGCCCATGCCCTCGAAGCGCTCGCGGGCCCAGCGCTCGAGGCGCTCGAAGCGCTCCTCGGGGGCGCCGTCGGCTTGCCCCGTCTTGTGGTCCCCCCCACCGACGATGAGCGTGTCCGGGCGGCGGTCGTCGCCGGGCTGGACGCGAGCGTAGTGGAACGGGTCCTCCATGTCCCAGAACAATGCGCGCGGCCCGGGCACGACGAGCGGAGCGGCCACGGCATAGGTGCGGTAGGACGCCTGCTTCGTGTGGATGACGAGGCGGTCGTTGAACGGGGTGTTCGTCGCGATGACGATCGACGCGGCGGACACCGAGAGGCCCTTCTCCGTCTCGACCCGGGCGCTCGCGCCGCCCCGGACCTCGACGACGCGCGTCCCGCAGAAGATCCGCCCGCCGAGGCGCTCGTACGCGGCGGCCAGCCCGGCGAGATAGCGCAGCGGATGAAACTGAGCCTGGCGAGGATAGCGGATGGCCGGGCCCGTGAGGAACACGCCCAACGGCGCGAGATCCGCTCTTGCCACGCCCTTGATGCCGGCGTTCACGGAGGCCTCATACTCTTCCTCGAGGTCCCGCGGAGGGTCGTTCGGCGAGGAAAACAGCCAGCCGTCGACGCGCTCGAAGCCGCAGTCGACGCCCTCCTCGGACGCGACGCGCTCGATCTCGTCGATGGCCGCGGCATGGCTGCGGGCGACGAGACGGACCGAGTCGTCGCCGTGCACGCGCGACAACTCGGCGTAGCCCTCGTCGAGAGCGAGCGCGAGATGGGCCGTCGTCCTCTCGGTCTCGCCGCCGCCGACGATGCCCGCGTCGAGGACGATCACGCGAGACCCGGCGCGCGCGAGCCGGTAGGCGACGGACAGGCCCGCGATGCCGGCGCCGATGACGCAGACGTCGGCCGTCAGGCTCTTGGCGAGCGCGGAGCGCTCCGGGATGCGGAAAGTGTCCGGCCACAGGGGTGACGATCGGCTGGAGCTGAGCATGGGACCTCCCGAGGCCGAGGCCTCGCCTCCAGGATACCAGGCGCGCGCCTCCGGGGGCCGTAGCGGCGGCGTCTAGGGTGCGCGACGGCCGCGTGACCCGGATTTTGGATAGAATCAACGGATGATCCCCGTCTGCGCCGGCGTCATTCTTCGCTCGGGCGCCGTCCTCCTGGCGCGGCGCGGACCCGGTCGCCGCCACGCCGGCAAGTGGGAGTTCCCCGGCGGGCGCATCGAGGAAGGCGAGACGCCGCCTGAGGCGCTCGTTCGAGAGCTGCGCGAGGAGCTCGGCATCGAGGCGACGGTCGGCGCCGAGGTCGCCCGGACACGCCACGTCTACGACTTCGGGGAGATCGAGCTGATCGCTTTGATGGTGACGAGGTTCATCGGCGAGCTCAAGCTCGTCGACCACGATCAAGTCAAATGGGTCGAGGCGCGCCGCCTGCTCGAGTACGACCTGGCGCCCGCCGACGTCCCGATCGCGGAGGTCCTCGCGTCCTACCGCCGCCGGGAACGCTACACGGGCACCCACCCCAAGAAGTTCGAGCAGAAGTACAAGGAGCTCGTCGACGACCCCGAGGCGGTCGCCAAGGCCAAGGCCCGCGGCTCCACCCCCGCCGGGGCGCACGTGCCGATCATGGTCGCCGAGGTCCTCGAGGCGCTCGACCCGCTGAAGGGCGCGAAGGTCCTCGACTGCACTTTGGGCTGGGGCGGCCACGCCTACGAGCTCGCCCGGGCGGCGGGGCCGGAGGGCGGCCTCATCGGGCTCGACCGCGACGGCGAGGAGCTCGCGCGCACCGCCGAACGCCTGCGCGCGCGCGGAGCGGCGCTCACCGCGCGTCAAAGCAATTACGCGGGGGCCCTCGGCGTGCTGCGGGAGATCGGGCTCGACGGCGTCGACGCTTTGCTGGCCGACCTCGGCGTCTCCTCGATGCAGCTCGACCGGCCCGAGCGCGGGATGTCGTTCAAGACCGATGGGCCGCTCGACATGCGCATGGACCGCTCCTCCGGCCCCACGGCGGCCGAGTGGCTCGCGCGCGCCGCCGAAGCCGAGATCGAGGAAGCCCTCGTCCGCTACGGCGACGAGCCCGACGCGCGCGCCGTCGCCCGGACGCTGGCGGCGCTTCGCGCGGAAGGCCGCGTCCCGAAGACGACCTTCGAGCTCGCCTCCGCCGTCGGCGTCGCCAAGGGCCTCGGGCCGGGGCGCTTCGTCAAGAAGGACGCGTCGGCCAAGCATCCGGCCGCGCGGACCTTCCAGGCCCTGCGCATCGCCGTCAACTCCGAGCGCGAGGCCCTCTCGATCCTCCTGCGCGACCTTCCCGCCCTCCTGCGTCCCGGAGGCCGCGTCGCCCTGCTGACCTTCCACTCCGGCGAGGAGGCGCTCGTGTCGGCGGCCCTGGCCGAGCAGGCGGCGGCCGGGCTATGGGCCGAGCCTCCCGCTCCGCCGCGGCGAGCCTCCCCGGAGGAGATCCGCGAAAACCCTCGCTCGCGCTCGGCCCGCCTGTGGCGCGTCGTCCGGGCTTGACCGGCTAGCGCTCCCGGATCTCGCAGCTGTA
The DNA here is from genome assembly GCA_030696455.1 of Elusimicrobiota bacterium. Classification (GTDB taxonomy): domain Bacteria; phylum Elusimicrobiota; class Elusimicrobia; order UBA1565; family UBA9628; genus GWA2-66-18. The sequence continues at coordinate 36,155 of JAUYSH010000036.1, forward strand.
GCGGTCGAGGCCGAGGTGGCAGGGCTTCCCCGGTCCCTGGCAGCCTCCGCGGCCTTCCATGCCGCAGCGGACCGCGCGCACCACGCGCTCGCCATTGGCGTCGAGGGCCTTCTGATAGCCCTCGGCGAAGCGGCGCGCCGTCTCCAGGTCCTTGAACGATTCGAGGAGCCTCGGCTTCCCGAGCTCGGGGCTGACGGGCGGCACCGACGGGTCTTCGATCAAGTAGAGATAGAGGACGTGCGCGGCCGGGTCGTAGGATTCATGAAGCGCCCACATGACCAAAGTATGGAGGATCTGAGATTCCTTCGCAAGTGATAAACTCGTCACATGCGCAGGGACCTGCTCGAGGTGCTCACCGTCGGCCTGCCGTTCTGCGGCTTCAAGATACTCGCCGGCCTCTCGCTGGGGGGCGCCGGGCGGCTGCTCGTCGGCCTGGGGGTCCTCGACGCGGGCATCAACCTCATCAACCTCGCCGGCCTGCTCGCCGCCCGGACGCGTCCGATGGCCGCCTGCACCTTGGCCCTGGCGACCTATCCCTTCCGCGGGACCGGGGCCTCCCCCCAAAAATGGCTGGACCTCGGCAACTCTCTCGACGTGCTGCTCTCCTTCGCCTTGGTCGCGGCGATGATCGGCTTCGGCCGGCTCGGCGCGATGCCGGCCGAACAGCTCGCCCTCTGGAACGCCTGCGTCATCCTCAACGTGCTCGGCGCGGGCCTCGCCCGCTTCGGGGCGTCGGTGCGCGACCTCGCCCGGGACTAGGCCGGCTTCTTCGCGGGTCCGCCGGCGCGGGCGAGGAACAAGGTCATCTTGAAGCGCTCGACGGCCTTGAGCGCGTGCGGCACGCCGTTGGGCATGAGGATCATCTGCCCCGCCTTCACCCGGTGAGGGACCCCGCCGACCGAGATCTCGGCCTCGCCGTCAAGGACATGCACGAGGGCGTCGAAAGGCGCGGTGTGCTCGCTCAGGCTCTCGCCCTTGTCGAAGGAGAAGACGGTGACCGAGCCGGTGTCCCGGTTGATCAAGGTGCGGCTGACCACCGCCCCCTCGGAATAGCTCACGAGGCCCGCCGCGTCGAGTACTTCGCTCATATCTTCCTCCCCATTTCTTCGTAGCCCGCCGCCGCCAGGGCGCGCCGTATGGACGCCGTCACGTGAGGGCCGTCGACGTGCGCGGCGGGCGGGATATCGGGCGCGGAGCGCAGGCGCTCGAGGACCGCGTCCGCCTCCGCGCCGAGCGCGAGCTCGCACTGCTCGTAGAGCCCCTCCGGGCGCTCCTCCATCTCGTTGTGCGGCTTCAGGACCGAGCGCAGAACTTCCAATATCGCCGGCGTCGGGCTCGGGATGAGCAGCGAGGTCAGCGCGCCGTGATCGAGCCGGGTCCTTTCCGCGAGCGCGACGGCGGCGCCGCTCAGCCGCCGCGCGGCGGGGATCAGGATCAGCTCCTCCATGCCCACGTGCTTGAGCAGGCCGCGCCGGAACGCCTCGTAGGCGTCGAGGTCGAGGGCCGCAGGGTCCGCGCCCGCCTTCGTGAACAGCGCGTCGAGGCGGTCATGGTCTTGCGCAAGGTAATCGGTGATCTTTCCCATAGGTTCAGTATATCAGGCTAGGCGCAGCCGCACCCGCCCGCGAACTCCGGCTTCCGCGCGGCCCGGATGATGAGCACGCCTTCCCGGGCGATCAGCACGGCCAGGACCAGCGCCGCGGCCGCGTCGGACCACCACAGCGCGGGCGCGGCCATGAAGAGCAGGCTTCCCGCGAGCAGGACCACGGAGAGCTTGATGCAGGCCAAGGAGCAGTCGGCGTCCTTGAGCACGGTGCAGCTGTCGAGCCCCTTGGCGACCTCGCGCTTGGCCCTCCACAGGTAGAACATGAAGCTCAGGCTCGCGGCCGCGATGACGAGGCCGGGAACGGTCGTCTCCGGCCGCCCGCCCGCGCGCAGCTGTGCGAGCGCGCCGGCGGCGGCCCCCCCCGCGAGCAGGACGAACAGGATCCCGATCCCCAGGGTCGCGCGGCGCTCCCTCTCGACGGCGAGCCCGGCCCCGACGCCCGCCTCGGCGCGGAAACGCCAGAGCACGAGGGCCGCCGAGAACACCTCGATGAAGCTGTCCGCGCCGAACCCGGCCAGCGCCATGGAGTCGTCGCTGACGCCGAAATAGACGGACACGGCTCCTTCGACGAGGTTGTAGGCGATCGTGAACCAGGACAGCAGGAGCGCGCGCTCGATGAGCGTCATTCGACGATGATAGTATATCGCGTTTGCGCGGGCGGAGCGCGTCGACGCCGAGGATCGGGAACTAGGGCTTGCGGCTCAGGAACTCGGCGCGCTCGACGGCGAAGGCGCGGGACGCCTCGGCGCCGTCCTCGACGACCACGTCGAACCCGCCGGTCGGAGCGGGCTCCGCGGACAAGGTCACGACCGGCCAGCGCGGAAGGTCCTCGAGCTCGAGCCTCACGCCGGAGCCCGGATCCACGATCACCTTCACGGCTTTTCCGCGAGCCTCCTGCAGCTTGATCCATGGCCGCGCGAGGGCGCGGAAGGCGTCGTCGGCGAGGAAATGCTCCTCGACGTGAAGCGACCGCGGCGCCTCGCGGCAGCGCTCCAGGTCCCGGCAGATGTCGTAGGGCTCCTCGGCCATGCCGGGCAGGCGCGCGGCGAGGCGCTTGCGCTCGGGTCCGGAGCCGGCGGCGACCGCGTCGCGCAGTTCCTCGGCGCCGCCCAGCACGGCGCGGCGCATCTCCAAGGACCGCTTCTGTCTCAGACGGGAGAGCCCGGCGGACAGGACATCCTCCGCGGATCGCTGAGGGGCCTTGGGCTTAGGCGCGGGAGCGGGGGCGGCGAAGGCGACGCCGGCGGCCAGCAGAAGGATCTGAAGGGCCATGCCGTAGCATGGCACATCCCTGTTACGGATTCAATTCCGCCCCCCTCTGGGGGCCTCCCCATCACCACCAGCGCTGACGGTAAAGGGGATGATCTGCGCGGCCGACCTCGCCTCTACCCCCGGTAGAAAGAAGAGGCGCGCCAGGCGTCGGCGGCGCCGCGACCGTACGCCTTCAGGCAGCCGGCGGCGGGGATCGCGAGGATCATGCCGGGCATGCCTCCCCACCCGCCGCCGATGATGAGCGCCACGATCGTCTCGACGGGAGACAGTCCCACCTTGTCGCCGACGATCCGGGGCGTGATCACGAAGCCCTCGAGCGTCTGCGCGACCCCGAACAGCGCGAGCACGCCGACCACCGACCCCCACCCCGAGAAATCGACGGCGGTCATGACGAGAGAGGTGCTCAGCCCCAGGAAAACGCCGAGGTAGGGCACGATGTTGAGCAGGCCGGAGAGCAGCCCGATCAGGATGCCGAAGCGGATGCCCAGGAGGCTCAGGCCCGCGGCGTAGATGACCGCGAGGATGAGGGCCACCGTGATCTGGCCGCGGATATAGCCCGAGAACACGCGGTCGGTCTCGGAGAGCCAGCGGTTCGCCGCGGCGCGGTGGCGCGGAGGGACGAAGCTCAGCAGGCGCGGACGGAACAGGTCGATGTCGCGCAGGAAATAATAGAAGACGACGGGCACGATGACGAGGTTGAGCAGGCCCGTCAAGGTCCCCGCCACCCCGGAGAAGAAGCGGCCCGCGAACAAGCCGACCGGCGCCAGCGCCGCGACCGAGAGGCCCGTGAGCCAGCTCTTGAGCTGCTCCAGGAGAGCGGCCTTGTCGGCCGGCAGGCGCACGCCGAACGGCTCGAGCCGGCCGGACAGGCGGTCGTACGCCGCCGCGGCGTAATCCGGGAAGTCGAGGGCGAACTGCCGCGCCTCCGAGACGAGCGTGGGGATGACGAGCCCCACCGCGGCGACCGCGAGGAGGGCCACGCCCGACAGGATCAGGATCACCGCGGCGTCCCGGGACAGCTTGCGGCGCTGCAGCCAATCGGCCAGCGGGTCGAAGGCGTACGCCAACGCGAAGCCGAAGAAGACCGGGAACAAGGTGTCGAAGAGGGCCCAGCCCAGCAGGAGCGCGGCCGCCGCGCCCGCGACGGCCGCCGCCGTCGCCCGGTTCATCGTTCGTCTCCGCCGTGGACGTGGATCATATGGTAGTTAACTTCTCTTGAGAGACCGCCCGCAAGCACCGTCAGCGAGGGCGGGGCACGGAAAACGGCAGCATGCGCTTCCCCGGGAGGAAAGGCCCCGACGTCTTCTCATAGACGCTCACGTGCTGGGCCATCCACATCAGGGGGATCGGCGCGGCCCGGAAGACCTCGAAGATCCTGCCCGTCCGGGGCCGGTCGTAGATGAAGCCCCGGTCCGCGAGGCGTTTGACCCAATAGCGCTTCGGCTGCTCGTTGACGTGGTGATGCCCTCCCTGATGCGGGGGCGCGGCGGACATGACGAGGGTGTCGCTGAAGCGCACGAGGTTGTCCAGGAAGATGTCCGCCATCTCCTCGGGGATGTGCTCGGCGACCTCAAGGCAAAGCGCGAAATCGAAACGGCCCCAGGTATTCTCGAAAGGCACCGTCAGGTCTTGGATGTGGACCGGGACCGGCAGCGCGTGCTCGGACGGCGCCAGGGCGCCGTCCAGCGAAAAAACCTCGACCCCCTTGCGCGCGAAGGCGTGCGAGTACAGCCCGCACCCGCAGCCGAGGTCGGCGACGCGCTTGGGCTTGAATTCGGCGATCAGGGCCACGGCGATAGCCTCCGCCGAGCGCATGTAGGGCTCGTTGCCCTTCCCCCATTCCGCGAAGAAGGCCGCGTCGTAGATGACATCCAGGTCCGGCATCATGCGGAGCACTCGACGCAGAGCGGGGTTTCCGGAAGAGCCTCGAGGCGAGCCTCAGGGATCGGGTTCTTGCAGCCCACGCAGGCGCCGTAGGTCCCGCTCTCGATCGCGGCCAAGGCGCGACGCACCATCTCCAGACGCTGGCGGACGTTCGCCTGAAGGCTCAGCGATATCTCCTGGGACTGCAGCGCGTCGGCGCGCGACAAGCGCCCGATGGATTCATCGAGGGAGACCGCGGCGGTCCCGTCCCGCCCCGAGCTCAGCGAAGCCTCCATTTCCCGCGCGAGGCGCTCCAGGATGAGTTTGAATCGATCTGATTTGTCTTTTGGCATACCGATGGGATCAAGGACGGAAGAGCGAAGGCGGGCGCTCACGCTCTCGAGCGGAAGGGAACTGCGTGGAAGTGATTTTAACATAAGAATGCCGGTCAACGCTTCTTCACAAATCCGTTCTCCCCGCGCGATGGCACGCGCGCGACGCGCGAGCTACGATACCGCCATGAAAACCAACACCGCCGAGCGGCCGTCGTCGCGCCGGGAAGACGTGTTCGCGAAGTACGCGGGCAAGAACGTGATCGCGGTCGGGGCGCATCCGGACGACATCGAGCTCGGCTGCGGGGGCACCCTGGCGCGCCTGGTCCGCGCCGGGGCGCGCGTGACGATGGTCGTCGTGAGCATCCCCAGCAACGTCCGCACCCGCCGCCGTGAGGCGATCAAGGCCGCGAAGGTGCTCGGCTGCGATATCCGTTTCCTGAACCCCGACCGGCCCTCGCGCGTGGAGGATCTGAAGACGCATCAGCTCGTGGGCATGCTGGACTCCGTGGTCAAGGAGCTTCAGCCCGCGGCGATGTTCACGCACAGCCTGAGCGGCCTCCATCTCGACCACAAGCTGACCCACGAGGCCTGCATGTCGAGCAAGCGCCTGCGCTTCTTCGACGTCTTCTGCTATTCGCCGACGGACACCCACGCCGTGAACATCCCGTTCTTCGCCGACGTGTGGGTCGACACCTTCGACACGATCGAGGTGAAGATGAAGGCGATCCAGGCCCACGCGAGCCGGTTCAAGGAGCGGGGCCTGACTCCGGAGCGCTACCGCGACATCGACGTCCACATGGGCCGGCTCGTCGGACTCGAATGCGCCGAGGGCTTCGAGGTCGGCCGCATGAGGGTCGACCGCCGGACGGCGGGCGACGCCTAGGCCCGGCTCACCGCTTCTCCCACAGCGCGCGGCGAGCGGCCGGGGCGAGCAGGAACAGCTCGCGATGGCGCGCGGGAACGCGTGCCAGGCTCCGCTCCGATATGGCCAGGCGCGGGAAGACGTCGGCCGTGTTCGGGTCGCGGAACCAGGAGCGCGTGAACACGAACATCAGCACGGGGCGCGGCTCGGCGGTGAGGTTGGGCATCCCGCCGTGGAAGGTGCGATAGTCGAAGAAGAACGAGCGGCCGAAAGCGCCGGTCATGCGCTCGACGGGGAACTTGCGGGCGATCTCCCGCTCCCCGGGCGGCCGGGCGCGCAGCGCCAGGCGGTGCGAGCCGGGCCAGATGGCGGTGGGGCCGTTCTCCTCGGTCATGCCGCACAGCGGCACGCACAGCGTGACGGCGTAAGGCGGAAGCTCCGGCAGGCGGCCCTTGAAGCGGACCTTCCTCCCGGCGACGGAGCGGTCGAAGCGGATGGGCGCGTCGATGTGCTGATGCTGGCGGTAGGCGCCGGGCATCGCGATGACGGTCTCCAGGCTCGAGATGCGGTAGTCCTCGCCCAGCAAAGCCGCGAGCATCGCGCGAAGGGCGGGATTGGCGTAGAACGCCGGCTCCAGGAAAGGGCCTTCGAACGGCACGACGGCGGCGTAGCGGCCGGCGATGTCGCGCACGAGGCCGCGGGCGCGCAGCTCCCCGGACGAATGCCGCCGCGCGATCTCGGCGCGAAGCCTCCGCAGCAACGGCAAGGGGAACAGATTGGCGAACGCGACCGCGCCGTCGCGATCCATCGCGGCGAGGACTTTCTTCAGCGTCCTGGAGGACGGCTGCTTGGCATCCTTCCTCGAGAATGCGATCGTCGCGATGCTCATGCGTGGGCCGCCGCGTCCCGGCGCGCGAACCAGACCGTCGTGACCGCCGCCAGGACCGCCGTGGCCAGCAGCAAGGTCAGCATGCTCTGCCAGCCGCCCGGACGATCGATGATGACGCCGCCCGCGAACTGATAGAGCATGGCCGCGGCGTAGCCCGCCGCGTCGATGAGGCCGATCAGCACGCCGCAGTGCTTCCCGCCGTGCTCGATGGAGAACACGCTCATCGGCAGGTAGTAGGACGGCGCGACGGTCAGGCCGTAGAGGAACAGGACGACGACCGTGGCCGCGAACGCCGCCCCCGGCGTCAACGCGACGCGGCCCATGACGAACAGCGCGCCGAGGCACAGCGCGGACAGGGCGAGCATGCCTCCGAGCAGCGGGGCGCGTCCCGCGCGCGAGACGCGATCATAGAGCCAGCCGCCGGCGAGCAAAGCGGCGAAGCAACCGGCCGGGAACACCGAGGACGCCGTGGCGGCCTGGGCCGGGGAGATCGCCAAGGTCTCCTTCAGGTACAGCGGCAGGAAGCCGATGACCTCCATCAGCACCGTCGTGCACATGATGCTGACGCACATCAGCCAGACCCGCCCGCTGCGGGCGAAATATCGCAGCGCCTCGCCGAGGCCGGCGCCGTCGAGGCGATGCGGGCCGGCGGGACCGTCCGCGGCGACCGCGGGCGGAGGCAGGCCCGCGTCGGCCGGGCGGCCTTTGAGGAAGACGAAGATCAGGACCGCGACGGCGGCGGTCAGAAGACCGGCGGCGAAGAATATGCCGCGCCAGCTCATGCGCGCCAGCAAGGTCCCGAGCAGGAGCGTCGACAGCACCGAGCTCAGGCGTGAGCTCGTGGAGATCACGCCCCAGACCTTCCCGTAACGGTCCGGCTCGTACCAGGCCGCGATCAGCTTGGACATGGCGGGCCAGCCGGCGGCCGCGGCCATGAGCATCGTGAAGTTGAGAAAGCAGAACAGGGCGAAGCCGCCGGCGAGCCCGAAGGCGACGGCCGCGGCCGCGGTGACCGACAGCGCCAGCAGGAACACCCTGCGCCCGCCGAGCCGGTCGGCGACCACCCCGCTGAGCAGCTTGCCCACGACCATCCCCGCGGTGCCCCAGCCCAGGACCGCCCCGAACATGGTCTTCGTGAGGCCGAGCTCCGGGTCGCCGACCATCGCGGGGCTGGCGACGTAGATCGCCGTCCGGGAGAGGATGAAGCCCATATACCCGACGTACATGCAGGCGAGCACGGCCAGCTCCCACCGGAGACGCCGGCGAGCCGTGTCCGTCACTTGCGGCCGACGCGCAGGTCCGATTCCCGCTCGCGGTACAGGGCCAGCGCCGCGCCGATGACCCGCGTGCGAGGGATGAAGCCGTAGTTGGCGGGGTAGTGCGCCGAGCTGAAGAGGCTGCGGTCGACCCGGATCAGGCCGCTTTTCTTGTCCAGCTCGTATTTCGTCTTCGAGCCCTTCGGGACCTCGATGACCGCCGTCACTTCCGCCGGCGCGTCCGCGCCGGGCTCCACATCATGCCAGGGGTGCATGCCCCATCATAGCGCATTCGGCGCGCAGTCGAAGGCGACGTACCAGTACTCGTCGACCTCGAAGGAGGCCTTCCCGCCGATCGGCATGTCCGCGCCGAACTTGCTCCGCGGCCCTTCCGCCGACACGGCGTAGTCGCCCGAGCAAAACTTCCGCATCTGTTGGTCGGCGTCCGCGCTCCGTGCCTTCTTGAAGGCTGCGGGCCCCGTGACCAGGTACCGGATGACGCCCCCTCGCCCCGGCTTCTCCGAGCCCGCCTTCAGGAGCTGGATCTTGTCGCCGCGGGTCTCCATCATATGAGCCTTGCACCCGGCGACGACGGAGGCGAGGAGCAGCAGGAGGAGGGATCGTTTCATGGACTCAAGGTTAGCCCCCCTTCCCGAAAATTTCAAGAGGACGCCTGGACAATCCTCCGATGGGAGTATATCCTCCCACGATGCTCCGGCCGATCGCCCTCCTCCTCCTCCTCGCCGCCGTCCTCGTGACGGCCGGCTGCCGCATGACCGTGAGGCTGGTGAAGGGCACGGTGAAGACGACGGCGCAGGCGACGTACGGCACGGCCAAGGTCGCCACCAAGGTCGCCTACGGCACGGCCGTCGTCGCGGGCGGGCTGATCAAGGACTTCGGCTACTACGCCGCGAGGAAGGCCTTCTACGAGAAGCACCATGACGCCGGAGACCTTCCCTCCGCTCCGGTCAAGCGCGTGGTCGGCCGGCGCTATCCGAAGCTCCCGGTTTATCAGGGCGACTACCGCTGGCCCCTCGCCGCGGGGATCGTCAGCTCAGAGTTCGGACGCCGGTGGAACCGGCCTCACGAGGGCCTCGATATCGCCGCCGACGAGGGCGAGCCCGTGTTCGCGTCCGCGGCCGGCGAGGTCCTGTACGCGAACAACCGCATGCGCGGCTACGGCAACGTCGTCATCCTGCGCCACGACGCCCAGGTCACCACGCTCTACGCCCACAACCAGTCCTTAAAGGTCCGCCTCGGGGAGAAGGTGGAGCAGGGTCAGGTGATCGCCCTGCTGGGAAGCACCGGACGCTCCACGGGGCCGCACATCCACTTCGAGATCCGGCGCGCCCGGACGGCGCTGAACCCGCGCAAGGTCCTGCCCAAGAGCCGCTTCTAACCGTCCGACAGCGCGCCGTGCAGCGCTTCCTCGAACGCGGCGACGAACGCCCCCGCGGTCGGGTGATCGGCGCGCCGTCCGCTCCACCGTCCCGAGAGCACGCGGAACGCGACCGAGTCGTCGTTGACTTCCACGCGCACGCGATGCCCCCGGATGAGGCAGAAGGGCGGCTCATGTGGCTCGTCCTTCTCGAGCTGCAGGTCGTCCTCGCCGATGCCGTGCCGGCGCAGGACGATGAGCGCCGTCTCGCGCAGGCGGGGCTCCAAAGCTTCGCCGGAGGATGTCATTCGGGGAGTCTAGGAAATTAGGCGGAGGCGGAGGCGCCGGGTTCCATCAGTTCCCGGAGGCTCTTCACGATCCCGGCGTAATCATCCAGGTCCGACGGTTTCATCAAATAGCAGGCCGCGCCGAGGCTCATCGCCTCATTCCTGTCGGCCTCGTGGTCGGAGGAGGTGAAGATGGCGACCGGGATCTCTTTGAGCCGGGGGTCGCTCTTGATGCGACGAAGCAGCTCGAGCCCGTCCATGCGCGGCATCTTGATGTCCGTGAGGATCGCCCGCGGAAGAAGGCGGGCGGCCTCGCAGTCGGCGATCAGCAGATCGAGAGCGTCCTTGCCGTCCTTGGCGACGACGACCGGGATCTCGAATTTCTGAAGCCGGAAGCCCAGCAAGGCCAGCTCGACGTCGTCGCCGTCGTCTTCGACGAAGAGAAGGCTCATATTTCGGTGTTGAGGGTGAAGAAGAAGGTGGCGCCCTTCTCGATGCCCCCCTCGGCCCACACCCGTCCGTGATGGCGATGGATGATCCGTTCGACTAGACCCAAGCCGACGCCCGTGCCGGGAAAATCCTCCTCGGGATGAAGCCGCTGGAAGGTCCCGAACAGCTTATGCGCGAACTGCATGTCGAAGCCCGCGCCGTCATCCCGGACGAAATAGGCCGGAGCCTCCCCGATCGTCGTCACGCCGAACTCGATGCGCGCGGCCGCATGCTTGCTCGTGAACTTCCAGGCGTTGGCGAACAGGTTCCGGAGAGCGATGGCGAGAAGCTCGCGATCCCCCCGTGCGCGCATGCCGCCGGCGATCACGACCTCGACCTTCCGCTCCGGCTCGCTCTTGCGCAGCTCATCGAGAGCCGCTCGCGCGATCTCGCTGAGGTCGCAGTCGACCTCGGCCAGGGGCTTGCGCGTGACCCGCGCGAGCTTGAGCTGGTCGTCGATCAAGCCCTGCATCTTGGCGGCGGCCGCCCGGATGGTGTCGAGATAGCGCTGCTCCTCTGGATTGAGCTTGCCTTCCGCGCTCTTGATGACCGCGTCGCTGAAGGCCGCGATCTTCCTCAACGGGGCCCGCAGATCGTGCGAAGCGGAATAGGCGAAGGTCTCCAGCTCCTTGTTCACCTCGGTCAGCCGAGAGGTCCTATCCTTGACCTTGGTCTCGAGCTCGTGCTTGACGTCCTGGGCCTCGATCCGCTTCCGCCGGCGTTCCGTGACGTCGACGACGGTCCCGATGAGACGGTCCGCTCCGCCGTGCCGCCGGCGCGCATCGTCCACGAAAGCCCTCGCTTTCGCGAGGACCCAGCGCTCGCCGCCGCCCCGGATGGGGATCCGGAACTGCATGTCCCCGTCGACGGCGTCGGGGAGCAGGGCGCGTTCGAACATCGCCGCGACCGTCTGACGTTCCTCGGGATGGATCCCCCTGAGGAACTGTTCGAAGCTGACGGATTCGGGGTCGTCCCCGAGCTCGAAGAGCTCCGCGGCGCGCTTCGAGACCGTCATGGTCTTCTTGGCGACGTCGTAGTCCCAGGTGCCGAGCCCGGTGGAATCCCCCGCCAGACGCAGGCGTTCCTCGCTGTCGCGCAGCAGCTCGTCCTTCTTCTTGCGGGAGGTGTCGTCGCGGATCAGCTTCACGAAGCCCCGCACCTCGTCGTTCTCATCCTTCAACGGAAAGGACAAACCGTAGCACCAGAGGCGCCGTCCGTCCTTGCAGACGTGCCAGCGCTCATCGTCTTGCCGGCCTTTTTCGAGCGCCGTGGCGAACTCCTGCTTGTCGATGCCTTTCTCGATGTCCTCGGGCGTGAAAAGCAAGGTGACGCTCTGACCGATGATCTCGCCCTCGGTGTAGCCGAACATCGCCGCCGCGGGGCCGCTCCAGCTGCTGATCACGCGATCCTTATCCATCGTGATGAGGGCGTATTCGTTAAGGCTTTCGACCGCCAGACGGAAGAAATCCGGCACACCGCGGAAGGTCCGGTGGCGGCCGCCCTTGGATCTGTCGGACAAGCGGGAGGTGAACCAGCCTCGAGCCTGCCGGCTGGCCGACTGCTCTTCGGGTCTGCCCGAGAATCGCGAGGAGAACCAGACCCTCAATCGTCGCGCACGTGATTGCTTTGCAGGCGTTTCCATCATCGGCTCCCACTCCCTTGCAGTGTAGCACCCTGGCTCCGCTCGACGAAGAACCGGACCGCGACGCCCTTGTCCCGTTTTCGTGACGGGGCGGCGCACGGGCGGCGCAAAGACCTTGCAGGGCGGCAATAGGCTCTTCCCGGCTATCTTCGTATGCTCGGGAAGACAAGGAGACTCCCGATGAAGAATAACAGAAGTCTGATCTCGACCTGGCTGCTCGCCGCCGGCGCGGCCCTGCTCGCCGCGGGCTGCGCCGGCACGGAGACCCTCTCGGCCAGCCCGGCGCTGCCCGCCGCCGAAGGCACCGTCCGCTGCGCCAAGGCCGCCAACGACAACACCTCCATCGACCTGAAGGTGAAGCACCTGGCGAACCCGGACCGGCTCACGCCCCCGGCGGCGGTCTACGTCGTCTGGACGAAGACCGACAAGGACGCGGAGCCGCGCAACATCGGCGCCCTGACGGTGGACGAGAGCCTCACCGGCCGCCTGAAGACGGTCACGTCGCTGCGCCGCTTCGAGCTGTTCGTCACCGGCGAGGCGACGGGGCAGGCGCCGTCTCCGTCCGGCGAGCCCGTGCTGTGGGCGAACTGCAGCCGCTAAGGGCTACGGCTGGCGGCCGCGTCCGGGCTCGAGCTTGAGCACCATGCCGGGACGCAGCTGGCGCGGGTTGCGGATGTCGTTGAGGGCGAGGATCGCCCTGACGGTGGTGCGGTGGCGGCTGGCGATCTTCCCCAGCACGTCGCCCTTGCGGACCGTGTAGCGCAGCAGCGAAGGCCCCGGGTTCCAATCCGCGACCTCGGCAAGGCGCGCGCGAAAGATGTCCCTGGAACCCTTGGGCACCCGGAATAGGAAGCCCGGACGATTCGGCTGGGTCGCCCAGTTGCGGACCTGGGGGTTGAGCCGCTGGATCTCCGTAAGCTCGACGCCGGCGGCCTTGGCGGCGGGCCCGCGATCCGAATCCGGGTTCGCCAGATTGATCACCAGCACCGGCAGCCGGTACCCGTCGACGGGAACCGTGCCGCTCTCGGTCACGACGAGCCCGATGCGGTCGGGCCGGGCTTCCTCGGGCAGGCCCTCGTGCTCGAGCCACCAGCACGCGTACCGGCTGCAGACCTCGGGCTGGCCCAGATCATGGACCGTGCAGCCGACCGGGCCGAGCAGCCGGCACCATACGCCGGCGGGCTTGTCCAACGCCGGCAAGGGGAAGACCTTGCAGCACTCGCGGCACTCGCCGCACGTCCGCATGCGGATAGCTGAGCAAGTTCCGCGCGTCGGCGCTACGGCTCGGTTGATTGACCGTTACATCACGACCATGGTGAAGGCTCCCTTCTCCAGCTATAGCTATATGAGAGATAGGCCCTCCCCGGGAGGATCACCATGAAACTCATAGACAAGCTGCAAACGACGATGCACAAGACCGTGGGTAACGAGGACGGAGTGGTGGGATACGGCATCGCTTGGCTTCTGGGCGTACCGCTGAGCGTATTGGTCGTGATCTACCTGATCTTCGGCCGCTAGCGTCGGCGACCTAAACTTCGACTGCGGGATACGCTTCGACATACGTCTCCCCGGAAGCCCCCCCGTAGGTCACCGTTCGGGCCGCGAAATCGACGTCGTACCCGACGACCCCGGCCTTCCAGGCCGCCATCAAGAACTCAGGGAAGGTGCTCCTGCCGGCTTGGTCGGTCCGCAGGGCCGCGATAAGCGCCGCCCGGTCGAATGGCGCCACGTCCGCCATCCCGCTGATCAGAGGCGCCCCCACCACGACGACGGGGCCCTTCTCGGTCAAGAATAGACTTTGACAGGCGGGCAAGGACCAGGAGTTGCGCGTGACGCCCGCGCGCCGCAGAGTCTCGGCAAGATACGGGAAGCCGCCCGCTTTAGGACGGCCCGCCATCGCCCGCTGCATGGCCGACTCAAGATTTTCAATCGCTTCGCTCATCTGAAAATTCCCCATTCCGCATATCGCAACACTTGACTGTTTCCGGAAACAGTTCACGTCGAGATTGGCTGCCCGAACCGGACGCTCCTCAAAACGAAAAAGGCCTTTTATTCGAGTTTTCTTTCGGTCAGCTAAACACGGCCAAAGGCGAGAAGCGCCTCTTACCGCATGAGGCATTCGCCGAGGCCGCCCGTGAAAAATTCATTCGGCCCAAGACTCGCTCTCTCAAGGATCAAATCCTCCTCGCCCGAGAATGCCGACTGAAGCTGCTGAATTTCCCCGCTTTGACGCGCAAGGACATCGCCAAGCAGCTCGACATGACAACGGCCCGTCTCAATCAGATTTTACGCCGACTGTGATCCAGTTCAGATCGCGACGGACTTCACCCTCTCAAGGAGCTTCATAAAATTGCGTTTGCGTTTGTAGACCGTCCTCATCTCGTTCAGGTACGCAGCGAATTCACGCTCACGACCGAGACGGCTCATCAACTCTCGGACCTGACGGACGAGGCGGACGACGCCGGCGTAGTCCGGACTGCCCATCCTCTCCAGAATCCGTTTGACCTCGGCTCGATAGACCTGCAAAGCGTCTTGAGGGTGTTCTTTTTCGCGAAGGTGCGCCAGCTTCATCCGGAGTTCCGGGTGACATCCTCCGGCCTTGGCCTCGGTCCAGGCACCCTCCACGTCCTCCTCCCAAAGCAGTATCTCGACCAACCTGGACTGATGCGGCGTCATCCATGGCTGCGGCGAGTTCTTGCGCTTGGCCGCGTCGAAGCGCTCGCGCAGCAGCCCGACCGCCTTTTCCCGCCACTTCGGCCACTGTCCGGCCCGTTCGGCGTGCGCCTTCAAGTCCTGGTAAGCCCCCAGATCCGGGCTATCCCCGAAATTTTTCCAGATCAATTCCATGGCCTCATCGTGACGCTTGCGCCGATGATACTCCCCGGCAAGAAAAGTCCGGAGACGCGAACCATTTTCCTTAGGGAAGGCCTTGCGGCCGCGCTCCGCCCAATCCAGCGCCTCATCGTGGCGGCCCGCCTTCATGTAAAGCTCCGCGATTCCAAGATAATAATACGGACTGGAAAGGTCGCGGCTCTTGATCGCGGCCAGCTCCTCAAGGTCGCCGGAGACTTCGGCCAACGTCTCCATGATGTACCTGATACGGAAGCTCCCGTCGGAGAACTGGCTCTTGGCGCCGGGCTCCTTCTGAGGAATCTTCGCCCACTCCGCCTGAGCAAGGCGCCGGTATTCAGCCAATCCCTCCCGCCCCATCACATCGGCGTGGGTCCGAACCACGCCGTGAAATACATCCCACTCCGAATGAAGGCTCCGGCCGAACAAGCGCCGGGCCAAGGCCTTCGGCTCCGGCCTGGCGGCCACGCAAGCCGCATGATGCAGTTCTTCGATGCGCTCGATGATCGGCCGCATGTAGCCGGCGGAATCGTCCAACGAATGGATCTTCTTCTCGATCCCGCTCAGGAAATACTCCGCGAGCCCCACGCACTCATCGGGATAAGCGATGAGCGCCGACGACAGTTCGCGAATCAAGTCCTCCAGCCCGCGCGAAAAGGCCCTCATCGAGCGGTAGTCGACGAAACGCTCCGACTTCGTCGCCTGGTCGATCGCCTTGCGGAAAGTCGACGCGAGATCGCCGGGATCATCTCGCCGGGCGGTCAGACACAGCCTTTGGAAGAATCGATCGTCATCGCCGACCTGGCCCATAATCATCTCGACGAGCGCCTTCTTCTCCAGACCCGTCAGATGGCGGCGGATATCATCGAGTTGGCGCGCGTATTCATCGGAGGAGCCGCGACTGTCGATCCAGGCCAAGCCGACCGCCACGCAATGCTTGCAGACGGCGCCGTCGTCGCCCAACGGGCAAGTGCAGTCGAATTCGAGCCCGCCCTTCGCCGCCGCGATACGGACCTCATAGGTTTCCGTGCCCTGCACCTTCGCCGTGATGACGCCTGACAGCACGCGCAAGCGCTCCACCAGCTCCTGCTCGAAATAGTCCTCGCCGCGCTCGAAGTACGTGTCGCCGGCCGCGGCCCGCAGCGTCTCCCGGCTTAAAAGCTCATCGAAGGATGGCTCTTCCACCAGTCAATTCCCTCTCCAACGCCCTCCAAGGCGCAAGCCTTGGCGCGAGTTTGGCGCAAGTTTTGGCGCAAGTTGGCGCAAGTTTAGGCCGCCCCCTTGCCGGGCCGATAGCGGAGCTTGTTGGTGGCCCCTTCGGGAACCAGTAGGCCTTTGTCCACCATGCCCTTTAGTTCCCGCTGGAGTGTCCGACGAGGGGCAACCTTGAAGAGTCCGATGAAGTCTTTGAGAGTCAGGCCCCCATGCTCTACCGCGTGCCTCAAGGCCGTTCGTTGCCTGTCGTTCAGGGTATGCTTTCGCGCGAGGAGGTCGAGCCGAATCACCTTCTCGCCCCGCTCCTGGACCTCCCGCATCTGAGTCGCCAAACCGTCCGTGAAGAACTCCAGCCAGCTCGTCAGGTCCATGCCCCGCTCGCGAACGCCCTGGATAGCCTTATAGAAGGCGGTCCGGTCCCGGTCATAGTATTCACTGATCGTGAACAGGCGCTTGAAGTCGTAGCCCTTGCGGTAGAGACAGAGGGTCGATAGAAGCCGGGAGGTCCGGCCGTTGCCGTCGTCAAAGGGATGGATATGAACAAGCTGGAACTGAGCGACGCCCGCTTCGAGAACCGGGTTGATGCCGTGCTCCGTCCGCAGCCAGCCGACCAGGTCCGCCATCATCCCGGGAACCTCGGCCGGAGGCGGCGGCGTGTAAATCACCTGCTTGGTCTTCGAATTGACCACGTAGTTCTGGCCTTTGCGATACTGTCCGGGAGACGCCTTGTCGCCGCGTACGCCTTTGACCAAACGTTTGTGAATCTCGCGAAGCAGCGCCTCCTTGATGGGCTCCCCGTTGTCCAAGTATTCGGTTACAAGATCGAAAGCGTCGCGGTAATTCAGAAGCTCCCGAGCATCATCAGGATCAGCACCGGGAACCTTTTTACCGGCAAGAAGCTTTTCCGACTCTTCGAGGGTCAAGTGCGTCCCCTCAATGTGAGTCGTATGATGCGCTTCCAAGAGGAGCGCACGCTTCTGCATTTCGGAGATCCAGTCCTCCGAGAGCTTGGCCGCATCCAGAAAACCGCGCGCCCGCTCGATCCGAGTCAGAGCGGCCGCGACGGCGTTGGTGATCGTGAACTTCGGTAAAAAAGACATCAGACGACGAGTCTACAAAAACGAGAAGCCCTCCGAGAGGAGGGCTCCGTTCCGACTGTAGGTCTAAATTCTGCGGGACTAGGACTCGAACCTAGAAAAGCGGATTCAGAGTCCGCTGTGATACCATTTCACCATCCCGCAATGGTGCCGATATTATAGCACTGACCGGGTCTTCGCGCCAGACCGGGCGGCCTTGACCGCCTCGGCGGCCAGCCACGCGGTCCAGATCGCCAGCAAGGGTATCCCGAGCGGATGCAGTTGAAAGGACGCGAGCCAGTCCCCTCGCATCGCCGCGACGACCGCGCGCCCCATGCCGCAGCCCGGGCAATGATGCCCGGTGGCCAGGCGGAACGGGCAGATCACGAGGCTCCCCCCCGCGCCCGTGACCGCCTGCGCCGCGCAGAGAAGCCACGCGACGGAGGCGACGGCCGCGAACGGGATCGGATGCCTTATCTTCATGCCAGCTTGTTGAACTCGTTCTGATACACGGCGTCGGAGAGGACCGTCAGCCCGAGGCAGGCGAGCACCAGGCCGATGACGGGCAGGTTCGGGT
Organism: Elusimicrobiota bacterium; assembly: GCA_030696455.1. Taxonomy (GTDB): domain Bacteria; phylum Elusimicrobiota; class Elusimicrobia; order UBA1565; family UBA9628; genus GWA2-66-18. The sequence continues at coordinate 53,752 of JAUYSH010000036.1, forward strand.
TCGGATCCTTGCCCTGCTCCTTGAGCCAGGTGTAGAGGTCCGAGCCCATCTTGTACTCGTAGTAGATGTGGTAGATGCCGCAGGTCACGATGGAGAGCAGCAGCCAGGGCCAGAACTTGTACTCCTCGCGGCCGAGCAAGGCGTTCATCGCCTGGAACTGACGGTAGTTCCAGTAGATGTTGTACAGCCCGCAGGTGATGATCGACAGGATGATGCCGACGGCGATCGAAATGTGATGGTCTGATGTCAGCGGCTTGTCATTGGTCATGGGTTGAGTATGCCAGGGCCGTGCCCCCGAGTCAAGGCGCCGGCTTAGAGCGCGGCGGGAACGGCGACGATCGCGGTCCAGGCGGCGCGCGCGGTGTCGGCGAAGTGGAACAGCGACAGGTCGCCCGGGGAGATCAGCCCCATGCGCGCGAACTCCTCGAAGTCCAGGATCTTCTTCCAGTACTCCGCCTTGCCCACGAGCACGATCGGCACGCGCGGCATCTTGCCGGTCTGCATCAAGGTGAGGACCTCGAAAAGCTCGTCCATCGTGCCGAAGCCGCCGGGGAAGTAGACGAGCCCCATCGAGCCGTGGCGCAGGGCCATCTTGCGGGTGGAGAAATTCTCGAACTCGAACTCGAGGCCGGGCGTCGCGTACTTGTTTAACCCCTGCTCGTGGTCGAGAATGATGTTGTAGCCCACACTCGGCCCGCCCGCCTCGAAGGCGCCGCGGTTGGCGGCCTCCATGATGCCGGGGCCGCCCCCGGAGACGACGGCGATCTCGCCGCCGCCCTCGCGCGCGACGATGGCCCCGAACTCACGGGCGATCTCGTAGTACTTCGACATCTCGACGGCCTGAAGCGCGGCGTACACGGCCTTGCGCTCCTCGGGACGCTTGGGCTTGCGGCCGTATTTCCGATAGAGCTCCTCGAGCTGGGCGCGGGCGGTCTCCGGCTGCAAAATACGGGCCGAGCCGTAGGCGGTGACGGTGGCCTTGATGCCGGCGGCGCGCAGACGGCGGGCGGGCTCGGTCACCTCGCGCACGAGGACCGCCGCGTCGGGGACGGCCGCCAGGTTCAGGGCGTCGGGGACGAGGAAGCGGGCGCGGGGCTTGGAGAGCGCCGGGGCCGCCTTGCCTTCGGACCTGGCGCGCAGGCGCGGGCCCTCGACGTTGAACAGGCCGTCCTTGCCGCGCACGAAGACCCTGCGGTCCTTGCCCGCGTACACCGACACTTTGGCCAGCCCAAGCGGGGCGCCGGTGCGGACGTAATCGTTGATGATCCCGCGCACCTCGGCGACGGGCACGGCGTCGACCGAGGTCAGGTCGATCGCCGCGGCGCCGGGAGCGAGGCGGTGGCGGGTCGCGTGGGCGAGGACCTGCTCGTTGGCGTGCGCGAGCTGGACGGCGAACTCGCCGCCGGGGAACAGGCTCTTCATCTCGGTGACCACGCCGTCGACGATGAGGTCGGGGGTCTTGCCGGCCTCGCGGATGACGAGCTGAAGGTCCTTGGAGTGCAGCTGGATCTTGCGGATCAGGGCGGCCTCATGCGGCTGGACCTCGGGCAGGTTCTCGGCCAGCTCGGAGCGGCCGGTCAGGTCGACGGCGCGGAAGGAATCACCCTTCGTGTCGCGGTAGACGCGCAGGTCGAGGGTGCCGATCTTGTCCCATTTCCCGGCGAGCTCCCGGATGAAATGCTCGGTGTTCGGGGTGTGCGGGATGACGCCGCTCGCCTCGTGGGCGCTGTGGAGGCGGACGACGGAGACGCTCTTGGCGCCGAGCGGAAGAGGAACGGCCGCCGCCTCGGCGTTCTCGAGCGCGGCCTTGGCGACGGCGCCGTCGAAGGCGGCCGACGCGGCGCCGGCGTCGGCGATGCCGGCGAGGCGGCCGAGATCCTTGAGGCTCGTGCCGACGCGCTGAGGGCGGCCCGTGTCCTTGGCGGGCGCGGAGCCCGGCAGAAGGGCGGGCGCGGCGGCGGCGGGGCGGAGCGCGGCGGAGGGGATCAGGGAGGCGGCGAGCGCGGGGACGGGAGCGAGCGCCGGGGCGAGCGACGGCGCGAGCGAGGGCGCCGCGAGGCCCGGCGCGAGCAGGGGAGTCAGCGCCGGGGCTCCGAAGGAAGGCCCCAGGGCCGGCGAGAGCGCGGGAGAGAACGACGGGACGACCGAGACCGGGCCGGGGGCGACGGCGCGGACCTGGGCCGCGGCGGGAGCGGCGGACCCGAAGGCCAGAAGCGCCGACAGCAGCAATCTCAGTCGCATCCCCATGAGAGTAGCCTCCTATGAAAGGAAGCGCTTGGGCCCTCGGGCCCACCCGGCCCGGGCAAAGGTCCTATGACCTCCCGCCTTGACGGATCGGGCCGCGGAGATTACACTAGGCCCAATGGCGAAAATACTCGTGATCGACGACGAGCAGCCCATCGTGGAGCTGCTCACCCTGCGACTGACCGAAGCGGGACATCAAGTGGTCGTGGCTATGGACGGCTTGTCGGCGCCGATGATCGCCTCGCGCGAGAAGCCGGACTTGGTCATCCTCGATTTCAACATGCCCGCGGCCAACGGCGCGAAGGTCCACGAACGCCTGCGCGGCAACACCTTCACGGCCGCCACGCCGATCATCTTCCTGACGGCGTCCCCCATCGGGCAGGTCATGCCCCAGGTCAAGGACGACGATATAACGCGCTTCCTGCAGAAGCCCGTCGATTTCGCCCTTCTCGCCAAAATAATGACCTCCTTCCTGCCGGGCGCGGCCCCCGCCGCCCCGGCCGCCGCCCCGGCCGCGCCCCCCGCCCCGCCGTTCGACCCCGACGACCCGAACAGCGTCGGGGGCGGAGAAGTCCTCGATCTGGACTGAGCGCGACCAGATTGCACTTGACGAACCCCGCCATCTAAATTACCATAGTTAGCAATGGCCAAGGTTCTGATCGTGGACGATGATCCCGACTGCGTGGAGCTCCTGACGATCCACCTGCTGCGCCGCGGGCACGTCATCCTAGGGGCCAAGGACGGACCCGACGCCCTCGAGACGGCCTCCTGGGAGCGTCCCGACCTGATCGTTCTCGACCTTCGCATGCCGACCGTCGATGGGATCCGCGTCATCGAGATCCTGCGCGGCAACGAGCTCACGGCGCAGACGCCCATCATCCTGATGAGCGCCGCCGACCGGGAGTGGGCGACGCGCCGCCTGCCCGCCGATCCGCTCGTGCGCTTCCTGGAGAAGCCGCTCGACTTCGACGCGCTCAACGGCATGGTCGCCGAGCTCCTCCCCGCCGCCAGCCGCTGACGCGGCCTTTCCCGCGATGGACGCTCGTCCGGGGAATTTGTTACCATATCCTCGTCGCAACCCCATTCCCGACGGAGGATGACGATGGCTTTTTTCATCGGACGCGACCGTGAAGCCCGCAGGGCCTACGGATTCGACGAGATCGCGCTGGTTCCCGGCGACATGACCGTCAACCCCGACGAGGTCGACACGACCCTTCAGCTCGGGCACGTCAAGCTCGAGATCCCCTTCCTCGCCTCGGCGATGGACGGCGTCGTGGACGCGGAGTTCGCGATCGCGATGGGCAAGCTCGGCGGCCTCGGGGTCCTGAACCTCGACGGCATCAGCACGCGCTACGACAAGCCCCGCGAGGTCGTCTCCCAGATCGCCGGCGCCACCCCCGACGAGGCCACCCGCCTCGTCCAGGAGATGTACCGCCCCCCCGTGAAGGAGGAGCGCATCGCCGAGCGCATCAAGCAGATCAAGGCCGCCGGCGTGCCGTGCGCGATCTCGACCATCCCGCAGAACGCGGAGAAGTACGGCCGCATCGCGATGGAGGCCGGCGCCGACATCTTCGTCGTGCAGTCCACCGTCACGACCGTCCGCCACAAGGCGACCAAGTACACGCCCTTCGACATCGCCAAGTTCTGCAAGTCGATGAAGATCCCCGTCATCGTCGGCAACTGCGTGACCTACTCGGTCGCCACCGAGCTGATGGACGCGGGCGTCTCCGGCCTGCTCATCGGCGTGGGCCCCGGCGCGGCCTGCACGACGCGCGGCGTCCTCGGCCTCGGCGTGCCGCAGGTGACGGGCACGGTCGACTGCGCCGCGGCGCGCGACTTCCACTTCAAGCGCACCGGCCGGTACGTGCCGATCATCACCGACGGCGGCATGTCCACGGGCGGAGACATCTGCAAGGCGATCGCCTGCGGCTCCGACGGCGTCATGGTCGGCTCGGCCTTCGCGCGCGCGAAGGAAGCGCCCGGCCAGGGCTTCCACTGGGGGATGGCCACGCCGCACGCCAACCTTCCGCGCGGAACCCGCATCCAGGTCGGCATCACGGGCAGCCTCGAGGAGATCCTCTACGGGCCGTCCCGCCTCGACGACGGCTCGCAGAACCTGGTCGGCGCCCTGCGCACCTGCATGGGCTCGGTCGGCGCCTCGACGATGCGCGAGATGCAGACCACCGAGATCATCATCGCGCCGTCCATCAAGACGGAAGGCAAGATCTTCCAGAAGGCCCAGCGCATCGGGATGGGTAAATAATGTCCGTCGCGGCTCTCGAAGGCGAGAAGATCCTCATCCTCGACTTCGGGAGCCAGTACACCCAGCTGATCGCGCGGCGGCTGCGGGAGCTCCAGGTGTACTGCGAGATCCTCCCGTACAAAGCCTCGCGAGCGCAGATCCTGGCGGCCAAGGCCGCGGGCATCATCCTGTCCGGCGGGCCCGCGTCGGTGCACGAGAAGGGCTCCCCGCGGCCGGACAAGTTCGTGTTCGAGGCGGGCGTGCCGGTGCTCGGCATCTGCTACGGCATGCAGCTGCTCGTCGAGCTGCACGGCGGCAAGGTCGTCCCGTCGAAGAAGCGGGAATACGGTCACGCGGACCTCGAGATCGTCGCCGAGAGCCCGCTGTTCGCGGACCTGCCCAAGCACCTGCAGGTCTGGATGAGCCACGGCGACAGCGCCTCGCGCCTGCACAACGGCTTCCGCGTGGACGCGCGCACCGAGTCGGCCCCCTACGCCGCGATCTCCGACGAGGCCAAGCGCCAGTACGGCATCCAGTTCCACCCCGAGGTGGTCCACACGCCGCTCGGCTCCAAGGTCCTCGAGAACTTCGCCCGGCGCATCTGCGGCTTCAAGAAGGTCTGGTCGATGACCTCGCTTCTTGAATCCCAGGTCGCGGCGATCAAGGCGCAGGTCGGCGAGGGCAAGGTGGTCTGCGCGCTGTCGGGCGGGGTGGACTCGACCGTCGCGGCGACCTTGATCTCCAAGGCCATCGGATCGCGGCTTCACTGCATTTACGTCGACACCGGACTCGGCCGCCACGGCGACCGGGAACGCGCCGAGAAGGTGCTCGGGCGGGAGCTCAAGCTCAATCTCAAAGTAGTGGATGCCTCCAAACTTTTCCTCGGCCGATTGAAGGGCGTCTCGGACCCGGAGCGTAAAAGAAAGATCATTGGAAAGAGTTTCATCGAGGTCTTCGACAAGGAAGCCAAACGGATCAAAGGGGTGACCTTCTTGGCCCAAGGGACCCTATACCCCGACGTCATCGAGTCCGTGTCGGTGCACGGCCCGTCGGTCGTTATCAAATCTCACCACAACGTCGGCGGGCTCCCGAAGAAGATGAATCTGAAGCTGGTCGAGCCGCTGCGGATGCTTTTCAAGGACGAAGTAAGGCTTCTCGGCAAAGAGATGGGGATATCTCCCGATCTTCTCGGCCTCCACCCTTTTCCCGGACCGGGCCTCGCGATCCGCGTGCTCGGCGCCGTGACCCCCGAGCTGCTCACGACCCTGCGCGACGCGGACCTCGTCATGCGCCAGGAGCTCAAGGCCGCCGGCTGGTACGACAAGGTCTGGCAGGCCTTCGTGGTCATCCTCCCCTCCGTGCGCTCCGTCGGCGTGATGGGCGACGGACGGACCTACGAGAACACGGTCGTCGTGCGCTCGGTGGATTCGCGCGACGGGATGACGGCCGACTGGTCGCGCCTGCCCTTCGACCTGCTCCAGAAGATCTCGAGCCGGATCGTCAGCGAAGTGAAGGGCGTCAATCGCGTGGCGTACGACATCTCCTCCAAGCCTCCGGCCACCATCGAATGGGAGTAACGACCACCTTGCTTTCCTCCGTCGATATCGCCGGCCTCCCGCTTCTACGCAGGGGCAAGGTCCGGGATGTCTATGATCTCGGGGAAAAGCTCCTGATCGTGGCTTCGGATCGCCTGTCGGCTTTCGACGTGGTCTTGCCGACGCCGATCCCCGACAAAGGAAAGATTTTAACGACGGCGGCGCTGTTCTGGTTCGATCTCACCAAGGACGTGGTCCCCAACCACCTGATCACCGCTGATTTCGAGACGATTCAGAAGGCCCTGCCGAAGGGCGTCGTCTTGGATAAGAACTGGTTCGACGGCCGCATGATGCTGGTGCACAAGGCCAAGAGGATCGACGCGGAATGCGTGGCGCGGGCGTACCTGGCCGGTTCCGGTTGGAAGGAATATAAAACGAACGGCAACGTCGTTGGTCACTCGCTTCCGGCGGGACTCAAGGAAGCCGACAAATTGCCTTCGCCCATTTTTACGCCCGCGACGAAGGCTGACGAGGGGCACGACGAGAACATCTCGCGAGAACGCTTGGCCGAGATGGTGGGGCCGGAGCTGGCCAAATTATTGGAAGAACTTACGCTTCGCGTGTTCAAGTTAGCGAGCGAGCACTTGGCTCAGCGGGACCTGATCCTCGCGGACACCAAATTCGAGTTCGGATACATCAACGGAAATTTGTCACTTATCGACGAGATACTCACCCCCGATTCATCCCGGGTGTGGGAAAAGAAGGACTGGAAGCCGGGCAAGACTCCGGATGGTTTCGACAAACAGTTTGTGCGTGATTATCTCGAGAAGACGGGCTGGAACAAAGTCCCCCCCGCCCCCGCTTTGCCCCAGAGCGTCGTCGACGGTACCCTGTCTCGCTATCGCGATTTCTTAATCAAGGTGACCAAGTGAGCGTGAAAATCCAGGCGGCCAACGTTCATCTCATCGAGGTCAAGCTCCGAAGCGAGTTCAACGACGCCGAGGGCTCGGCCGCGCTGGCCCTGCTGCGCGAGCAGGGGCTGACCAACCTCAAGGGCGTCCGCATCGGCCGCCTCTACGAGGTGTCGGGCGCGCTGTCCGCGAACCAGGCGCACCAGGCCGGCAAGGATCTGCTCTGCGACGCCGTGACCCAGGAGTTCCGCCTGGTCCCGGCCGCGCCGGCGCCGATGAACGGCATGAACTTCTGGCGCGTCGAGGTCTGGCTCAAGCCCACCGTCTCCGACGCCGTCGGCGCCACGGTCGCCGAGGCGATCGCCGAGGGCGGCCTGCCCCGACCCGCCTCCGCCCGCTGCGGCATGCTCTATCTCCTCGATGGCCGCGCCGTGAAGGCGCAGGTCGAGAAGGCCGTGGCCAAGTCCCTGGCCAATCCGCTCATCCACCGCGTCGTCGTCACCGAGGCCCATCCGTGAACGAGCTTTCCGAGGTTTCCGACATCGACTTCCCCATCCTGGGCAAGCCCGCCAAGGAGCTGCGCGCGCTCGGCAACGCGCGCCATCTCTCGCTCTCCGACCCCGAGTGGGCCGCCATCCAGGCGCATTTCAAGGGGCTGAAAAGAGAGCCCTCGCTGGCCGAGATCGAAACGATCGCGCAGACCTGGTCCGAGCACTGCAAGCACAAGACCTTCACGAGCCCCATCCGCTACACCGAGGGCAAGAAGACGCGCACGATCAAGAACCTCTTCGCCGAGACCATCGTCGCCGCCACCGAGGCCGTCAAGAAGCCCTGGTGCCTGTCCCTGTTCAAGGACAACGCCGGCGTCGTCGCGTTCGGCAAGAAGTGGGCGCTCGCCTTCAAGGTCGAGACCCACAACCACCCGTCGGCCCTCGAGCCCTACGGCGGCGCGGCCACCGGCGTCGGCGGCGTCGTGCGCGACATCCTCGGAGTGGGCCTCGGCGCGAAACCCATACTCAACACCGACACCTTCTGCTTCGGCCGCCCAGACTACAAGGGCGCGCTCCCCGAGGGCGCCCACCACCCGACGCGGACCTTGCGCGGCGTGGTCGCCGGCGTGCGCGACTACGGCAACCGCATGGGCATCCCGACCGCCGGCGGCGGCATTTGGTTCGACGACGAATACCGCCTCAACCCTCTCGTGTTCTGCGGCACCGTCGGCATCATGCCCCAGTGGGCCGTCAAGAAAGAGGTCAAACCCGGCGACCTGATCGTCGCGGTCGGCGGCAGAACGGGACGCGACGGGCTTCATGGCGCGACGTTCTCGTCGGCCAACCTCGGCGCGGACGCCCCGTCCTCCGCCGTCCAGATCGGCCACGCGATCCAGGAGAAGCGCGTTCTCGACGCGCTGCTCGCGGCGCGCGACAAGAAGCTCTACGGCTCGGTCACGGACTGCGGCGCCGGGGGGTTCTCCTCCGCCGTCGGCGAGCTCGGCGCGGACTGCGGCGCGCGCGTGCGCCTCGAGCAGGCCCCGCTGAAGGTCAGCGACCTCGACTCCTGGGAGATATGGCTGTCCGAGTCGCAGGAGAGGATGGTCCTGGCCGTCCCGCCCAAGTGCCTCAAGGCGCTCGAGAACGTGTTCGCCGCCGAGGGCTGCGAGCTCGCCGTCCTCGGCGAATTCACCAAGACCGGCCGCCTCGAGGTCATGCACCACGAGCGGACGATCGTCGATCTCGACATGAAGTTCCTTCACAAGGGTCTCCCGCGCGTGGAGCGCGAGGCCACCTGGACGAATAGCCACGCCGCGAAGCCCGCGGGCGGCACGACGAAGAAGGCCGGCGACGCCCTGCGCGAAATGGTCGGCCACCTCAACGTCTGCTCGCGCGAGTGGGTGATCCGCCAGTACGACCACGAGGTCCAGGGCGGCACCATCGTCAAGCCCCTCCAGGGCGTGCGCCACGACGGCCCCGGCGACGCCTGCGTGATCTGGCCCCACGCCGCCACCGGAGACATGGAGGACTTCTCCTGCTTCGCGGTCGGCCACGGCCTGAACCCCGACTACGGCCGGATCGACCCCTATTACATGGCGCTCGCGGCCGTCGACGAGGCCCTGCGCAACCTCACCTGCGTCGGCGCCGATCCGGCGCGCGCGGCCCTGCTCGACAATTTTTGCTGGGCCAGCCCCGAGGATCCCAGGCAGCTCGGCGCGCTCGTGCGCGCGGCCGAGGGCTGCGCCGCCGCCGCGAAAGGCTTCAACGTCCCCTTCATCTCCGGCAAAGACAGCATGTTCAACCAGTCCAAGGACGAGAAGGGCAAGGAGCTTCCGATCCCCGGCACCTTGCTCATCTCCGCCATGGCGCCGGTGCCGGACGGACGAAAGGCCGTGACGATGGACTTTAAGGGCCCTGGAAACGCGTTGTACCTGATAGGGCGCACCAACGACGAACTCGGCGGCTCCCTCTATCACCGCATCCTCGGACGCACCGGCGGCGAGGTGCCCAAGGTCAACCCCGCCTCCGCGATCGACGGCTTCAAGGCCCTGCACGCGGCGATGACCCGCGGCCACGTCCTCTCCGCGCACGACCTCTCCGAGGGCGGCCTGGCGCTGTGCGCCGCGGAGATGGGCTTCACCGGCGAGTTCGGCTGCCTGCTCGACCTCGACGAGGTCCCGCGCGATCCCCGTATTTACTCGAACGAGACCTTGCTTTTCTCCGAGTCCCCTTCGAGAATACTCGTCGAGGTCAAGCCCGAGAACGAATCCGCCTTCCTGCGCCAGTTCGGCAAGAGCGCCAAATCCGCGATGGTGAGGCGCATGGGCCAGACCACGGCCAATCCGATCCTGAAGGTGACCGGACTCGAGGGCTCGACCTGCCTCGAAGAGCCCCTCAAAGAGCTCAAGGAAGCGTGGCAGACCGCTTTGCCCAAGGTGCTCGGATGAAAAAGCCAAAAGTCCTGATCCTGCGCGCCGCCGGCGTCAACTGCGAGCTGGAGACCGCCAACGCGTTCAAGCACGTCGGCGGCGACCCCGAGCTCGTCCACATCACCGAGTTGCGCTCGGGAAAGAAAAAATTGATGGACTACGCGATCCTGTCCATTCCCGGCGGATTTTCTTACGGGGACGACGTGGGCGCCGGCAAGGTCCTGGCCAATCAAGTCCGTCACACGCTGACGGATCTGCGGCAGTTCGTGCGCCTCGGCCGCCCCGTCATCGGCATCTGCAACGGCTTCCAGGTGCTCGTCAAGTCCGGCATCCTCCCCCACTCCAACGCCTGCGACCAAAGCGCCTCCTTCACCGTCAACGACTCCGGGAAGTTCGAGACGCGGTGGACCCACCTGCGCATCAACACGCAGTCCTCCTGCCTGTTCTTCAAAGGCCTGCCCGAGATGATCGAACTTCCGGTCGCGCATGGGGAAGGCAAATTAGTCCTAAAATCCCCGCGCCACCTCGAGGACCTGAAGAAGACGAAGTCCATCGCCCTGCAGTACGTCACCGAGGACGGCAAGCTGATGGGCTACCCGCACAACCCCAACGGCTCGATCTTCAACATCGCCGGGCTGACCAACCCCGAGGGCAACGTCCTGGGCCTCATGCCCCACCCCGAGCGCTTCATGTCGCTGCACCACCACCCGAACTGGACGCGCCAGACCTACCGCAAGGCGCCCGTCGGGCTCGAGATGTTCAAGAACGCCGTCGACTACGCCCGCTAGACGCGGGCGCGACGCCGTCCGACGAGCCCTCCCCTCAGTCTCGCCGCAACCTTGGCCGTGCGCAGGGGGTGCCCCGGCTTCATGTGCTTCGCGCCCTTGCGCGAGGTCACGCGGGAGGGCCGGCCCGTATTGGAGTTCTCCAGCATGTACAGCCCCTGCTTGTCCTGGCGCTTGGAGAAGTTGCGCTGGATGGTCCAGCCTCCGCCGACCTTGCGGTCCGTCGCGCTGGTTCCGGGCAAGGAGGTGTCGATGAGGTTGTCGCGCCGGCGTCTGGGAGGGCCCTTCGCCTTCTTCACGCCCGATCGTTCTATCTGATAGCGGAGCTGCTCGGATTTAGTAGGCATGGCTCCATTATAGGCCGCTCAAATTGTCCCGGGATGCCGGAAGCGCGACAATTTAATATCGGCGCAGCCGCGCTCGCATGTAAGCCGCGCGCTCCCGCCCGGGTATGCCGGGCATGGACACCCCCAAGCTCGCCTTCATCGCCGTTTTGCTCGCCGCCGCGCCGGCCTCCTCCCAGGAGCTGATGGCCGTCATCGAGGGCCGCCAGGCCGGCCCCTTCGTCCTCGAGCACACGGAGGCCGTCGTGGAGGTCTCCGGAGGCTTCGCGCGCGTCGAGGTCAGCCAGCGCTTCAAGAACCCGCACAAGACCCGCCTCGAGGCCGTCTACGCCTTCCCCTTGCCGGAGAACGCGGCGGTCACCGACATGTTCATGCGGATCTCGAGCCGGACGGTGCTCTCGGAGGTGCGGGAGCGCGGGGAGGCCAAGCGGATCTACGAGGCCGCCAAGTCCTCGGGCCACGCGGCGGCCCTCCTCGAGACCGAACGGCCCAATCTGTTCACCCAGTCCGTGGCCAACATCCCGCCCGGGGAGACGGTGTTCGTGCACCTGCGTTACGTCCACGAGCTCGCCTACGATGATGGCCGTTACCGCTTCCACTTCCCGATGACGATCGGGCCGCGCTTCATCCCCGCGAACGGGACGGTGGGCGACGCGCCGCGCATCTCCCCGCCCATGCTGGTCCCCGGCGAGCGCGGCGGCCACGACATCCAGGTCACGGTGCGCCTGCGCGCCGGGCTTCCGGTCACGGGCCTGCGCAGCCCCTCGCACGAGCTGACGGTGACGCGCTCCTCCGGGGTCGTGACGACGCGTCTCAAGGAGTCGGACACCATCCCCAACAAGGACCTGACTTTAGAGTGGAGCCTGCGCGCGCCCAAGCCCGAGGCCTCCGTGCTGTCGCACCGCGCCGCCGACGAGGGGCGGGTCATGCTGCTGCTTCAGCCCCAGGCCCGTCCTCGGCCCGAGGAGGTGACGCCCAAGGAGATGGTGTTCGTCGTGGATACCTCCGGCTCCATGTCCGGAGAGCCCCTCACGAAGGTGAAGGAGGCCATGCGCCGGGCCATCAAGGGCATGAACCCCGGGGATCATTTCCAGATCATCCGCTTCGACCAGGCGGCGTCGTCCTTCCGTCCGGCGCCGGTGCCCAACACGCCCGGCAACGTCCGCGACGGCCTGTCCTACCTCAACGGCTTCGACGGCGCGGGCGGCACGAACATGATCGAGGGCATCAAGGCCGCGCTCGACTTCCCCCGCGACCCCCGGCGCCGGCGCATGGTGCTGTTCATGACCGACGGCTATATCGGCAACGAGGCGGAGATCCTCGCCCTGGTGCGGGAGCGCCTCGGCGACGCGCGGCTGTTCTCCTTCGGCGTGGGCTCCTCGGTGAACCGCCACCTGCTCGAAAGGCTGGCTTCGGAGGGCCGCGGCTTCGTCCAGTACGTACGGCCTGACGAAGAGACCGGGAAGGCGGTGGCGCTGTTCTACAAGCGCCTGCGCAATCCCCTGCTGCTCGATATCAAGGTCGACTGGGGCGGCCTGCCGGTGACCGAGCAGGAGCCCGAACTCCTGCCCGATCTGTTCGACGCGCAGCCGCTCTCGGTCTTCGCCCGCTACGGCGGCCCGTCCACGGGGACGGTGACGATCACCGGGACCCTCGCCGGCAAGCCGTATAAGAGGAAAATATGGGTGCGCCTGCCCAAGGCCCGCCCGGAGAACAAGGTGTTGATCCCGGTCTGGGCGCGCCGGCGCGTGGAGCGCCTGATGAGCGAGCAATACGGAACGCCCAAGCCCGAGGCCGTGGAGGCGGTGAAAGGCCTGGGGCTCAAGTATAAGCTCGTCACCCCGTACACCTCCTTCGTCGCGGTGGAGCGCACGGTGAAGGCCGACCTGTCCTTGCCTTTGGAGAGCGTGCTGATCCCCAATGAGATGCCCGAGGGCGTCAGCTTCGAAGGCGTGTTCGGCGCGGACGCGGCCGTCGTGTCCATCCCCCGCCTCAAGCCGGGCGACCCCGTGCTCACCGTCGACGCGCCGCGCGGCACCGCCGCCGTGATCGCGGATTTCCCCTTCGGGGAACGGCAGCTCTGCGCCTGGGACGAGGACCGCGAGAAATGGGCCTGCCGCTTCCTCGTGCCGCGCGGCACGACTGACGGACGCTACGCGATCCGCGTGACCTGCGTGGGAACGGACGGCGGCCGGACCTTGATGGAGGCCGGCTACACGGTGGACTCGAAGGCCCCGGTGTTCGAGGTCGCGGTCAAGGCGGACGGGGCGGAGGTGGTCGTCATGGCGGAAGCGAGGAAGTTCGTGCTGGAGACGATCAAGGGAAAGAAGGGAGTCGTGGCCGTCACGCACGACGTCAAACGCGTGCGGCTGCTCACGGCGGACGGCCGGGTGACGCGCCTGCGGCTGGAGCGCCGGCCGGACCGGTTCGTGTGGAGCGCCAAGGTCGCCGCGCGCGGCGAGGCGGTGCTCGAGGCGGTGGACTTCGCGGGCAACATCTCGCGCCAGATCGTGAGGCTGCCGTGATCGCCCTCTGGCTCCTCGCGGGATCGGCGTTCGCGGCGACCGTGGAGACGATGCCGAGCTGCGCGAAGGTGACGGCCGTGGCGATCGACGGGGAAACGGCCGTGGTGACGGCGAAGGACGGCGTGTGCCGCTTCGCCCTCGAGGGCGGCGCGCCGGGCTCCGGGCCCGCGCGGCTCGCGGGATGCGTGTACGAGCCTCGCGAGCACGGATTACTGAGGCGCTGCCCGCGCCTGGCCGACGAAGTCTTGTCCGCCGGCGGCTTTCCGGTCACGAGCGCCGCGGCCTTCGGCTCGGCGCTTTACGCGGGGACCTACGGGGGCGGCTTACGGCGCATGCCCTCCGGCGAGCGCGTGCCCGGCGTGCCCGGCGCCGTCACGGCCCTGGCCGTCTCCGCGCGCGGCCTGCTCATCGGCACGGAGAGCGGTCCATATCTGATGGAGGCGGGACGCGTCCGCGCCTTGAGGCCCTCGGGGCCCGCCGACGGCCATGTCGTGAAGCTCGTGCGCGGCGGCGACGCCGTGTGGGCGGGGCATTTCGACCGGGGCGTGTCGCGATACCGGGATGGGCGCTGGCGCAGCTGGGGCAAGGCCGAGGGGCTTCCCACGGAGTGGATCGACGACCTCGCCTGGGACGGCACGCGCCTGTGGGGCGCCACCGAAAAGGGCGTTTTCTGGATCGAGGGCGAGGCGGTCCTGCGGCCGGCCGACGAGCGCCTCCGGACCGCGACCTCGGCGGTGTTCATCGCGAGCGGGACGGTTCATCTGGCGCAGGCGGGACGGATCTTGGCCTGGAACCAAGGGACGGTCACGGCCATCGATTCGCCGGAGCAGCACCCGCAAAGGCTCCTGGTGCAAGACGGCGTGATCTGGCTCGCCGGCCTCGACGGGCTGTGGAGGTTCGAGGACGGCAAGATCGAGCGCCATGGAGTCATCGACGAACGATTGCCCGGGGACTGGGTGACGGCCCTGGCCGCGGGTCCGCGAGGGCTGATCGTCGGGACCTACGACGCGGGCCTGACGGTGCTGGGCTCCACGACCTCGCTCAAGGCCGACGCCTGGGTCAACCTCGGAGCGCTCGACGGCGACGGGGAGCGCCTCGCCGTGGGAGAGATGGCCGCGGGGCTGTCCCTGTGGGACGGCTCCGTCTGGAGCCGGCTCGGCGCGGCCGACGGCCTGCCGGGCGACGACGTCAGCGCCGTGCTCTTCGACGGCCCCGACCTGTGGGTGGGCACGCGCACGGGCCTGGCCCGGGTCCGGTAAAAAAGAGGGAGGTCCCGCGGAACGCCCCGCTGACTTCGCCGTTTTCAACAGGTATACTTAAGCCATGTGCGGAATATTCGCCGTCTCCGGGCGTCCCGACGCGGCCGAGCTGACCCAGCTCGGTCTTTTCTCTTTACAGCACCGCGGCCAGGAGAGCGCGGGCATCGTCACCGTCAAGAACGGCGACTTCCAGACGCGCATCGGCATGGGCCTCGTCTCCGAGGTCTTCGCCGACGGCGTCGCCGCCCTTCCCGGGCGCGTCGCGATCGGCCATGTACGCTACGCGACCACCGGCGGCAGCCACCTGCGCAACGCCCAGCCGCTGGTCTACAAGACCGGGCACGGCATGCTCGCCATCGCCCACAACGGCAACCTCACCAACGCCATCCAGCTCAAGCACAAGCTCGAAGGCCGCGGCGCCATCTTCCAGTCCACGACCGACTCCGAGGTCATCATCCACCTCCTCGCCCGCCAGGACGGCCCCGTCGAGGACGCCCTCATCGCGAGCCTGCGCCAGGTCGAGGGCGCCTACTCCCTGCTCCTGCTGACGATCGACAAGCTCATCGCCGTGCGCGACCCCTACGGCTTCCGCCCCCTCGTCCTGGGACGCATCGGCGACGCGCACATCTTCGCCTCGGAAACGACCGCGCTCAACCTGATCGGCGCGGAGCTCGTCCGCGAGATCGAGCCCGGCGAGATGGTCATCGTCGAGGGCACCACGGTCAAGTCGCTCAAGCCCTTCGCGCCCGTGCCCGCGCCCGCGCGCTGCATCTTCGAGCAGGTCTACTTCGCCCGCCCCGACTCGATGATCTTCAACCGCGGCGTGCAGGCCGCGCGCCGCGACCTCGGCAAGGCGTTGGCCCGCGAGATGAACGGCCTCAAGGCCGACATCGTCGTGCCCGTCCCCGACTCCGGCATACCGGCCGCGCTCGGCTTCTCCGAGGAGAGCGGGGTGCCCTTCGAGATCGGCCTCATGCGCTCGCACTACGTCAGCCGCACCTTCATCAAGCCCACGCAGGAGCTGCGCGAGAAGGCGGCGATGTTGAAATTGGCCCCCGTCCCCGAAACGCTGCGCGGCAAGCGCGTCGTCCTCGTCGACGACTCGATCGTGCGCGGCACGACGAGCAAGCGGATCTGCAAGCTGCTGCGCCAGGCCGGCGCGCGCGAGATCCACATGGCGATCACGTCGCCACCTATAGTGTCGCCGTGTTATTACGGCATCGACACGCCCTACGCCTCCGAGCTCATCGCCAATCAGAACTCCATCGAGGAGATCCGCAAGTACCTCGGCGTGGACAGCCTGCATTACCTGAGCCTCTCCGGCATGCAGCGCGCGGTCGGCAAGGGCGACGAGAGCGGCTGGTGCACCGCCTGCTTCACCCGCCGGTATCCGACCCCGATCCCCGACTACCAGGTCACGGAAGCCGTCAAATAAGCCCTCGTCCGAGGTCACAGTGATATCGAAAGCGCTCGTCGTCGCCGTCCTGCCGCTCGCCCTTCTGCTGTCCTCCTGCGTGTCGCCGGCCGGCGGGGGCGCCACCATGGGCGGCGGCCTCGCCGGACGCATCGCCGGCGGCGACCAGGGCATGGGCGCCGCGACGGACTGCAGCACCTTCCTGCGCGCCTGCATGAAGCAGCCGCCCGGGAGGCTCAACTCCGTGCGCATCGCCCACTTGCGGGCCTTCTTCGTCTCCGCGGTCCATAACGCCGCTCCGACCCCGGCGGACTGCGACCTGCTCTTCGACTACCCCGCGACCTTCAGCGACCGGGCCGACGTCTACTCGGTCTACACCGGCCAACTCCTGACCCGGCTCACCGCGGCCAACTCCATGATCAACGCCCGCGCGGCGTGCTCGATCTTCGCCGATGAGAGCGGCTCCGCCTATCAGGCCATCCCGGCCGAGAAAGTCGCGGACCGGCGGCCCCGCAAAGCCGAGCCGGCGTCCAGCGGAGGCGGCTTGAGCTCCACGGATATCGACCGCATCGCCAAGGCCGTGCAAGGCACCGCCCCCGCCGCTCCCGCGGCGGCTCCCGCCGCTTCCTATCCGGCTTCGCCCTCGCCGCGCTTCGCCGTCGCCGAGCGCCCCGACGACCTCGCCGTCATCGTCGGCATCGAGAGCTACTCCGACATCGCCTCCAAGGCCCCTTACGCCGAACGCGACGCGGACGCGTACAAAGCCTACGTCCGCGCCCTCGGCGTGCCCGAGCGCAACATCATTCTGCTGAAGGGCGCCAAGGCCGGCAAAGCCTCTCTCGAGAAGAACTTGGAAGCCTGGCTGCCCCGCATGGCCAGGGCCGACAGCCGCGTTTACTTCTACTTCTCCGGCCACGGCGCGCCCGACGTGAAGACGGGACAGGCCCATCTCGTGCCGTGGGACGGCGACCCGAACTTCCTCGAATCGACGGGCTACTCGGTGGCGAAGCTGTACAAGAAGCTGGGCGAGTTGCCCGTGAAGCAGGTGCTCGTCGCGATGGATTCCTGCTTCTCCGGCGCGGGCGGACGCTCGGTGCTCGCCTCCGGCGCGCGTCCGCTCGTGGGCAAGATCGACACCGGCGCGGCACCCGCCAAGATCACCGTGCTCGCCGCCTCCGGCGCCAGCGAGATCTCCGGCTCGCTCGACGACAAGGGCCACGGCGCCTTCACCTACTTCCTGCTCGAGGGCATGAACGCGGGTAAGACCACCCCGAAGGCCCTCAACGACTACCTCACGCCCCGCGTGCAGGACGAGGCGCGCCGCCTCAACCGCGACCAGACTCCGCAGCTGCAGGGCGACGGCGCTTGGTCTCTCCGCTAGGCGGCCGAGTCCTTCGTTTTGTTAAAAAATTGTCATTAAAAAATAGACATTATCCGCATAACTTAAGTTATGCGGATAGTCTTTAATAAATCACGATGTTTTTTCGCGAAACGAAGGATATATTTCCGGCGCCGCTGGGCCTCGCCGCGCTGGCCGCCGCGCTCGCCGCCTGCGCCCCGCCGGTCCGCGACATCCCTCCTTTCGTGAACCTGCGCGTGTGCGTCGAGAGCGAAGCCGACGTCGAGGCCTACCGCCGGCACTTCAGCTCGGCGGTCGCCGCGGAGCCGCGCGGCGGGCGCGAGTGCGACGTCTCGGTCCGTGCCGCGACGATGCACGCCGGGAAGGTGACTGTGCGCTCGGCCTACGACGGCTCCATCCTGGCCGAGATCCACGGCCCGGTGGACCTCGCCCCGCAGTTCGTCAAGATCGCCCTCGAGCCCGGCACGGACGCGCACCGCCGGGTGATCGAGCAGCGCGCCGCGGCCCGCTCCGCGCCGTAGACCTCGCGGGGCTTGTTTTTTTCGGCGACAGAGGCTATATAAGGGTGTCATGGCTTCACTCCCGCTCTACTGGAACCGCTGCGAAGGCGACGTCTGGGGCGAGCTGTTCGCTATCAACCTCGACGACCCGCACTTCGACAAGCTCCAGGGCGTGTACATGGTCTGGCTGGGCGGCAGCAAGCCCGCCGCGATCTGCGCCGGCTCGGGGCTGATCCGGGAGAAGCTCGCCGAGCGCCGCGCGCAGCCGGAGCTCATGGCCCTGCGCGAGAATTCCCTGCTCGTCACGTGGGCGAAGGTGGACCCCCTCGTGAGCAAAGGCGTCGAGCGCTGGCTCCTGGAGAACCTGAGGCCGAAGCTGGCCAACCGGATCCCGGATTCGCTGCCGGTCGAGGTGAACCTCCCGGGACGGCCCGGCGCCGCCGCGCCCGACGCGGGAAATCCGCCCGGCCAGCTGTTCCAGGACCTGACCGCGCCGGACGCGGCGCCGCCCTCGCGGCACGCGCCGGATCCCGTCGTCGCGCCGCCGCCCCCGCCGTCGCCGGTCAAGACGCCCCCGGCCTCCACGGCGGGCCCGGAGCCGCAGAGGCTGCCGCTCCAGGCCGAGTTCATCGAACTGGTCCGCAAGGCCAAGGAAACGACCCGCGGCGGGATGTTCGGCGGGGGAGGCAAGGCCAACCCCGAGGAGGAGAAGCTGGTCTCCGACGCCGTGCAGCGGATACTGAAGGAGGCGGTGAAACTGGGCGCCTCGGACGTTCACCTCGAGCCCCTGGAGGGCGCGCTGCGCATCCGCTTCCGCGTCGACGGCATCCTTGAAGAGATGATGCAGATTCCGGCCGCGCTGAACCTGCGAGTGGTCTCCCATATCCGGGTGGCGTGCGGCCTCGACCCTGAGCGCGGCATCGGCACGAGCAGACCCGAGGACGCGCGCATGTCCCTCTCGCAGGAAGGCATCGAGGTCGACCTGCGGCTGTCGACGTTTCCGACGCCGAACGGCGACAAGGCCGTGCTGCGCCTGATCCCGCGGAGCTCGAAGGTTCCGGCCCTGGAGGAGATCGGGCTCGACCCAAAGATCACCGAGGCCCTGCGCTCGGTGAGCGCCCGCCCTCAGGGAATGTTCATCGTGACCGGCCCTACCGGGAGCGGAAAATCGACGACGCTGTACACTTTACTGCAGCAGATCAATTCTCCGTCGCGCAACATCGTCACCCTCGAGGACCCGATCGAGAAGAAGATTCCGGGGATCAATCAGGGGATGATCCAGCCCAAGGCGGGCTTCGGTTTTGCCGAGGGCCTGCGCGCGATCCTGCGCCAGGACCCGAACGTGATCATGGTCGGCGAGATCCGCGACCTCGAGACGGCGGAGATCGCCGTGTCGGCCTCCCTGACGGGCCACATGATCTTCACGACCTTGCACACCAACAGCGCTCTCGGCGCCATCACGCGCCTGTTCGACATGGGCCTCGAGCCGTTCCTGATCGCGTCGGCGCTGACGGCCGTCTCCGCGCAGCGGCTGGCGCGGAAAGTGTGCTCGGCCTGCGCCCAGCCCTACGAGCCGACCGCCGCCGAGATCGCCGAGATCGAACACCGGGTGAAAAGCGGCGGCATCGGCATGCCCGCGGGCCTGCTGAAGAACCTCAAGCGCGGCGCCGGGTGCGGCGCCTGCCGCTCGAGCGGCTACCTCGGGCGAGCCCTGCTCTTCGAGTTCGTCGCCATCAGCCCGGCCTTGCGGGCGCTGATCTTGAAAAAGGCCGGCCTCGACGACCTGCGCGCGGCGGCGCTCAAGGACGGCAACTACCCCCTGATCGCCGACGGCCTGCGCATGGCCGCCGCGGGCACCATCTCGATCTCCGAGGTCTTCCGCATCGTCGATTCGACGGACTAGAGTTGGCGTCAGTCCTGTCGTTGTTTCAGTATTCGTGGGGAATCTCCTTATCGAATACCGAAACAACGACAGGACTGACACCAGAATTCCGCGCGATTTAGGTATCATCAAGCCGTGAAGGTACTCCTTCTCGGCTCCGGCGGCAGGGAACACGCGATGGCGTGGTCGTTGGCCAAGAGCCCCCGGCTCACGAAGCTGTGGGCCGCTCCCGGCTCCGACGGCATGGGCGTCCTGGCCGAGCGCGTCCCCCTCGACCCCCTCGATCCGGAGGCCGTGTCGCGGTTTTGTATCGGCAAGGGCGTGGAGCTCGTCGTGATCGGCCCGGAAGCCCCGCTCGCCGCGGGCGTCGCCGACGCCGTCCGGGCCGCGGGCATCCCCGTTTTCGGACCGGGCAAGGAAGGCGCGCGCCTGGAATCCTCCAAGGCCTTCGCCAAGGACTTCATGCTGCGCCACGGCCTGCCCACCGCGCGCGCGCGCGTCGGCGGATATGAGGAAGCCCTGGCGGCAGCCAGGGCGTTCGAGGGGCGCTGCGCCGTGAAGGCCGACGGCCTCGCCGCCGGCAAGGGCGTGATCGTCTGCACGGCGCTGGCGGAGGCCGAGGCGGCGGTCTCGACGCTCGCGGCCACCGGCGCGGGAAGCACCCTGCTCGTCGAGGAGCTGCTGAGCGGGCCCGAGATCTCGATGATGGCCGTGCTCGACGGGAAATCATACGCCCTGCTCCCCGCGAGCCAGGACCACAAGCGCCTGCTCGACGGGGACCTCGGCCCCAACACCGGCGGCATGGGAGCCCTGTGCCCCGTGCCGCTCGACGACGCCATGCTCCGCACGATCCGCGCGTCGGTGTTCGACCGCGCGCTCGCCGGCCTGGCGAAGGACGGCCTCGACTTCCGCGGCGTCCTGTACGCGGGCCTCATGCTCACGCCGGACGGGCCCAAGCTGCTCGAGTTCAACGCCCGCCTCGGCGATCCGGAGGCCCAGGCCGTGCTGCCCCTGCTCGACGCCGACTTCCTCGAGCTGTGCCTCGCCTGCGCGCGCGGCGAGCTGGGCGTGGACCGCGTCCCGGCCCGCGCGGGGGCCTGCGTGTCGGTGGTCGTCGCGGCCGAAGGCTACCCGGAGGCGCCCAAGCCCGGCGCCGAGGTCACCCCCGGCGCCGCGCACGGCCTCGACGGCGTGATGGTGTTCCACGCGGGCACGAAGAAGGAAGGAAGCCGCTGGCTCGCCGCGGGCGGGCGGGTGCTCGCCGTCGTCGGCCTCGGCGCGGACCTCGCCGCGGCGCGCGAACGCGCCTACGCCGCCCTGCCGCGCGTGGCCGGACCCCGCTTGCGCTGGAGAAAGGACGTCGCCGCCAAGGTGCTCGGAAGGAGCCTCGCGTGAAAAAGACCAGACCCCTCGTCGGCATCATCATGGGCAGCAAGTCGGACTGGAAGACGATGAAGGCCGCCGCCGACGTTCTCCGTGATTATCAAGTGCCGTACGAGGCCTCGGTCGTCTCGGCCCACCGGACGCCTCTGCGGCTGTTCAGCTACGCGGCCTCCGCCGAGAAGAAGGGCCTGCGCGTGATCATCGCCGGGGCCGGGGGTGCTGCGCACCTGCCGGGCATGACCGCGGCGATGACCTGGCTGCCCGTGCTCGGCGTGCCCGTCGAGTCGCGCGCGCTCAAGGGGCTCGACAGCCTGCTGTCGATCAACCAGATGCCCCGCGGCGTCGCCGTCGCCACGCTCGCGATCGGCGAGGCGGGTGCCGCCAACGCCGGCCATCTCGCGGCGCAGATCCTGGCGCTCAACGACCCGGCGCTGTCGGCGCGCGTGATGAAGTTCCGCGACGCCCAGACGCGCAAGGTCCTGCGGGACGCGCTGTAGTGGACCCGCTGGCGCCGGGCAAGACCCTCGGCATTCTGGGCGGCGGCCAGCTCGGGCGTCTGATCGCCGAGGCGGCCAAATCCCTCGGCTACCGCACCGCCGCGCTCGACTCCTCGCCTTCCGCGCCCGCCCTTCAGGTCGTGGACAAGCCGTTCGTCGGAGCCGTGGATGACGCGGCCGCGGCGCTCAAGCTCGCCACGGCGTCCGATCTCGTGACGCTCGAATGGGAGCTCATCCCGGTCAAGGTCCTGGAGGTCGTCGCGGCGGCCCGGCCGCTTTTCCCCGCGCCCTCGGTCCTCGGCCTCATCCAGGACCGGCTGACACAGAAGAATTTCCTGCGCAAGCAAGGCTTTCCCCAGACCCCCTACGGCGAGGCGGCGACGGCCGCGGGCTGGAAATACCCGGTCATCCTCAAGCGGCGCTCGCACGGCTACGACGGCAAGGGCCAGTGCCGCCTCGCGAGCGAAGCCGACGCCCCCAAGGCCTCCGAGGTCCTGAAGGCTCCGTGCGTCTGGGAGAAGCTGGTCGATTTCAAGGCGGAGATCTCGGTCATCCTCGCGCGCGGCCGCGACGGCGCGACCGCCGTCTACCCCGTCGCCGAGAACGTCCACCGCAACGGCATTCTCCACGCCACCCGCGCGCCGGCGCGCCTCCCGCGAGACGTCGAGGGCAAGGCGGTCGCCTTGGCGGTTGAAATCGCCGGGGCCCTCGGGCATGTCGGGGTGATGGCCGTCGAGATGTTCCTTCTCCACGACGAATCCCTGCTCGTCAACGAGATCGCCCCGCGCGTGCACAACAGCGGCCACTACACTTTGGGCGGCTGCGCCGTGTCGCAGTTCGAGCAGCACGTGCGCGCCGTGTGCGGCCTGCCGCTGGGGCGCACGGAGCTTCTCGAGGGCCGGGCGGCGATGGTCAACCTGCTCGGCGACCTGTGGGAGAAGGGCGAGCCGGATTGGGCCCCGCTCAGGGCCATCCCGGGCGCGACCTTGCATCTTTACGGCAAGTCCGGCGCGCGCCCGGGACGAAAGATGGGCCATTACACCGTCGTCGGCGCCGCCGCCGAGACGGAGTTTGACCGGGCCGACAAGCGGCTTCTACAGCTGCGCGGATGACGGAAACGCCCCGCGGCCTGCTCTACGCCCTCGGGGCGTTCGGCCTTTGGGGCCTGAGCCCGGTCTACTGGCGGCTGCTGTCCCATGTCCCGGCCCACGAGATACTCCTGCACCGCGTGGCCTGGTCCGCGCTCTTCCTCGCCTTCGTCACGCGCGGCCGCTGGAACGAGCTGCGCCGCGCGGCGGAGCGCCCGAGGACGGCGGCGACCTTGGCCGCGACGACGATGCTCATCGGCGCGAACTGGTACCTCTATATCAAGGCCATCGAAGACCTCCGCGTGCTCGACTCGAGCCTCGGCTATTACATCAACCCGCTCGTCAGCGTGGCGCTCGGCGTCGTCGTGCTCGGCGAGCGCATGCGCCGTCTGCAGGCCCTCGCCGCCGTTCTCGCTCTGGCCGGCGTGCTCTGGCTCGTGAAGGCGCACGGGCACCTGCCCTGGCTTTCCCTCGCGTTGGCGGGAACGTTCGCTTCCTACGGGCTGCTCCGCAAGACCGCGCACGTCGACGCCCTCGTCGGGCTGACCCTCGAAACCTTTCTGCTCGCCGTCCCCTCGCTGGGAGCCCTTCTCTGGCTCGCCGCGCGCGGGCACGCGCCGCCCGACGCACGCACCTGGCTGCTCCTCGCGGGCGGGGCGGTCGTGACCGCCGTGCCCCTCCTTTGGTTCGTCGAGGCCGCCCGCCGCCTCGACCTCAAAACCATGGGCTTCCTCCAGTTCTCCTCGCCGACCCTCCAGTTCCTGATCGCCGTGTTCGCCTTCGGCGAGCCCCTGTCGCGCGAGCGCCTGCTCAGCTTCGCCATGATCTGGGCCGCGGTCGCCCTCTACTGCGCCGACGCCGCGCTCACCCGCTCGAGAACGAAAGCGTTGAAATAATTTCACCGCGCGTCCATGGGGCCGCGCGCGCGGGCGCCGTATAATGGCCTCAGCCGGTCACGGGAGGCACCCATGAACGACACCGTTCGACGCGCGGCCCTGGGGCTGCTGCTGCTCGCCCCGACGGCGGTCCGCGCGCAGTTCCACGAAGAGCCGGACCTCTCCGGGATCGGTCTGTCCGGTCAAACCCCGGAGTCGATCATCCTCAACTGGCCGACGTTCTCCTACCGCCTGTCGCGGCTCATGCTCGCCGAATACGGCCAGCCGGCCGAGGCGTCCGATCACCGTCTCACCTGGGTCGACAACGCCCCCTGGAAAAGGACCGTCGTCTACCGCAAGCCGCCGAAGGACCGGATGCTCACGAGCGGCGCGGGCCGTCTCGAGCAGAGCGTCGCCTACCGCGTCCCGCCCGACCGGCTCGCCGACCTGGGGCGCTTCGACATGGACATCGAGGCCGACAAGGACGCGGGGCGGCTCACCGCGATCTCCGACTCCGAAAGCGAGAACATTCTCGTCCTCAACCTCGCCGACGAGGTCATCGCGGGCCGCCGGTCGCCGGCGAGCGCGAAGGAATTCCGCCGCAAGCAGCTGGCCCTGCGGGACTCGGGAAAAACCTCGCCCTATCTCGAAAGGCTGCTGTTCGTTCCCGCGGGCGGCGCGCCGGATCCGGAAAGCCCGGACTAGGCTTTCTTCTTCGCGGCCTTCTTCTTGGGGGGCGCCTTGCGCAGCGAGCCGCGCCGGCGGGGCTTGAGCAGGGACGCCTGGCGGCGCAGCTCCGCGATGACCGCGCGGAAGGCGATCGCCTCGTCCTCGGTGACCCGGATGAAGTGCTCGCCGTGTTTGAAGCGCGCGATCTCCCCGGTCTTGAGCTTGAGGGCGATCTTGTCGCCCTCGACTCCGAGGACGAGGCCGTGCTCCCCGCTCAGCTCGTTGCGCAGGACGTCGAAGAGGCGTACGTTGGACAGCTCGATGGGCAGGCTCATGGCCCGATTTTAGCAAAACACCGGCGCGGGGGAGCGCATAGACGCGCGACCGCTAAAATAGTCTAATCATCACGGCGGATTTCATCGCCGGGGAAAATTGGCGCCGACTACCTGGGAAAGAAAGGACCTGCTCGGCCTGGAAGGGCTGAGCGCCTTCGAGATCGAGACGATCCTCGATTTAGCCGCTTCATTCAAATCCGCCCCTCCGGCGGACGACCTCAAGGGCCGCACCGTCGCCTTCATTTTCACCGAAGCCTCGACGCGCACGCGCTCCTCCTTCGAGACGGCGGCCAGGCGGCTCGGCTCCGACGTATTGAGTTTTTCGCCTGTAGGTTCCTCATTATCCAAAGGCGAAACCCTTCTCGACACCTTCCTCAACCTCCAGGCCGTCGGCGTCACCCATTTCGTCGTGCGCCACGAGCGCTCCGGCGTCCTCGAGGAGCTCGCGCCCCTGCTCAAGGCCTCCGTGATCAACGCCGGGGACGGCTGGCACGAGCACCCGACGCAGGCCCTGCTCGACCTGCTCACCTTGCGCGACCGTTGGGGCGGCTTCAAGGGGAAGAAGATCGTCATCCTCGGGGACATACGCCACAGCCGCGTCGCGCGCTCGAACCTGTTCGCGCTCAAGAAGCTCGGGGCGAAAGTCGTCTTCTGCGGACCGACCCCGTTGTGCCCCGACGATTTTTCGGCTCTGGGCGCCACCGTCGAACATGACGTCGAAAAAGCATTGAAAGGAGCGGACGCGGTCAACGTCCTGCGCCTGCAGATCGAGCGCATGGATCAAGGCTTCGTGCCCTCGCTCGCCGACTACGCCCTGGCCTACCAGCTCACGCCCGCGCGGGCCGACCTCATGAAGCCCGAGGCGCTCGTCCTTCACCCAGGGCCGATCAACCGCGGCGTGGAGATCGCCTCCGAGGTCGCCGACGGGCCCCGCTCGGTGATCCTCGAGCAGGTCGCCAACGGCGTGCTCGCGCGCATGGCCGTGCTCTCGTTGTGCGAGCAAGGGAGGTCTCTTGCCTGAGCGCTTGATCGTCTCCGGCGGGCTGGTGATCGATCCGGCCTCCCGAATCGAAGCCGTGCGCGACGTCCTGATCGAGGACGGCAGGGTTTCAGCGGTCGCGGCGGGCCTCTCCCGCAAGCCCGCCCTCAAGGGCCTGCCCGCCATCGACGCCAAGGGCAAATGGGTGATCCCCGGCCTCGTCGACATGCACGTGCACCTGCGCGAGCCCGGGCGCGAAGGCGATGAGACGATCGAAACCGGCACGAAGGCCGCGGCGCGCGGCGGCGTGACCACCGTCCTGGCCATGGCCAACACCGAGCCCGTGTGCGACACCCCCTCCCAGCTCGCCTTCCTGCGCGCGAAGGCCCGGACCGACGCGGCGATCACCGTGCTTTTCGCGGGCGCGGTCACGCTCGGCCAAAAGGGAGAAAAGCTGACCGAGTTCGCCAAACTCCGCGCGGCGGGCGCCGCCGCGCTGTCCGACGACGGCCGCCCGTTGATGAACGCGGGCCTGCTGCGCCGCGCCCTCGAGTACGCCAAGGACCTGGGGCTGCTCGTCATCGACCACTGCGAGGACCTCACCCTCTCCAACGGGGCGTGCGTGCATGAAGGCCCCGCGGCGCTTCGCAAAGGATTGAAGGGCACGCCGGGCGCCGCGGAAACAGTCCAGGTGCTCAGGGACATCGCCTTGGCGGAGCTCACGGGAGCGCGGCTTCACATAGCCCATGTGTCCTCCGCGGCCTCGGTGGAGGCCATCCGAACGGCGAAGAAAAAGGGGATCCGGATCAGCGCCGAAGCGGCACCCCACCACTTTGCCCTCAACGACAAAGATATCCCTGGCTACGGCGCCGACTGGAAGATGAACCCGCCGCTGCGCGGCGCCGAGGATCGCCTGGCGCTGCTGGCGGGGCTCGCGGACGGGACCATCGACGCGATCGCGACCGATCACGCCCCGCACGGGTGCGCGGCCAAGTCCCTAGGGATGGACCAGGCCCCCTTCGGCGTGATCGGGCTCGAGACCTCGCTGGCCGTCGCGCTCACCGAGCTTTACCACAAGAAGGTCCTCACGCGGCGCAAGCTCGTGGAGCGCATGTCCTCGGGCCCCGCCGCCTTGCTGGGGCTCAAGGCCAAGGGCACCTTGGCGCGCGGCGCCGACGCGGATCTCGTCATCGTGGATCCGGACGCGATCTGGATCCCTGAGCCCCCCTTCCTGTCCAAGAGCCGAAACACGCCGTTCGCGGGACGACGGCTTAAGGGCCGCGCGGTGACGACATTATCGGGCGGGCGCGTGGTTCATGCTTTATGAAGCTCTCAAGCCGTGGCTTTTCTCGCTCGACGCCGAGCGGGTTCATGAAGAGGTGTCCGGCATAATGAGCTTGGCGGCCGTCATTCCAGGCGCCGGCAAGGTTATCTCGATATTGACGGGCGTTGGCGGTAAAAACCTCGAGAAGACGGTATTCGGGATAAAATTTTCCAATCCGGTCGGCCTAGCCGCGGGTTTTGATAAGGATGGAAAATTAATTTCAATCCTCCCCGGGTTGGGTTTCGGGTTCCTGGAGATCGGCTCGGTGACGTTGGAGCCGCAACCGGGAAACGTTAAACCGCGCCTATTCAGGCTCGTCGAACAGGGCGCGATCCTGAACCGTATGGGCTTCAATTCAGAAGGCGCGCGGGCCGTCGCGTTGCGCTTGTCCATGAGTCCCCGACCATCCGTTCCGTTGGGCATCAATCTCGGCCTGAACAAAGGCACTCCCGCGAATCTGGCGCCGGCAAGGTACACCCAGACGTTCAAGCTTCTGGCGAAGCACGGCGACTACTTCGTGATCAACGTCTCTTCCCCTAATACGCCCGGCCTTCGCGATCTTCAAACGGCAACGAATCTGGCGGATATATTAAGCAGCGTACAAGACGCCAATCCCGGGCGAAAACCGGTCCTCGTCAAATTGTCTCCCGACCTGAACGACGAGGATTTGGATGCATGCATCGACGTCGCCAGCAAGGTCGCTCAAGGCGTTGTCGTTTCGAATACGACGCTTTCCCGCGACGCCGTGCCCGAGCCGTTCAAGTCCGAAGCCGGCGGACTCTCCGGCCGTCCTTTGAAGGTCCGCGCGACCGAACTCGTTCGCAAGGTCCGTTCCATGACCACCTTGCCTATCATCGGCGTCGGGGGCATTTTCACCTCCGAAGATGCCCAGGCGCACCTCGACGCCGGCGCCGACCTCATCCAGCTCTACACAGGCCTCATTTACGGCGGCCCCACGACCGTGAAGCGCCTCACCCGCGGGTTGGCGGAGGCATCACGATGACCCAGATCATCGTTGCATTAGACGTAGACTCCATCAAAAAGCAGGAAGATCTCCTCAAATCCCTCCACGGCACCATCGTCTGGTACAAGGTCGGCCTTCAGCTGTTCACCGCCCACGGCAAGCGCGCCGTCGACATCGTTCGCCGCCATGGGGGCAAGATCTTCCTCGACCTCAAGCTCCACGACATCCCGCAGACGGTCGCCCACGCGGTGCGCGAGGCCCAGCGCCTCGGCGTCGACGCGGTCTCCCTGCACCTGATGGGCGGCGCCGGCATGCTGCGCGCCGCGGCCGAGGTGATGCCGCGCCCGAAGCTGTGGGGCGTCACGGTCCTGACGAGCATGGGGCCCAAGGACGTGAAGATCCTCGCCGCCTCGGCCAAGATCCCTTCGCTCGTGAAGTCGCTCGCCAAGCAAGGCTGGGTCGGCGGGGCGGACGCGACGATCTGCTCCCCCCAGGAGGTCGGCATGCTGAAGAAGGCCTTTCCGCATCTCGACATGAAGTTCGTGACGCCCGGCATCCGTCCCAAGGGCGCGGCGCTCAACGATCAGAGCCGCGTCATGACGCCCGGCGAGGCGGCGAGGCTGGGCATCGATTTCGTCGTGATCGGCCGCCCGATCACCCATGCCGCCGACCCGCGGAAGGCGGCCCTGGACATCCTGGCCGAGATGAAGGCCGCCGCCCCGAAGTCCCTGGACAAGGAATGAACGTCGAGGAGCTTTTCGTCGAGAACGGCGCTTTGCTCAAGGGCCACTTCCTGCTGTCCTCCGGCCTTCACAGCGACCGGTACCTCCAATGCGCTCTCGTGCTGGCCCAGCCCGGGGCCGCGGAGACGCTCGGAAAGTCGCTCGCCGCGAAGGCCCCCTCGAAGCCCGATCTCATCCTCTCCCCTGCCATGGGCGGCTTGATGATCGGCCACGAGGTCGCGCGGGCGCTCGGCGTGAGGCACTATTTCACGGAACGCGTCGACGGCGTGGTGCAGCTGCGGCGGGGATTCGCCCTCAAGCCGGGAGAAAATGTCATCGTGGTCGAGGACGTGGTGACCACGGGCAAATCGACGAGAGAGGTGTTCGAGGTTGTTCGCGCCTGCGGCGCGAACGTTATAGGGGCCCTATCGATCATCGACCGAACGGATGGAGCACTCGATCTACAAGCGCCTTACGCCGCCCTCTGGAAAGTTTCAATACCGGCCTGGAGGCCTGAAGCTTGCCCGCCCTGTCGGGCGGGCGTGCCTGTCGTAAAGCCTGGAAGCCGCATGGAGAAGAAAAATGGGTAGCACGACTCTCACCTACCGGAAATCCGGCGTGAACATCGATCTTGCCGACAAACTCGTGGATCACATCCAATCCAAAGCACCCGCGATCGGCGGCTTCGCCGGTCTTTTTCCTCTCGACCTCGACGGGAGCGGCCCTTGGGACCTCGTGGCCTGCACCGACGGAGTCGGCACCAAGCTCAAGCTCGCCTTCGCGCTCGACCGCCACGACACGATCGGCATCGATCTCGTGGCGATGTCGGTCAACGACCTCATCTGCTGCGGCGCCAAGCCCCTGATCTTCCTCGACTACTACGCCACCGGCAAGCTGAAGCTCAAGACGTCCAAGAAGATCATCGCCGGGATCATGGAGGGCTGCCGCCTCGGCCGCTGCGTCCTCCTCGGCGGCGAGACCGCGGAGATGCCGGGCATGTACCCCAAGGACGAATACGACCTCGCGGGCTTCGCGGTCGGCATCGTCAAGCGCAAGGACGTCATCGACGGATCCAAGATTTATCCCGGAGATATGATACTCGGCCTGCCGTCGTCGGGCCTCCACAGCAACGGGTACTCGTTGGCCCGACAAGTCTTTAAGGGCAGGGACCTCGCCAAATTCGGCAAGGCGCTGCTCGCGCCGACCCGCATCTACGTCGACGAGGTCAACGCCCTCACGAAGGCCCTGCGCGCCGAGGACGGCATCATCATGGGCCTCTCGCACATCACCGGCGGAGGCCTGGTCGAGAACGTGCCCCGCATTTTGCCGCGCGGGCGCAAGGCGATTTTTCGGCAGAACTCGTGGAAGATGCCTCCTATTTTCAGAGAGATCCAGCGCCGCGGCAACGTGCCCGAGAAGGAGATGTGGCGCACGTTCAACATGGGCCTGGGGCTCGTCATCGTGATCCGCCCCGAGAGCCTCAAGGCCGCGCTGAAGGCGCTGCCCGAGGCGAAGGTCGTCGGCGAGATCGTCGAGGGCAGGCACGAGGTCGAGATCATCTAATGAAGATCGCGGTCTTCGCGTCCGGGGAGGGCACCAACCTCCAGGCCCTGCTCGACGCCTGCTCCGACGGGCGCGTGCGCGGGTCGGTCGCCCTCGTCGTCTCGAACAAGGAGGACGCGGGCGCGGTGCGCCGCGCCCAGCGCCTCGGGATCGAGACCATGGTCTGCCCGCAGAACGAGCACCCCTCGGCGGAGGAATACAACGCCTTCTTAGCCCAAGAGTGCAAGAAGCGCGGCATCGAGCTGATCTGCCTCGCCGGCTTCATGCTCAAGATCGCGAGCCCGCTCATCAAGGCCTACCCCGGGCGCATCCTCAACGTCCACCCCGCGCTGCTGCCCGCCTTCGGCGGCCAGGGCATGTACGGCAAGAAGGTGCACGAGGCAGTCGTGGCCGCGGGGGTCAAGGTCAGCGGGGCGACCATCCACGTCGTCGACGAGGAGTACGACCACGGCCCGATCGTCCTGCAGGCGACCGTGCCCGTGCTCGCCATCGATACGCCCGGGACCTTGGCCGCGCGCGTGCTCGCGCAGGAACATTGGATCTATCCGCGCGCCGTGGCCTTGTTCGCCGAGGGCCGCGCCCGGATCGAGGACGGCAAGTTCGTCGTGAAGCCCTCGCCGCACGAGGCCTCTCCCCGGCTCAAACGCGCCTTGATCTCGGTCTCGGACAAGACCGGCGTCGTGGAGTTCGCCAAGGGACTTCACGAGCTCGGCGTGGAGATCGTGTCGACGTCCGGCACTTTCAAAGCCCTCGTACAGGCCGGTCTTCCCGTGAGACCTTTGGAAACGATGACCGGATTCCCGGAGATCCTCGACGGCCGCGTCAAAACCCTCCACCCGCACGTCCACGGCGCCATTTTGCTGCGGCGCAAGGATCCCAAGCAGGTCCGGGAGGCCGAGCTGTTCGGTCTCGAGCCCATCGACCTCGTCGTCGTGAACCTTTATCCGTTCGCCAAGACCGCCGCGGAAGCCAAGGATCCGTACGAACAGAATGTCATCGAGCAGATCGACATCGGCGGCGTCGCCCTGATCCGCGCCGCGAGCAAGAATTTCGAGGACGTGGCCGTGCTCACCGCGCCGCCCGACTACGCGGGCGTGCTGGCCGAGCTCAACGCCGCGCAATGCCGCCTCTCCCTCGAGACGCGGCGGCGCCTGGCGCTGACGGGCTTCCGCCACACCGCGGAGTACGACACGATGATCGCCG
>JAUYSH010000055.1 GCA_030696455.1 Elusimicrobiota bacterium
CGAAGTCGGCCTCGGCGGCTTGCGCGCCGGCGCGGGCGCGCGAGCGCCGCGCGACGTCGGGACGCCCCCAGAAATAGCGCAGCAGCCTCTGCTTGAGCTCGAGCGAGAGGCGGGAGTCGACGCTCGGGTCGAGGACGCGGAAGGGGGTCGGGTTGACCAGGCGCTCGCCGCGCCAGACGAGCTTGGCCTCCGTGCCGAGCAAGGTCGTCTGGGACAGGCCGGTCTCCCAGCGCTCGAGGCGTTCTCGAGAACCCTGGAAGGCGGGTGCGGAGCGCGGGGCGCGGTCGTCCTGCTGAGAGTACGAACCGAGGACCTTCGGGTCGAGGTTCGACAGCAGCAGCGGCTCCTCGAGCGCGGCCGCGTCGCGCCGGGCGCGGGCGGCGGCCGCCTCGGGGGAGCGCTCGACGGCCACGCGCATCGCCTCCGGCAAGGTCAACGTCTCGGCGGAGGCGGAGGCCGCGAGAAGCAGGACGAAGGCGAGCGTCGTCATCGCTCGTCCGCGAGCTTCTCGAGGATGGCGGGCACGTCGGCCGCGGTCACGCCCGACAGCCACTCGCCGCCGGGATAGATGAACGCGTTCGGGCCCTGCTCGCACAGGTCGAGGCAGCCCGACTTCGCGACGCGCACCTTTCCCTTGAGGCCTTTCGCCTTGACGGCGTGCTTGAGCGACTCGCACAGCTCCACGCCGCCGCGGCCGGGGTTGCCGCAGGCGACGCGCCCGCCCTCGCGGACGTTCACGCACACGAAAACCGTTTTTTCGAACGGCACGGGCTTCTTGTCCATGGCCGATTATACCGCGGCCGCATGGGTCGCGGCGGCGTGGCGTTGGGCCTCCTGGGTGAGCCGGGCGGTCCAGACCGCGCCCGTAAACGAGCACGCCAGGCCGACGATCTGCACGCCCTCGATCACGTCGCGGCCGAGCGCCCAGGAGAACACGAGCGTCAAGGCCGGGTAGGAGAGCATGAAGGTCGTGGCCTTGGAGAGCTCCATTTTACGGATGGCCATGTACCAGAGGACGAAGTTGAGCGACGACATCAGCAGGCCCTGCAGCACGAGGAGCACGAGCGCCTCGGAGGTCCAGGACCAGCGGCCGCCGTGGCCGAGCGACCACAGGCAGACGGGGGCCATGGCGAGTATGCCGTAGAAAACGCGGCCGCCCGACAACGTCATCGCGTCGAGGTCGCGGGGCAGGCGCTTGGCGAAGATGTGGGAGACCTGGTAGAGCCAGGGCGTGCAGAGGATCATCAGGTCGCCCTTCCAGCGCGGCGAGGACAGGTCGTGGAGCATGACGAGGCCGGTGCCGCTCATGACCAGCAGGGCGGCGAGCGAGAGCTTGAGCGTGGGCCGCTCCCCGAGCAGCCAGGCGGTGAGCAGGGCGGAGTAGATGACCTCGACCTGGGCCACGATCGCGGCATTGGCCGGAGTCGTGTGCGCCAGCGCCGAGATGTAGATGACGGTGGCCGCCCCGCTGCACAGGCCCATCATCGCCAGCGAAGGCGCGACGTCCCGCGCGAATATGCGCCGCCAGCGCCCCTTGGCCAGCAGCCAGGGGGACATCGCCAGGAGGCCGACGACGAGGCCCCCGGTCGTGAACAGGGCGCCCGAGTAATACGCCAGGCCGAAGGCGCCGATCAGCGGCCACAGCGCCGTGATGGCCCAGTCCAGGACGAGCGCCGCGATAGGCGTCATTCGCGCATTATCGCACATGCGCCCGGCGCCGGGCTACTTCGCGCGGCGGCCGTCGAGCAGGAAGGCGCGGTAGCCCTTGCAGGCCATGAGCAGGTCGAGCTTGCCGATGAGCTCCCACGGGGCGTGCATCGAGAGCACGCCGACGCCGCAGTCGAGCACCGACATGCCGAAGCGGGCCAGCAGGAAGGCGATGGTGCCGCCCCCGCCCTGGTCCACCTTCCCGAGCTCGGCCGACTGCCACAAGGCGCCGGCCCCGTCGAAGATCCGGCGGACCTCGGCGACGAACTCGGCGTTCGCGTCGCTGGCGCCGGACTTGCCGCGGCTGCCGGTGTACTTGGTGACGATGACGCCCTGGTTGAGGTTCGCCGCGTTCTTGCGCTCGGAAACGGCGGGGTAGAGCGGGTCGTGCAGGGCGTTCACGTCGGCCGAGAGCGCCCAGGAGCGCTCCAGCGCCCGGCGCAGCCCCAGGCCGTCGTAGCCGCCCTCGGTCAGGTTGAACAGCTCGGCCACGGCGTTCTCGAGGAAGCTCGACTCCATGCCGGTGCTGCCGGAGGAGCCGATCTCCTCCTTGTCGGCGAGCAGGACGCAGGCGGTGTGCGGCGGGACGCCGCCGAGGTCGAGCAGCGCGCGCAGCGAGGCGAACGCGCAGGAGCGGTCGTCGTGGCCGTAGCCGAGGATCATCGAGCGGTCGAGCCCCGCCTCGCGCGGCGGGCCGGCGGGCACGAACTCGAGCTCCGAGGAGACGAAGTCGGCCTCCACGACGCCGAAGCGCTCCTTGAGCAGCTCGAGCACGCGCAGCTTGATCTTCTCCTTGGCCTTCTTGTCCTTCGAGGGGGTCGAGCCGATCAGCACGTCGAGGCCCTCTCCCTCGATCCCCTCGCCCATCGTCTTCTTCATCTGGTCGGCGGCCAGGTGGGGCAGGAGGTCGGTGATCGTGAAGACGGGGTCGCCGGGCTCCTCGCCGATGGTCAGGCTGATCTTCTTGCCGTCGGGACGCACGAAGACGCCGTGCAGGGCCAGCGGGATCGAGACCCACTGGTACTTCTTGATGCCGCCGTAGTAGTGCGTGTCGAGCAGCGCCATCTCGCCGCTCTCGTACAGCGGGTTCTGCTTGACGTCCAGTCGTGGGGAGTCGATGTGCGCGCCGAGGATGTGCAGCCCCTCCTCGAGCGGCTTGCGGCCGACGACGAAGGCGGCGACGGTCTTGCCCGCGCCCGCGCGAAAAACCTTGTCTCCCGCCGCGAGGCGCGAGCCGGCGGGCAGGCCCTCGAGGTCGCGGAAGCCCGCGGCCTCGAGGCGCTTGACCGCCTCGTCGTGCGCCTCGCGCTCGGTCTTGGCCGTGCCGAGGAAGGCGAGGTAATCCCGGGAGATATCCTCCATCCGCTTGGAGTCGGCGGGCGAGAGGCTCGCGTAGCCGCTCTTGCGCTCGTAGGTGAGGCTCTCTTTAGCGGCCTTCTTCTTCGGCATGGGGGATTCCTCTCAGGGAACGTCTATAGGCGCGTCAATGGCACATCCCGCCGGCGGGCCGGGCGAGCTCCGGCGCGGGGTAGGCGGCCAGCAGGCGCTCGACGAGCGCCTCGTACACGGCCCGGCGCTGCGGTCCCATACGCTCGGCTTCGATGCGGGCGAACTCGGTTTTCAGGGTCTCCCAGCGGGCCTCGGGGAGCGCTTCCATGGCCATCGGGTAGAGGATGTTGTCCTCCTTGCCGATGTGAGCCGACAGCAGGGCGGAGTAGCCGGAGGCGGCGCGAGCCGCGTCCTTGAGCGCCGCCGTCTCGCCGGCGCGCACGCGCTCGAGGGCCGCGGCGAGAGCCTGGACATAGGCGCGTCCTTGGGCGTGCTCCATCAGCATCACGGCGATGGGGCCCCCGTCGCGCGGGAAGCCGGCTTCCTCCATCGCGGGGAACAGGAGGTCCTCCTCCTTTCCGTGGTGGGCGTAGTCGGCGAACACCTTGATGAAGTCGAGCGCCGCGCCGAGGTCGTCTGTGGTCACCGGCTTTCCCTCGCCCAGGCGCAGGCACATGCCGTTGAGCGCTCTGAGCATGCGCAGGATGGTCTGATGGTCGTTCATGAGCTCTTTGATCGCGGGTTTCATCGGGGTGTCTCCTCCGCCGCCGGAGCGGATGGGAAGAGGATACTAAATGAGGATATAAAAGTCCGATATTCAGGGCCCATCACGTTCCCCGGCGGCGAACGCAACGTTTCAGCCGTCAGGCCGCGAGCATCGAGGCGGGCAGGCGCAAGGTGAAGACCGCGCCCTTTCCTTCCTCGCCGGCGGCCGTCAGGGAGCCGCCGTAGCGCTGGGCCACGCGCCGGCAGATCGCCAGGCCGATGCCGCTGCCCTCGTACTCGCTGGAGGTGTGCAGGCGCAGGAAAGGCTGGAAGATCTTCTCGGCATAGCCCTGGTCGAAGCCGATGCCGTTGTCGGCGACCGTGAGCTCCACGGCGTCGCCGTCCCGGCGGCTTTCGACGCGGACGACGCACGGCCGGTCCGGGCTTCGAAATTTCAGGGCGTTGGAGAGCAGGTTCAGCAGGAGGTTGTGCAGCGGAATCATATGCGCGCGCAGGACCGGGAGGCGGCCCGCCTCGATCCGGGCGCCGGCGCGGGCGAGCTCCGCGGCCAACTCGGCCTTGACCTCGCCGAGGAGAGAGCCGAGGTCGACGGACTCATGGGGGAGGGGATCGCGTCCGACCCGCGACAAGGTCAGCATGTCGCTGACGAGCTTGAGCGCCGCCGCGGCCGATTTCCGCATGCGCGCCAGGAGGTCGAGCTCGTCGGCGGCGAGCTTGCCCTTCACCCGCTCCTGCAGCAGGCCCGCGAACGAGAGGATCCGGCTCAGCGGCGCGCTCAGATCGTGGGAGGCCGCGTAGGCGTACAGCTCAAGCTCGGCGTTCGACCGGGCGAGCGCCTCGGTCTTCTCCCGGATCTCGTTGTCGTGGCGCACGCGCTCGGTGGTGTCGCGGAAGTGCCAGACGCGTCCGTACAGGCGCCCGTCCTCGCCCCGCACGGGGCTCGAGTAGCGCTCGAAGACGCGGCCATCGCGCAGAAACAGCTCGTCGGTGCTTCTCTCGTCGGGGTGATCGTAGAGCTGGCGCACCCGGGCGAGAAAGTCCTCCGGCGAGACGAGCATCGAGAGCACGCTGGCGATCGCCTGCTCGTCGGAGCCCGTCGCCAGCACCGTCTCGGGAATGGCCCACATCCGCGCGAAGCGCTTGTTGCGCGCGATGATACGGCCCTCGGCGTCGACGACCAGGAGGCCGTCGGGGGAGCTCTCCTGCTGGGCGGCCAGCATCGCGGCGTTGAAGGACAGCTCGGAGGTGCGGGCCTCGATGCGCTCCTCGAGCTCCAGCCTCAGGCGGCCGAGCTCCTCCTGGGCCCGGCGGCGTTCGGTGACGTCGATGGTCATGCAGATCATGCCGCGCGAGCGGGTTTTCGTGCGAATGGCGGTGACGACGGTGTGCGTCCAGACGATCCCGCCGTCCTTGCGCAGGAAGCGTTTCTCGATCTCGAAGTGGTCGATTTCGCGTCGGACGAGGCTGCCGAACCGGACGGCGCATTCGGCGGCGTCGTCGGCGTGCGTGACGTCGTTGAACTTTCGCCTGCGGAGCTCGACCTCGGACAGGCCGAGCATCCGCTGCAGCGCCGTGTTGGCGTGAAGGAAGCGCCCGTCGTCGTCGAGCTCGGCGATGCCGATGGGGGAGCGCTCGTACAGCGCGCGGAAGCCGGAGGCTATCGCGGGCGAGGCGCGTCGCTTGGCGTTGGTCATCGCGGCCATGGCAGATTGTACGAAATCCGTCATGGAATATTTGTAACTAATTAAGGCTTTTTAGGCGTCCACTTCGGGCCGCGCGCCGGCGGTTTGCGATCGAACGGCTTCTTGGCCGCGGCGTCGAAGGGCTTCTTCTCCCAGGGCTTCTTGGCGGCGTCGAAGGGCTTCTTCTCCCAGGGCTTCCTGGCCGCGTCGAGCGGCTTCTTGACCCAGGGCTTCTTCGCGAAGGGGGCGGGCGCGGCGGGCATGGGCGTCGGCGCGGCGTCTCGCCGCTCGGACGCGGCGGGCTGGCCGCGGCGGTCCTTGCCGGAGCGGCGCTCGATGAAGCCGGGCCGATTCGCCTTCGGCGAATCGCTGAAGCTGGGCTTGGGGGTGTATCCTTGGGGGCGGGTCTTGTCCACGCGGCCCTCCACGACGAAGATCTTGCGGTCGCCGATGAACGCGCCGTTGAGCTTCTCGACGGCGATCTTCGCCTCGGCGTCGGTGGACATCTCGACGAAGCCGAAGCCCTTGGGCCGGCCGGTCTCGCGATCAAGGATGACCTTGGCGCTCAGGACCGTGCCGCACGCCGAGAAGAGCTTGGCCAGGTCTTCCTTCGTGGTCTTGTACGGGAAGCCGCCGACATAGATATTGTTAGCCATGGGGGCATAGTACGATTCTTGGCGGCCTTCGCGTAAGTCACGAAGCGCGAATAATAGCGTTACGCCCCGTTTCCCCGTCCCGGGGCTATACTGCCGGGAGGAGGTGCGACATGGCCATCGAACGGAAGGCGAAGAGGGCCCTGAAGCGGCCGCGTCCCGACCGACCGGGCCGCGTGGGAGAATTGCGCATATTGGAGTCTTCCCGGACGCGGGGACTGAACATCCGGGTGATCCGCCCCAAGCGCGCCGCCCGTTGAGCTAGGCGTCCGCAGCGGCGGCGGGAACGGCGAACTTCGGCTCGCGCCGGGGCGCGCGCGGCTTCATTCCCCGCTCGAACATCTGCAGGAAGGCGGCCGCGAAGCGGGCGATCTCGTCGGCGTCGTTGAAGAAGTTCGCGTTCTCGAAGCTCAGCGTCTCGGCCCGCGTCGAGAAGTTGAACGAGCCGCTCTCGAGCATCTTGCCGTCGAAGATCGCGAACTTGTTGTGCATCTTCTGGTAGCGCGGATCGCGCGTGCGGTCGGGGCCGCTGATCAGGCGCAGGTCGACGCCGTGCCAGGCGAAAAACTCGTCGAGCTTGGACGTCCCGGTCTGGCTCTTGTCCATGACGACCTGCACCTTGACGCCGCGGTCCTTGGCGCGCAGCAGTGCCTCGGCGATCGGCTGGGAGAAAAAGCTGAACATGGCGACCTGCACGGTGGCCTTCGAGGCGTCGATCGCGCGGATGAGCGCGGCCTCGATGCCCGAGTTCGGCGAGAACAAGTGGACGGGGAAGCGCAGGCGGCCGAGCTTGACCGGCTTCTCGGTCTCCATCGGAGGAGCGGGTGGAAGGGGCTTGCCGCGCCCGGCCATCTCCGGCTCGGCCTCGTCGGCCTCGGGGAAGGCGGCGTCGGAGCGGGAGACGATCTCCTCGAGCTTGTCCAGGTCCGGCTCCTCGGCGAGGCCGCGCATGTACTCGAAGTATCTGAGGTAGCCGGAGACGCGCGCCTTGTCGATCGAGAAGAAGACGTTCTCGTAATGGTCGTCCTCGGATTGGGGGGTGTAGTTGAAGGAGCCCATCGAGACGAGCGCCTCGTCGGCGACGATGAACTTGTTGTGCATGATGCCGCCGTTGCGGCCCTTGAGGAGGAGCACGTCGAAGCCTTCCTTGATCAGGTCGACGATCATCTGCTTGGGCTTGCGCGGCGTGATGCCGTCGTCCTCGTAGCCGGTCGTGTACACGTGGCTGCGGTCGAGCACGATCTCGATCTTGACGCCGCGCTCTTTCGCCCGGTGAAGGGCGTCCCACATGCTCTTCAGGTTGAATTCATACATCGCGACGCGCAGCGTCTTGGCCGCGGAGTCGATCTGCTTGATGAGCTCGGCCTCGATCGGTTCGTGCGGCCGGATCGCGCTGACGGGGAAGTCCACGCCGTTGAAGGCGATCCGCTTCGAGGGCGGGAGGGGATCGTGGCCGGGCTCGGGCGGCGGCGGCGGTCCGCGCGGCTGGAGGGCGTTCTCGCGCATCTGCGCGTCGGTCGGGACCTCGCCTTCGGGGTAGGCCGGGGCCGTCTGCGCGATGTCGAACATGTGCTGGAAGGTCTTGGCGAATGCCGCGACGTCGGTCGGGTCGTCGAGGAAGTTCGCGTTCTCGAAGTTGGCCACGGCCGCGTTCTTGCTCGCGTTGCCCGAGCCGGTCTCGACGAGCTTGCCGTCGAAGATGAAGTACTTGTTGTGCATCTTCTCGGCCAGGGGGAAGTCGCTCTCCTCGCCGTTGGGGCCGGAGAGCACGCGCAGCTGCACGCCGCGGCGCTGCAGCCAGCCCAGGAAGAGCTGGACGTGCTCGTACTGCGACTGGCTCTTGTCGGCGACCATGCGCACGGCCACGCCGCGCTTGACGGCGCGGTCCATGGCGTCGATGATCTTGCGCGACGTCATGACGAAGGCCGCGGCGTCGACGGAGACCTTCGAGGCGTCGATCGCGGCGGCGATGGAGTCCTCGAACAGGTCGCTGGGGTTGAAGATCCACGCCGGCAGGCGGGTCCCGTTGAACTCGACGCGCTTCTGCGCGTCCGAAGGGGGCGCGGGGATGTCGAGCGTCCACTGCTTCGTCGCGGAGTCGGCGACGC
This sequence comes from Elusimicrobiota bacterium, assembly GCA_030696455.1. Lineage (GTDB taxonomy): Bacteria > Elusimicrobiota > Elusimicrobia > UBA1565 > UBA9628 > GWA2-66-18. The sequence continues at coordinate 8,206 of JAUYSH010000055.1, forward strand.
TGACGCTCAGGGCCCTCAGGTGCGCCCAGGCGTCCCGGTAGGCCTTGACCCGGTCTGCGTCCGCGGAGAACACCACGTTCTCGTAATGGTTCTTCTCGGAGGTGTAGGTCCAGTTGTAGGAGCCGAACTCGGCCAGCTTCCCGTCGAACACCGCGAACTTGTGGTGGTTGATGCCGTAACGCGTCGGGCTGCCGAGGACGGTGACGTCGGCTTGGTTGCGGATCAGCGCCCAGATCTGTTCGCTGCGGTAGCGCTTGTAGTCGGAGTCGGGCTCGTTGCGCGGGTTGACGCTGGTGTCGTCAAGGATGATCTCGAGCTTGACGCCGCGCTTCTTGGCGGCAAGCAGGGCCTTGAGGATGGAGCGGGAGGTGAACTCGTAGAGGACGATTTGGATGGATTCCTTCGAGCTCTGGATGGCATTGACGATGTGGGCCTCGACGGGCTCGTTGGGCCGGAAGGCGACGGAGGGAAAGGTTTCGCCGTTGAACGCGACGGGGCGCGTCTTCGTCGGGCCGCCGCCGTCGTCGCCGGGCTGCGCCGGCGGAGGGGTTTGGACCTTGGCCAACGGATGGAACGCGCCTTCGGTGAAGGCGGCCAACGCGGCGGGAACGTAGGACTCGACGCCGAGCTTGGCCTCGAAGGAGCGCGCGGCGTGCTCGCGGCCGCCGGCGAGATCGCGAGCGTCCGGAGCCGGGGTCTCGAGCTCGGTCTTGAGGCCCTCCAGGGCGGTCTTCGGCGCCTGCGGGGCGCCGGGGATCGCGGGTCCGGCGGGCTGGCGCGATTTCGCCGCGGCGGGCAAGGTCCGGGCGGCGAGAGCGGCGGGCGCGGCGGCCGACGGGATGGCGGCG